>CAYJNS010000011.1:0-22698 GCA_964371745.1 uncultured Muribaculaceae bacterium
AGAAGTTTTAGTGAATGTTTTGAAATAGATGGAAATGGGAACTTTGGAGAATCGGTATTAATAACGGATTATATATTAAAATTAGTAGATGAAGAAATAGAAAGTTTAGAAGTTCCAGTAGCAGCAACCTTTGATTTAAAAGAATTTCAAAGCGCCTTAGAATTCACTTTAATAAGCGAAGGATTTTTACATAATGATACACTATATGATATTGCAATAATTTTAAAAGTAAGACTTAATGCTATTATCAATAGTAAGCTTAACAATTATTTCGTTAAAACTAATTATGAACTAAATTCTTTTATTGAAGCATTACTAATTAAAAATGGTAAAAAGGCTCAAATAATTAATATAAATTTAGAAGAAATTGATGATCATATAGCAAAAGTAATAGTTAAAATATTTTCTCGTTTATTTTTTCAATATTCCAAATCATCACCTAATAGAGCATCGTTTCCTTTTCATTTATTTTTAGAAGAAGCACATAGATATGTTCAAAGTGATAATGATACTTTCCTAATTGGATATAATATATTTGACCGAATAGCTAAAGAGGGTAGAAAATATGGAATACTTCTTAATATAATTACACAAAGACCTGTAGAAATGAGTGAAACAGTAATTTCTCAGATATCTAACTTCTTAATTTTTAAAATGACTCATCCAAAAGACATTAAATATATTGAGGAAATGCTTCCGGGAGTTTCTGGAGATATTATTGAAAAACAAAAAACACTTCAACCAGGTACATGTGTATCATTTGGTTCAGCTTTTAAAATACCAATGATTGTAAAATTGGAAAAACCTAATCCAGAACCATATTCATCTAGTTGTGATGTAGTTAATACTTGGAAATCAAAAGTTACATTTAGTTCTGTTAATCAAGTAAATGAACCTATTAATGTTCAATCAACCGGGAATATTATTAACCAAGAGGTAAATAATGAAGTTTCTGAAAGGCCAATTACTGGTGAAAATAAGTTTATTAATTTAAATGCAAGTCAAAATTAATTTGACTTTTTTTTATTATTTGATATAATTATATAGCGTGAAGGATAAAGAATGAAAAAAAAATTATTAAAATATATATTTTTATATACTCTAACGATTATTTTATTTATGTTTACTATTTTTTCAACTACTAGTTATTTAATATTACATAGCAAGAATGAAGCACTTATTCAAAATCTAGGAATTTATAAATATTACGATGAACCTAAAATAAATTATAATGAATATAACCCGCAAAAAGATGTAGTAGATGTTTTAAATATAAAATTTAAACATAATGAAAAATTAGAAAATTATGTAAATGAAAATAAATATATTTTTGATTTTTATACCAATTCCTTTTTAATAGAGGAGAATTATTTAATTGAACTTTTTTATAAATTAAATACAGATGATTATAATTTTAATGAAAAAAATGTATTTAAACTTGATACTGAATTTAACTCATTAGATGAGCAAATAGAGTATTATATAAATCATGAAAATACAACATTAAAATTGGAAACTGATAGAATGCCTAATAATGATTCTAAGGAATATATAATAGCTTTAATTGATTATTTTAGCAAGTTTTTTCCAGATGTTGATACAAATATTGCCAAAGCTATAGCAAATGTTGAATCTGGATATACACATGATGGTATGCTTTATGCAAATAATATCCACGGGGGACTTAGTAGTGGTAGTTTAATATATTTTGATACAATAGAGCATGGTGTTTATGAATTTTTGTCCTTACTTGATAGAGGTTATTTTAGCCAAGGGTTAAACACAGTTGAGTCTATCGGATATAAATATAATCCTGTTATGGAAAATGGTGTTAAAAAAGCTAATCCTTCTTGGGTTATAAAAGTAAATAATATTTTACCTTCTTTTTCAAAAAATGATGTTTCATTAGAAGAAGTAATTAAATTAAAAGGAGCAAACTGATGAATTTAGTATTTAAATATAGTGCTATGAATAGTGGCAAAACAATTAATATATTACAAACTGCTCATAGCTATAAAGAAAGAAATTTAAAATGTATAATTATAAAATCAAAAAAAGATACTAAGGGTAATACAAAAATAGTTTCAAGGGTTGGTCTTGAAAAAGAAGTTGATATTTTATTAGGAGAAAATGAATCTCTTTTATGTGAAAAATATTATAAAATATACTATACTGCAAAAATAATATTAGTAGATGAAATAGAACTTTTAAATGAAGAACAAATTGAAGAACTTTGGACTATAGCTCACTTAATTAAAGTGCCAATTATAACTTATGGTTTAAAAAGCAATTTTAGTGGCAATATATTTTCAAGTGGTATAGCTAAGCTTTTTGCAATAGCCGATGAGATTGAAGAAGTAGGTGCGGCTAGTTTATGTATTTGTGGTAAAAAAGCTACACACAACGCTCGTAAAGAAAATGATAAATTTACTGATACTGGAGAAATAGTAATAATTGATGGATCAAATGAAAACTTTGAATATGTTCCACTTTGTGGTGATTGTTATTTAAAATACGTTAAAATAAAAGCTGAGGCTACCAATAAACTAACTAAACTTGTTGAAACTATAGCGTAAAAAAACATATCAATTAAGATATGTTTTTTTACTCACTTACTCTTTCATCATATCATATATTTTTAGTAAATTCAAGGCTTGTTTTTGCTATTTTACTATGATAAAATAAACTTATCTAAAGGAAGGTACTCAATAAACCGACTATTATAGATAATTGGGGAATTAATTTATCAGTAGGTTAGAAGACTAATCCATTAAGTGCATTAGGATCCAAAGCTAGTAATGTATTCTACCACCTCGCGAGAGCGGGCTTTATCTAGGGGCTTTTCTTTAGATTTTTATATGAGGTAATTATGTTTGAAAGAGAAGAATTATTAATTGGAAAAGATAAGCTAAATAAACTAAAAAAAATGTCGATTGCTGTTGTAGGTATCGGTGGAGTAGGTGGTTTTGCCCTAGAATCTTTAGTTCGAAGCGGGGTAGGAGTCATATCTATATTTGATTATGATACATTTGAAGAAAGTAATTTAAATAGACAAATAATATCTGATATACCATCAATAAATAAAAATAAAGTAGATGTAGCTAATATAAGATATACAAATATAAATAAAGAATTAAAGCTAAATATCTATAATGAATTTATTTCTAAAGATAATATAAAGTTACTTAGTAATCACGATTATATAATTGATGCTTGTGATAGCATACGTACTAAAATAGAAATAATTAAGTTTGCTAATGAAAATAATATTAAACTAATATCATGTATGGGTATGGGTAATAGAATAGATTCTAGTTTAGTTTACCAAACTAAACTTTCTAAGACTGAAAATGATCCCTTAGCTAAAAAAATTAGATATGAACTTAGAAAAGAAAATATTGATTTGAATATAGATGTTATAGCAAGTAAAGAGTTACCTATTAAAAGTGATATAGTTACATCTATGATTATGGTTCCAGCAGTTGCGGGTATATATCTTGCAAATTATGTAATAAATGATTATTTATTATGATAAATATGATACAACACATTTGTTTTAGGGGGATATATGAAACCAATAGAAAAAGAATAATTTATTTTATTCTTTTTCTATTAAAAATTTAACTAATTTTTCAGGATTTTTACCATTATTTACTACATCATTTATGATGTTAATTAATGGTATTTTTATTTGATGTTTTTTTAGTAATGCTTTTATACTTAAAAGTGCATAAAAACCTTCAACTGTTGTGTTATTTAAATATTCCTCTGTTTTTTTAGAATCGTTATATTTACCAATAGTATAGCCAAAAGAGAAGTTTCTTGATTTAGTACTAGTACAAGTAAGAATTAAATCTCCAATACCTGCAAAAGATAGTATAGTAGATTTTTTACCACCTAAATAATAAATAGTATTTTTAATATCATGCATTGCTTCATTAATTAAAAATGCTGTAGTAGAGTTACTATAACCCATACCATTCAGTATACCTGATGCAATTGCTATTATATTTTTAACAGAACCGCATATTTGTACTCCAATTAAATCTGTATTATATCTTAATTTAAGTTTGTTATTTGGTAAGGTATTTTTTATTAATTCTCTTGTAACTGTTGACTTAGTAGCAAGAGCAAGAGCAACAGGTTCTTCATTTATAATATCTATAGCAAATGTAGGGCCAGATAAAACTGCTATTGTTTTAGTGTTTAATACATTTCTTGCTATATTGGATAAAAACTCTTTAGATGTATCATCTATTCCCTTAGTAGCAATACATATAGGAGTATTTTTTTTATAATATTTTTTCATATCATTAACTATAAGTTTAAAAAACTGAGAAGCAACACCAACATAAATAATATCAGCATCTTTCATCACTTCTTTCAAATCATTAAGCACATATATATTGCTTGCCATCTTAAAATCAATTATTGACTTTAATTTCTTATTTTTCTTATATTCATCAACTATACTTTCTTGATGTGTCCACATATATATATCATTATTTTTTTTAGCAAGAGAGTAGGCTATTGCTAAAGAGTAAGCTCCAGTTCCGATAACTGCTATTTTCATAATTTTTCTCCTTTTCTATCTAAATGTACTTTATATAAATTCATTTCTATTAAATTCTTCTTCGGAATATAATATTTTCTATTAATAAGTTTATCTGGTAAATAATCTTGTTTAACCCATGAAGTAGGGTAATCATGCGGATATAGATACGTTTTAGTGGCGTATCTAATATTTTCTCTTATACCACCAGTATTACCTAATTTAACATCATTAATAGCATTAGCAATTGCTAAATAGGTACTATTACTTTTAGGTGAAATTGCCATTTCTAATACTATACCACCAATAATAATTCTAGCCTCTGGCATTCCAACCATTTCAGATAATCTAATAGCGGCATCAAGTCTTGTTCCAATTGCTGGATTAGCAAGACCTATATCTTCATATGCTATAACAGCAAGTCTTCTATAAATAGAATCTAAATCTTCAAGTTCAAGTAACCTTGCTAAATAGTGAAGAGCAGCATTTTCATCAGATCCTCTTATGCTTTTTTGAAGTGCTGATAATAAATCATAATGATCAGTTTCATTAGCGTCCCCATTAAGTACAGGTTTACTATTAATTGTTTTTACTAAATCTACAGTTACAATACCCTTAGTAGACGAGTGATATGCAACTTCAAGTAAGTTAAGAGCAAATCTTAAATCTCCATTTGCTAAATTAGCAATATGTTTAATAGTATCATCATCTATTTTTATTTTATTTAAATTTATACAAGCATTTTTTAATCCTTTAATAATATCTTTTAAACTAAGATCATGAAGTTCAAAAATTTGTACACGACTACGTATAGCGGGATTTATTTTAAAATAAGGATTACTAGTAGTTAATCCAATAAGAATAATCTTACCAGACTCTATGTAAGGAAGCAGTATATCTTGTTTATCTTTATTCATACGATGTATTTCATCTATTACGAGTATTAAATCACCACTCATCTTAGCTTCGTTTATAGCATACTGAAAATCATCTTTATTATTAATGGTAGCATTTAAAAACTTATAAGGCTTATCAAGTTCATTAACTAAAGCACTCGCAATACTGGTTTTACCAGTACCAGGTTTACCAAAAAGAATCATTGAAAATAATTTTTTATGCTTTATCAAATTAGTAAGTATTTTACCATTTCCAATTAAATGTGTTTGACCTATAATATCACTCAATTTAATAGGTCTTATTTTATTTGCTAATATTTCCATGTATACCTCTATATATAATTATAGCATAAATCAAAAAAATATTATATAATTAATATGAGGTATCTTTATGAAAAAAGAAAATTTTATACTAGATAAAAACATAGAAAAATATTTAGATCATTTAAAATATGAAAGAAAATTATCTATTAACACATATAATTCATATAAAGATAATTTGAAAAAATTTAATAAATATTTTAATAAAGATATAACTAGGCTTAATAATGAATTAATAAAAAATTATTTATATAATTTAGAGATAAGTAATAAAACTAAGGCACATTACATTACTGTAATAAATTCTTTTTATAAGTTTTGTTTAGATGAAACTATTATATTATCCAATCCATGTGATGGAATTAAATTGCCTAAAATAGAAAAAAAAATCCCTAATTATCTTTCAATAGATGAAGTAGATAAATTACTTAATATAACTCTTAGATCACCAAATGATTATAGAAATAAAGCTATGCTTGAAGTATTATACGCAAGCGGGATGAGAATAAGTGAGCTTACAAGTATAAAACTATCTCAAATAGATTTTAATGAGTGCATCATAAGAATAATGGGGAAAGGAAAAAAAGAAAGAATAGTACCACTTAATAACACTTCAATCATATATTTAAAAATGTATTTAAATGAGTATCGTAATTTTTTACTTAAAACTAAAATAAGTGAATATGTATTTATAAATAACTTTGGAAGAGGTATATCTAGAGTTGGTTTTTTTAAGATAATTAAAAAACTTGCTAATGATGCAGGTATTACTAAAAATATTTCTCCTCATACATTAAGACATTCTTTTGCAACCCATCTTTTAAATAATGGAGCAGATCTTAGAGTTGTTCAAGAACTTTTAGGACACGAAAACTTGATAACTACAGAAATATACGCTCATCTTGGAGATAAAAAAAAGGAAGACGATTATCAAAATCATCCTCATGCTTAATTTTATTTACAATTATTACTGCAAGAATTTGAACATTTACTCATATTACTATTTGAGTTTTTAGAGTTCATATTTCTAGAAGAAGTTTTACAGTTTCTTGAGCTGTTACTTGTTTTTTTCATGTATAATTACCTCCTAATTATATTATGGTTTGAATAAATAATTTAATGTAAAATTATATTCTATTTAAGTGGTATTTTTTGGTTAAAGAAATATACTTTAATATGGTTAATGCATTTATTATTACATGTTTATCAGGTTTATCTACCATAATAGGTGGATTTTTTATATTTTTTAAGTTTAAAAATGAAAATATAAATAAATTCATTACTTTTTCATTATCCCTGTCATGTTCGATAATGATTGGATTAAGTGTTACAGAATTAATTCCTGAATCATTTTTTGAAATATTAAAACATTTTGGTATTATAAAAGGGCAATATGTAATATTAATTATTAGCTTAATAGCATATTTTATAATTATTATTTTAAATAAAATATTAAATAAAAAACAAAATGATTTATATAAAATAGGCATTTTAAGTATGCTTGCTCTAATTATCCATAATTTACCTGAAGGTATTGCTGTTTTTTCATCAACATACCAAGATACATCTTTGGGAATAAAACTTGCTTTTTCTATTTCTCTTCATAATATTCCTGAAGGTATATCTATTGCTGTACCAATATATTACGCTACTAATAATAAAGTCATAGCATTTAAATATTTACTTTTATCGGCTCTCGCTGAGCCTCTAGGTGCTTTAATAACTTATATATTTTTAAAAAATTATATTAGTCCTATCTTTTTAAAAATAATATTATTATTTGTAGGAGTTCTTATGATAACACTTGCTATTAAAGAAATATTCCCTAAAGCAAAATCTTATAAGTTTACTGAATATTTAAATTTAGGTTTTTTTCTAGGTTTAATTATATTAATACTAATTTCAGTATAAATTTTCATTTACAATCAAAACTAAAAATGCTATAATTTATTTATAGTAGAGAGTAGTAGGTGTTTTATAAATGAATCCAATAAATAATAATATATTTTTACTACCAATAATTTAAAAGCGTCTTTTTATGCGCTTTTTTATTATCTACGAAAGTTATAGAACTTTTAAAAAACTAAATAATTAAGAAAGGAGGAAATATATGATTAATGTTAAAAGTGAAATTAATAAACTTAAAAAAGTTTTGCTTCATAAGCCAGGTAAAGAATTACTAAATTTAACACCAGATTCACTGCAAAGATTACTATTTGATGATATTCCTTTTTTGCCAGATGCTTTAAAAGAACATGAGGCTTTTGTTAAATTACTTGAAGACAACGGCGTAGAAGTTGTTTATTTAGAAGATTTAATGGCTGAAACTTTAAAGAAAAATCCTAGTTTAAAAGAAAGATTTATAGTTCAATTTATTAATGAAGCTGGGCTTAAAACTAAAAAATATAAAAATTTAGTTAAAGAGTATTTGTTGGAAATCAAAGATGTAAAAAATTTAGTTCTTAAAACTATGGAAGGTATTCAAGCTGAAGAACTTGATGCTAAAAAACTAGATGAAGAAAAAACATTAGTAGATTTAACTCGTGAAGTTGGTAAATTTTTAACAGATCCAATGCCTAACCTTTATTTCACAAGAGATAACTTTGCAAGCATTGGAAATGGTATTAGCTTAAATAAAATGTATTCTGTTACAAGATGTAGAGAAACTATATATGCAGAATATATATTTAATTATCATCCAGAATATAACGGGGAAATAGTTAAGTATTATGATAGATATAGATATTATCATATTGAAGGTGGAGATATATTAAATTTAACTTCGGAAATATTAGCTGTAGGTATCTCTCAAAGAACTACTGCGGAAGCTATTGATGATTTATCGAGAGCATTATTTGCAGATAAAACTTGTCAAATAAAAAAAGTATTAGCGTTTAATATACCTAATTCTAGAGCATTCATGCATTTAGATACAGTATTTACTCAAATAGATCATGATAAATTTACTTATCATCCAGGAATTATGAATGAACTTGTTGTTTATGAAATCACTGAAGGTAATGATCCAAATAGCACAGATGACTTAAAAGTTAAAAAAGTTAAGGGAAGTTTACAATCTATTTTAGAAAAATATCTAAATACAGAAATTACTTTAATACCTTGTGCTGGTGGAGACCTTGTGGGAAGTCAAAGAGAACAGTGGAATGATGGATCTAATACTTTAGCTATAGCTCCAGGAGTTGTTATTGTATATCATAGAAATGATATAACAAATAAAATACTTAAGGAACATGGAATTAAAGTATTACAAATGCCTAGTGCAGAATTATCACGTGGTAGAGGTGGACCTAGATGTATGTCTATGCCACTTATCAGAAAGGACTAAAAATGAATTTATCAGGTAAAGATTTTTTAAAAATATTAGATTTTTCTAAAGAGGAAATAATGTATTTACTAAATCTTTCAAAAGAATTAAAAGAAAAAAAACAAAAAGGCGAATCACACGAATATTTAAAAGGTAAAAATGTAGCTTTAATATTTGAAAAAGATTCCACTAGAACTAGATGTGCTTTTGAAGTTGGAGCATATGATTTAGGTATGAATGTTACATATCTTGGGCCAAGTGGTTCACAAATGGGTAAAAAAGAAAGTATTGCAGATACTGCTAAAGTTTTATCTAGAATGTATGATGGTATTGAATATAGAGGTTTTAGTCAATCTATTGTAGAAGACTTAGCAAAAAATTCAAGAGTGCCAGTATGGAACGGATTAACAGATGAATATCATCCAACTCAAATGTTAGCAGATATTTTAACTGTAATGGAAAATTTAGGGGAGGTAAGAGGACTAAATTTTACATTTATGGGAGATGCTAGAAATAATATGGGTAATTCGTATATGGTTATATGTTCAAAGTTGGGAATTAATTTCACTGCTTGTGCACCTAAAGAGTTATGGCCACAAAGTGAATTAATTGAAACTTGTAAAGTAATAGCGGAAAAAGAAGGATCAAGTTTAAACTTTACAGAAGATCCTATGGAAGGAACTAAAAATGCTGATGTAGTAGCTACAGATGTATGGGTTTCTATGGGAGAAGCTGATGATGTATGGGAAAAACGTATTAATTTACTTAAACCATATCAAGTTAATAAAGTGTTAATGAATAATGCAAAAGATAGTGCAATATTCTTACACTGTCTACCATCTTTTCATGATTTAAATACTAAATTAGGAAAAGAAATAGGTGAAAAATTTAATATTACTGCCATGGAAGTAAGTGATGAAGTATTTTCTTCTTCCCAATCTAAAGTATTTGATGAAGCTGAAAATAGATTACATACTATTAAAGCAGTAATGTTAGCTACATTAAAATAAGATAAGGAGAAAAATTCATGATAAAAATTAAAAAAAATAAAAAACAAATGTTATCATCTTTTTCAATAATTTTATTATTAATTATTGCTTTAGGTGTAATTACTCAATTTTTACCACAAGCTCAGTATATAGATGGCACAATAGTTAACGGAAGTGGGGTAGAACCTGCAAGCCTGCCAACTATTTTAATGTCTCCAATACTAGGGTTTGAAAATGCAGTTGACGTATGTATATTTGTTCTTGTTCTAGGTGGTTTTTTAGCCATTGTTAATAGAACTGGTGCATTTAAAAAAGGTATTAAAGTATTAATTTCAAAACTTAAAGGTAATGAAATAATATTAATTCCAATACTAATGTTAATATTTTCAATAGGTGGTACAACATATGGAATGTTAGAAGAAACTGTAGTATTTTATGCAATACTTGCAGCTACTATGGTAACAGCAGGAATGGATACTCTAGTAGCATCGGCAATAGTTCTTTTAGGAGCTGGTTCTGGGGTTTTAGGATCGACAATAAATCCTTTTGCTGTAGGTGCTGCTATAAGTTCACTTCCAGAAGGCATTGAAGTAAATCAAGGTATAATTATTGCTTTAGGAGCTGTTCTTTGGATTACTACTTTATTAATCTCAATAGCATTTGTTGTTAGTTATGCAAAAAAAGTTATAAAAGATAAAGGTTCAACATTTTTATCAATTCAAGAACAAGAGGACATGGAAGATGAATTTGGAGAAAAAGCATCTTCAGTAAATGCTGCGAAATTAAGCGTTAGACAAAAACTTACTTTAATAGTATTTGCTTTATCATTTTTAGTAATGATTGTTGGATTTATTCCATGGACTGATTTTGGAGTAACAATATTTGATGGTTGGACTTCTGTTTTAACTGGATCTCCATTCGGTTTATGGTGGTTCTATGATGCAGCAGTATGGTTTTTAATCGCTGCAATTATATTAGCTATAATAAATGGTTTTTCAGAAACTATCTTTGTTAAAACGTTTTTAAAAGGCGCAACCGATATGATTGGAGTTATTTTAATAATTGCAGTTGCTAGAGGAGTAAGTGTATTAATGGAAGCTACATATTTAGATAATTATTTTATTTATAATGCAGCTGAAGCACTTAAAAATGTTTCTGGAGTAGTATTTGCTCCACTTAACTATCTTCTACATATTGGTTTATCAGTGCTTGTTCCATCATCATCTGGTTTAGCATCTATTTCAACACCTATAATGGCACCACTTGCACAACAATTAGGGTATAATACGGAGACTACTATTATGACATTTGTTGCCGCAAACGGGCTAGTAAATTTATTTACGCCTACATGTGGAGCTATAATGGGAGGACTTGCACTTGCGAAAGTTCAATACACAACATGGTTAAAATGGGTTTTAAAAATTATAGTTGTAATTGCATTAGTAAATATAATTATACTTACTGTCGCTTCAATTATATTATAATATGTAAATAAACCGTTAAAAGTTAATTGATATATACAATTAACTTTTTTATTTTGTTATAATTAATATAGTAAAGGAGAAAATAAAATGAGAATAGTAATAGCGCTTGGAGGAAATGCCTTAGGTAATAATCCAAAAGAACAACAATCATTAGTAAAAAAAGCAGTTAAAAATATTGTTCCACTTATAAAAGATGGACATGAAATAATAATAGGACATGGTAATGGACCACAAGTAGGAGTAATAAATCTTGCATTTGAAGATTCATATGAAAATAAAGACATCCCTTATATGCCTTTTCCCGAGTGTACAGCAATGAGTCAAGGTTATATAGGGTATCATATCCAAAAAGGACTTAGAGACTCTTTAGAAGACATTAATATAGATAAAAAAGTAGTATCTTTAGTAACTCAAGTTGTAGTTGATAAGAGTGATCCATCATTTAAAAATCCAACTAAACCAGTAGGTCCTTTTTATACCAAGGAAATGGCAGATACTTTAGCTAAAGAATCCGGTGAAACTTATATAGAAGATTCAGGAAGAGGTTACAGAAAAGTTGTTGCTAGTCCAAAACCAATTGAAATAATTGAAATAGAATCAATAAAAGATTTACTTAATACTGGCCATGTAGTAATAGCTGGAGGTGGGGGAGGAATCCCTATTTTAAAACAAGATGAAAATAAAGGCGCAAGCGCTGTAATTGATAAGGACTCAGTTGCATCTATGATGGCTAGAGAGTTAAATGCTGATTTATTAGTTATTCTAACTAATGTAAATCAAGCTCAAATAAATTATGGTAAAGAAAATGCTGAATCTATTGGAATTATAAGTACACTTGATATGAAAAAATATATTGAAGAAGATCATTTTGCTAAAGGTAGTATGCTTCCTAAAATTATAGCTGCTAAAGATTTTGTAGATAATACAGGTAATAAAGCAATTATAACAAGTTTAGAAAATCTTGGTAATGCACTTACTGGAAAAGATGCAACAATTATAGAAAAATAAAATGAAACAGTTAATTAAAGTTAAATATATTAAAAATTATGAAGCTAAACTTCAACTAATTGAAATAATTAATGATCTTGAAACAATAATTTTAGAAACTAATGCTTATGTTGGATTAAACGGCGTTACAGATAAAAAGAGGGAAGGGGACAGTAAGACACCTCTTGGTTTATTTAATCTTACTAGGGGCTTTGGAATAAGTATATTAGATGATATTAAAATAGATTATATTACACTTAAAGGAAATGAATTTTGGATTGATGATATATTATCAAATGATTATAATAAATTAGTGTATGATAATATACATTACAGTGCTGAACATTTAATAAAAGAAAATATAGCATATAAATACGCAGTTATAATTGAATATAATACTAATCCAATTATAAAAGGTAATGGCTCAGCTATATTCTTACATATAAAAAAAGAAAACGGCACTAAAGGATGTGTTGCAGTATCAGAAGAAGATATGATATACATATTAAAATGGTTAGACCCTAACTATCAACCTAAAATATTAATAGAAGAGTAATAAAGTAATAAGTACTTATTTAATTATAAGTATTTTCTTTCCAAAAACATAAGTTAACATAATATATATTATTTAGACTTATTATTATTGATAAAAAAAATATATATAACAATAATAAATGCATATTACTACGCCTATTATTATAATATATATTATCAAACATTTGAAAATATAATTTTGATTTATTAAATTTATATTTTATTAAAATATTTTTTTTGTTTTTTTATACCACAAATACTTCGTATACATATACATATATCCTTATTATATATTAAATAAGGATATATGTACGCACGTAATAACCTAACCCACTTACTTAATAAAAAAATAAAGTAGGGGACTAATATTTTAAATTTAACACTCGTTTTATAGTAGGTTGTATTATCAAGTAAAATTAATATAATTCAAATATTCTTTTTCAAAATAATTAATATTATTACTAAATTAATTTATTGCATAACAATTATATTAATATATATTATTACTATAAAAAAAAGAAAAGGTAACTAACCTTCTCTACTTCTATTCATCATTAAGAGATGTTTTTCTAGACTCTATTTCAGCCATCTTTTCTAAAACTTCTGTATAATTTTCACTAGTCATATCTACATAACCTAGTTCTTTTAAAGCCAATGTTTTATAAGCAAATAGTTGCTGTGTACGAGATAATTTTTCTTCATTTTTTGCTTCAATCTCTTTAACAAATTTTTTGTGATTTTCAGCGATTTTACTCTTACTTGCTCCCCCACTATAATAAAGTGTCAAAGCAGTATATAATATCCCTTCAAAAATAAATTGCTTATCTGGATTAAAAGAAAAATCATCTGGTTTTATAAATCCGTTAGATTTAGCCATATAAGCAAATATATATTTAACTTCAGGAACAGTATCTAATGTTTGAAGTAAGTAATGTAAATACTTGATAGCAGTTGCATTTTTATCATTTTTATCGTTAATTAAAGATTCTTTAATTAGATTTGTTAAATCTATTAATATATTTTTATTTTCTTTTGAAAGTCCTGATACATCAAAATAACTTTCAATATCAGATGCACTTTTAATTGCGTTATTTAATCTACTTTCAACTTCCATCAAATAACTAGTATCAACAGTTACTTTTTTTAAAATATCATCACTTAAATCAGAAACATTTAAAAGTTGAATAAGCATTATTTTCTTTTCTTTAGGCCATTCATCATAACTATCTAGCGTTAAGTAGTTATATACCATTTGTCTTGAAACACCAAGATATTTAGCAAGCCTTACTTTTGAAACCCCTAATTCATTTAATATTCTTTCTAAATGTTCCATAATTTACAACTCTCTTTCTCTTTACACTTTAATTATACAAACTTAACACTTTATTGTCAACTATTTTATATACCAAAGTTCTTCATTATCTTTAAATACTTGTTTTATAAACCCACAACCTAGACACTCTTCGCCTAAATATAAAACACATGCTTGACCAGGAGTGACACTTTTTGCTAGACCAGGATAACTTACCTTTAATTCATTATTATCTAAATACTCAATATTAATTGGGTGATCTTCTCCCCTGTATCTAAATTTTGCAGTACAAAATGAAGGATAATCACTAGATATAAAATTAACATTTTCTAAAATACATGAATCAGAGTATAAATATTCACTTTCGCCAAATGCTACATATAATATATTTTTATCAACATTTTTGCCGCATACATAATGCCTTTGCGTATGACCACTAAGTCCTACATTACGTCTTTGTCCAATAGTATAGTTCATAAGTCCACTATGAGTGCCAATAACTTTTTTTGTTTCTACATCGATGATTTCCCCTGGGTTTGGTTTTAAATAATTACTGATAAATTTTTGATAGTTTCTTTCTCCAATAAAACATATACCTGTTGAATCTTTTTTGTCAAAAACAGGCAAATTATTTTCAAGTGCTATTTTTCTTATTTCTTCCTTAGTATACTCCCCTACTGGAAATAAAACATTTTTAAATTTTTCAGCAGAAACATCAGATAAAAAGTAAGTTTGATCTTTATTATTATCAATTCCTCTTAAAAGTTTATTGCCATGAATTCTTGCATAATGCCCAGTTGCAATATAGTTAGCGCCTAGTTTTTTTGCTTCGTCAATGAATAAATCAAATTTTATATATTTATTACAAAGTAAATCAGGGTTTGGTGTATTACCTTTTTTTAATTCTTCTAAAAAATAAGTAAATACATAATCCCAATATTCTTTAACAAAATCTACTCTATGAAGTGGTATATTTAAATGCTCACAAACCTTTTTAGCATCATTATAGTCTTTTTCTTGGGGACATATTTCCAGTAATTCATCTGCAGTCAGTTCCTCATTATTAATAGTACTGTCCCAGTTACGCATAAAAAGAGCTATAACTTCATAACCCTTTTTTTGTAGTAGATATGCACCAACTGCCGAATCTACTCCCCCACTCATACCAATTACAACTTTTTCCATAACTTTATTATATCAAATTTAGTTAATAATATCTATTAATTTTTCAAGAAAATTACTACAAAGTAATAAAATGACGTTATAAAAAATATATACAAAAAAGAATAATACTACCTTTTTATAACATTTAAGTATTATATTATTGTTAATATTAATTTTCCTAAAGGCTTTATTAAAAAAATCAATAGTTATTTTTAATAAATATATACTAAGTATAATAAGTATTAAAATAGGTATCAAATATTTTATTAGAAAAATTAAAAAAGTTGATATAAATCCACTTAACCCATCTAATTTAATAAAAAAATAAGCGATTATACCGAGTGAAAATAAATTATATATAATAAATACTAAATATAGTAATAAACCAATTATAAATGGAAAAAAAATAATAGCAATAGTAATTATGCTTATATTAATAATAACTAACTCAACTGTTATTATATTATAATTATCTATTGTATTTGAAGTTATGATTTCTTTATTTATATAACCATAAATAATACCTAATATTATAAAAATAATGCTTATACATAAAAAAAATACAAGAACTGCTTTAAATAATGCTTTGCTCATAGTATCACCACTTAAATATATTGCAAAAGTTAAAAAAATATGATAAATTATATATAGAAAGTTGGGATATAATGAATAAAAAATTAAATAAAATAATCGCTTGGGCGCTATTAATACTGATGGTTGCTAGCGTTGTTGCATCTATTGCTATTTATGCAATTATATAATTATATAAAAGAGTGAATTTTTCATAATTTAAAAATACTAAAAGGAGTGCCCCAACTAGAAATGGTCCAAATGGCACTTCTTTATTTTTGCTTAAAGCTACTGTTGCAATAGAAGTTGGAAGCGCTAAAAAAACTGATATAATAATTGCAAATAATGATATTTGGAATCCTAAGATTAATCCAATTACAAAAGCAAATTTAATATCTCCTCCCCCAAGAGATTCCTTTTTAAAAAGTTTATTTCCAATTAATTTAACTATGAAGAAAAAAAGAAATAATGCTAAACCTGAAATTAAATTACTTATTACAAAATTAATATTATAATAATATAACTGTGTGATAATAATTAAGATACTTCCAATTATTAACGGTGAATCTAAAATAATATAATATTTAAAATCACTTACACAAATAATTATCAAAAGAGAAATTATAATTAAACTAATGAAAAATTGATAACTGATACCAAAACTATAATAAACATAAGCAAATAATAATGCAGTAGATATTTCTATAATAGGATTTAATATATTGATTTTCCCTTTGCAATATGCACATTTCCCTATTAGAAAAACATAAGAAAAAACAGGTATTAAATGATACCATTTTAATTCTTTTTCACAGTGATCACAATGTGATTTTTTTATTACTATATCTTCTTTTTTAGGTAATCTAGTTCCTATTACTAAATAAAATGAACCAAGTGCTAAACCTAAAATACTTACTAAATAAATCATACTACTTCCTTATAGTCCTATTTCATTCATAGCGCCATACATAGGTACAATTACCGCTATAATTATAAGCCCCACTACTATAGCTAGAAATGCTGTTAAAAATGGTTCTAATAATGTTTTCATATTATTAATAGTGGACTTGTGCATTTCTTGATAATACTGGCTAACCTTCCCCATCATTTCTGCAAGTCTTCCAGTTTCTTCTCCAGTAATAATCATATGATAAGCAACATCAGGAACTGCCCAGTGACCTTCAAAAGCTACTGATATATTTTCACCTTTACTAATATTTTTAATAGTTTTATTTAGTATTGCTTTATATACTTCATTTTTAGTTATTTTGGTAAGTATATCTACTGAATCGGTTATATATACATTATTTTTTAATAACGAGGCAAAAGTTTTAGAAAATATAGTTACTTCATGATATATAATTATATGTCTAATAACTGGCATTTTCATCGCAGATATTTGAAGCGCCACTTTAATCGACTTATTATGCTTATAACCAAACATAATTAAAATTATAATAGATGCTATTATTATAACAATATTAAATATATTATTTTTTAAAAACTCACTTGTATTTAATATAAATAGTGTAAGTCCTGTTATTTCAGATCCATTATCACTATATATTTGAGAAAACTGTGGAACAATATATATTAAAATAAATGTTGTTACAACTACTGAAAAAATAAGAATTGTAATAGGATAAGCAACGGCGCTTACCATTTGTTTTTTTACTGAATGTATATCACTATAATAATTTACTAAATCATCTAAAGTTTCAGTTAAATTCCCTGCAGCTTCAGCAGCTTTAACCATATTAATTAAAAGCTGAGGAAAAATATTCCCTTGCTTTGCTAATGCATTAGAAAAACTTTCTCCCAGAACTAATTCATATGCAACTTTTTCTAAAATTCTTTTTTTATTTTTATCTTTAGTTGTTTGCTCAGTTAATATTTTAATTGACTTATTTAAAGTTAAACCAGCTTTTAAATAAGTAGATAATTGTGTAAGAAAAAATATAAGTTCTTTAGTATTTATTTTAGATGCTCCAAAGATACTTGATTCTTGATATACAAAATTGATCCATTTTGATGTTTTAATTGTATATACAGCATAGCCTTCATTTATTAAAAAAGAATTAACATCTAACTTAGAAAATCCAGGCATTGTTCCAGTAATTATTTTACCTTTTTCATCTTTGACTTTAAAGTAATATATATTTGGTTTATCATGTCTAATTGCACCCTCTTCTTGAAGGTCTTTTTTTAAATACTCCTTATCATGCTCTAACTTTTTAAGTATTTTTTCACTATAATTAGGATGTTCTTCCCCCACTTTATTTTTTCCTTTTATTCTATAATATGCTATGTCACTTTCATCAAACTCTTTAATATAATCTTTTTTAATAACTCGATCTACTGTTATTGCTTTAAGACCTATTAATGCATATTTTAGTATTAGTAGTGGTGATAGTATAATAACTAAAAACACACTATTTTTTTTATTAGATGTTATCTCCACTAATCATCACTTTCCTTATTCTAATATAATTATAGCATAATTTGTCAAAAAATTATATCTTTTTTTTACATAAGTCATATAATTTAATAGGTGATTAATTATGTTTGGATCTAGTGCAATTTCTTCAGGACTTTCATTTTCTAAAATTATTGGTGGTATTACTAAAACTTTAGGTATAGCAAATCAAGTAATACCAATATATAGGGAAGTTAAACCTATAATTGGAAATGCTAAAAATATGTTTTCAATTATAAAAGAATTTAGGAGTAGTCCATCTAGTAGTGTAAACTCTAATAATAATGTGCAATCTATACAAAATATTACTCAACAAAAAAAGAGTTCAACAAATTCAAACCCTGTTTTCTTTCAATAACTTATTAAGTAAATATATATATATATTGAACTTTATTTTTTTTCTAAGAGGAACTTTTTTTAAAAGAAAATTATATTTATCTTTTAAATGTAAATAATAATTATTATTAAAAGATTTACCAAATAACAAATATTTATAAGAAAGAAATTCTTTCTTTTTTATATACTTAATAATTACATAATAAATATTTTTTTCCTCTATAGTAATTTCTTTATCTATACTAAATCCTAATTTATTCATAAACTTTCTAAGCAAATAGTGATCACTATTACTTTGAATAACTATAGTTTTAGGCAATTTAGTATAACTTAATATTTTTTTTATACTCATATACCCCATACCAGCAATTACAAGAGTATCATAATTTATTTTAATATTTTCTAAACCATCACTTACAAATAATTTGATTTTACCATTTAAATTATATTTTAACAAATTATTTTCTGCACCTATAATAACTTTATTTGAAATATCAGACCCATAAACTTTATTAGTGATTTTTTTTTGATATAAATATATTGGTAAATATGCATGGTCAGTTCCAACATCTAATACTACACTATTTTTATCAATTAAACTTGCTAATGTTTGAATTCTTTTTGAAAACATTTTATTCACTCATAAAATCTCTAAGTTTTTTTGCTCTTGAAGGATGTCTTAATTTACGTAACGCTTTAGCTTCAATTTGTCTAATACGTTCACGTGTAACATTAAATCTTTTCCCAACTTCTTCAAGCGTATGACATGTGCCATCTTTAAGTCCAAATCTTAATTCAAGTACTTCTTGTTCTCTTGGTTGAAGACTCATCAGTACTTGATTTATTTCTTCTTTTAACATTTCATTTTCAGCAAATTCTTCAGGTGATAACTGTGATGTATCTTTTAAAAAATCTCCTAAATGAGAATCATCTTCTTCTCCAATTGGAGTTTCAAGTGATACTGGTTCTTGGCTTATTTTAATTACTTCTCTTATTTTTTCAACGCTTAAATTCATGTTTTTAGCAATTTCAGTTTCAGTAGGTTCCCTATCAAGATCAAGAGTTAATTGTCTTTGTATTCTTACCATTTTATTTATAGTTTCAACCATATGAACTGGAACTCTTATTGTTCTAGCTTGATCTGCAAGAGCTCTTGTTATAGCTTGTCTAATCCACCATGTAGCATATGTAGAAAATTTATATCCTTTTTCAGAATCAAATTTATCTACTGCTTTCATAAGTCCTATATTACCTTCTTGAATTAGGTCTAAAAATAATAAACCTCTTCCTACATATCGTTTTGCAATACTTACAACTAAACGTAAATTAGATTCAGCAAGTAAACTTTTTGCTTCTTCATCACCTTCAATTATTTTATGTGAAAGTTCTAACTCCTCTTCTAGAGTTAAAAGTGGTATTCTACCTATTTCTTTTAAATACATTCTAACCGGGTCATTTATATTAATATCTTTTGTTAAATCATCAGCAGTTAAAACAATTGCTTCATCTTCTTTTCCAGAATTTGCATCTGCACCAGTTTCTGCACTTGGATCTTCAGCTAAAACACTAATATTATTTTCAATTAAAAAATTGTAAAGTTCATCTAGTGTATCACCATCCATTTCTAAACCTTTAAGTTCATCTGCTAACTGTTCAAATGTAATATACCCTTTTTCTTTTCCCTTAATTAATAAATCATTTTTTCTTTCTTCATACGTTTTTATCTCGTTCATAATTCACACTTCCTTTTTTTATTTTTGTTAACCTTTCCATTAATTTAATTTTCTTATCTATATCTAATTCTGCTTTAATTCTAACTTTCAAATCATTAATATCATCATTTTCTATTGCCCTTTTTATATTATCTAAATACTCTAAAAATTTATCTTGTTCTAAAACTTCATTAGCACAATCATTTATAAGTTCTAAAGTTTTTAAATGGAGCTTCTCCTCTTTCATAATATAATTTAAAAAATCAGCAAGACTACCTTTTTCATTTAATTTATAATAATTTTCTATTTCACTAGCAAGCATTCTTTCATCTTTATCTTTGAAAAAATTCAAATCCTCTTTATATATTTTCAAATAATGATAATCACTTACTATATAAAATAATATCATATTAGCAAGATTTTTATATTTTTGCTTTTTTGGTTTTATAACAAACTCTTCCTTTGGCGGAGGAATAGTTATTATTTTAGGTATATCTAATTCATCAGTTAATATTTTTTCATCTAAATTATATTCTTTACTAATATTATTAACTATAATCTTTTTTGTTACATCATCTACAAAATTTAATACTTTAATAACTTCTTTAATAAAAAGTGCAAGTTCATCAGATGATTCTAAATTATAATTATTTTTCAAAGTATTTATTTTAAAATCTAGAAATTTAAGTGGTTTTGATATATTATTTTCTAATGCTTTTATACCAAATTTTTCAATATATTCATCAGGATCTTTAGCATCGCTTAAACGAATTACTTCAACACTACATTTTTCTTTAAGTAAATTAAAACCATTTTTAAGCGTTGCCTCTTCGCCTGCATTATCACTATCAAAAAGTAAAATAATCGGAACATTTAACTTCTTAAGTGCACTAATATGTTCATTAGTTAAAGCAGTTCCCATAGTTGCTATAACGTTTTTAATTCCATATGCAACCATTTTTATTGCATCCATAAATCCCTCAACAACTATTACTTTTTTTGCATCTCTTACACCGTTTTTAGCATTATGATAGTTATATAAAATATTACTTTTTTTAAATATTTCAGTTTCTTTAGAATTGACATATTTTGCAGCTTCGCTTTGTTTATAAAGCCTTCCGCTAAATCCAACAACTTGTCCACTCATATTAGCAATTGGAAATAATATTCTATCTTGGAAAAAATCATAATTACTAATTCCGCTTACATTTATTAAACCTAGTTTTTCTAAATCCTTTAAATTAATATTCTGGTTTTTAAAAAAATTTATTAATGAATCTTTTTCACCAGTTGCAAAGCCAATTTTAAATAGTTTAATAATTTCATCTGTAATTCCTCGTTCACTTAAATATTTTTTAGCATTAATTCCATCTTTAGTATTAAGATTATTTATATAAAACTTTTCTGACAAATTCATTATATTATATTCTTTATCATACTTATCAAATGTTTTTAAATTATTTGTATTTAGTGCATAACCTATTTTATCAGCAACTATTTTAATTGCTTCTTTAAAAGATACGTTTTCATATTTCATGACAAATGTAAAAACATTTCCACCTGTGTTACAAGAAAAGCAGTTAAATATTTGTTTTTCTCTAGAAATAACCATGCTAGGATTAGTATCACTATGAAAAGGACAAATAGATATAAAGTTTTTGCCTTTTTTTGTAACTGTTATATAACTTTCAATAATATCTACTATATCTGCTTTATTGCTAATATTAAGAATTTCATTTTTATCTATCATTTACCAAACTACTCCTTATATATATATATTACCCTCACATGCCGAATTTCCTTTAAAAAAAGTAATATTTTTTGAAAATATTACAATTTCTTAACGTATTATACCAAAAATAGCGATAATTACAAGTTATTTTTGATTTTTTTTCTTATATTAAATTCCACTTTTATAGACATAATTAATTGGATTATTAATAAAACAATAAATATACCTTCGTAGTAGTTGAAAAAATAATTAATTATAAATGTACCAACAGCTAATGTAACAGAAAATATAATTTGCCCTTTAAATGT
>CAYJNS010000012.1:0-22359 GCA_964371745.1 uncultured Muribaculaceae bacterium
CCTCCATTAATAAATATTCTTCTAAAGTAATACCATTTTCATAAATATAAGTAGCAGCATCTATTCCTACATATCTAAAATGCCAAGATTCATAGTTATACCCAGTTATATTAGTTTTATTTTCAGGATATCTTAGTATAAAACCATATTTATAAGAGTTATCTATAAGATATTTATAAGTAGTAGAATCTTTAAATGTTTTTCCATAAGGATGCTCTAAAGATAATATATCTAGTGCAAGTCCAGTTTGATGTTCAGAGCATCCTGGAGGTGCTACTAAATTACTTACATCTTCACCTTTATTAAGTTCTTTTATTTCATTAACGACTTCAACTTGCTCTTCGTATGGTCTATACCCAGAAGATATCATTAAATTTATATTTTCTTTTTTAGCATCTTCATGAAGTTTTATATAGTTATCTAAAACTTCTTTAATAATAAACTGAGGTCCAAAGTAAGGCCAATATAATTCTTTAGGTATTGGAGTAAGATTTTCTGGTACATAATCTTTACTAAGAAAGTTATTTTTATTAACTAATATTAGACTATTCATTAGTTAGCCTCATAGTAAGCATAATACTCATCAAATGTAATATCATTTTCATAAATATAAGTAGCAGTATCTATTCCAACATATCTATAATGCCAAGATTCATAAGAATATCCAGTAATCTCTGTTCTATCTTCTGGATATCTTAAAATAAATCCATATTTATGAGCATTATCTATAAGCCAAGTGTAAGATGTTGATTTAGCAAATTCACTTCTTACTGGACTATCTAGTGATAATATATCAATAGATAGTCCAGTTTGATGCTCTGAGTGTCCAGGTCTTGCTGCAATACCATCAGCGTATTTTTCACCTCTATCAGATGCATAAGAGTTATATACTTCTTCTTGCTCAGTAAATGATCTATAACTAGATGATACCATTAAATAAATTCCTTCATTATTAGCCATATTCCACATATTTAAAAAAGCATTCCAAGTAATTTCATTTAATTTTTGAGAACCATAAGTTCCCCAAGAATAATCTTGTTTAATAGTAACTAAATTATCAGGCACATAATCCTTATCTAAAGCACTATACTTATTAACAAGCATTAATTCATTTTTACTTGTATCAGCACTACTTACATTATCATAAAAGTCACTGTCTAATCCAACATTTATATAACTTATAATATAACTTAGTTCTAAATAATCATTTTCTTTATAATAATTATAATATTTATCAAAGTTTTTACTTAAATAATATTTTTCATTTAATAAATCAAATATTACTTCATCATACTCACTTTTTAAAAACTCATCTAATTTTTTATCATCAAAATTATCATTTAATATATTATATTCATCTATTGTATAACCAGCATTTAAAAATTTAAATTCATAAGTCTGCTCATACTTATAATTTTGATAAGTATTAAATCCCCATATTCCTAAGATCATAATTAGTATAAATACAGCTAAAGTTATCTTAAATTTTTTCTTAAGTTTAATCTTCTTTTTCATACTATCACCTAAAAAGATTATAACATTAATAAAAACCTTTGACAAATACAAATTTTTATTATAAAATTTTATTAAGGTAGGTATAGATATGAAGAATGATGAAATACTTAAATACTGTGAAAACTTTTATGAAATAATTAATTTTGAACCAATGGAAGATGATTTAATAACTCCAAAAATGATTAAACTTTATCGTGAATATATCTTTAAACCACTAGAGTTAACTGATGAAAGAATAATGGATATAAAAAATTTAGACAAAGCAATGAAAAAATATATAAATGATTATATATTTAGAAAAGATATGCAAAAGCATGTTAAAAATATAAAAATATCTCGTGATGTAAAAGACGTCATTAAACTTGTGATAGATAAAATAATTGACTTTTTTGTTAATTATACAGAATATACAACTAGAATTGTATATATATCAAGGTGGATTTAAATGGAAGAACAAAACTTAACAAACTTTAAGAAAAAACAAACAATAAAACTAACGGTGTTAGTTTTATCTTTAGTTGCAATAATAGCAAGTGTTTCTTATGCATTTTTTGCGGCGGGAATAGGTGGATTAGCATCAACTGATATAGATGCAACTAGTGAAGTATCAGAAAACTCTTCATTTATACCAGGTGAACCTATTAATATACATGCAACGCTTGCTAACTTTGGTGAAAATATGGGGTCACTTTCAGGTGAAACAACATCATCAGCAAAGTTAATTGCGTCTTCTTCAGTAGGTAGTGCATCACTTGATTATCAAGTATACTTTAAAATAGATACAAATGATTTTGAATATACAGTAGACTCTAACACTCCAGAGATGATTATAACAGTTACGGATCCAGAGGGAAATGAACTAACTGCAATAGATGGTCTAACACCTGTAACAGTAACAGATGCATTAACAAGTGAAACAATAAGTGGATTTGATGTAACAACATTTACAGGCTTAATAAAAATAGCAGAAGATTATAATATATCAACAACATCAAGTACAGATGGTACACAACAAGATTGGAAAGTAAAACTTACTTTTGTAAACTTAGATACATTACAAACAGCAAATGAAGGTAAAACTTTTAGTGGGCAGTTATTACTTCAAACAGAAAAGTTATATTCAAATGGAGCAGAATATATAATAGGTGCTTTATATGATGGTACAGAAGGAAATAATGGGATATATTATACAAATAATGCAGAGTATAGATATACTGGAGCAAATCCAAATAACTATGTGACATTTAATGATGAGTTATGGAGAATAATCGGAGTATTTGATGAGAATTCTCATGGGCAAACAGAAGAAAAATTAATAAAAATAATAAAATCGGATTATATAGATAAAAATGGAAATGGTACATTTGAAATTGGTAATAACGGGGCAGATACATATGTATATGATAGTGGAAATGATAATTCATGGGCAAGTACAGATGGAAGTGTAGCAGATTTAAATGAAGAGTTAAATGGGAATTATTATAATAATATATTAAATGCTGATGCAAAAGCAATGCTAAAAAAGGTAATGTGGTATTTAGGTGGAAGTAATACAAGCGCTAGCGCACCAGCATCAGTAATGTATGGATATGAAAGAGGAAGTTTAGTAAGTAGTGGAACAAGTGAGACGTATAAAGCAAATATAGGATTAATGTATGTAAGTGATTATGGATATGCAGCATCACCAAGTGGATGGAGTACAAATTTATCAGGTTATAGTTTAACTGCAATAAAAGAAACAAATTGGTTGGTGCATGATGATTTGGTATCGCAAAGCGGAAGGGAGTGGACAATTACTGCTCCATCTTTTACCAATAGTTCGGTTGCTGTCGTATACTATAGCGGCGACGCGCACACCTACAGCGCGAACAGCGGCTATGTGGCCAGACCATCTCTTTATCTAAACTCTTCTGTTGAAATAACAGGTGGAACGGGCAGTGAAGCTGATCCGTTCACGTTAAGATAGGGATTAGGTAAAAACTTGCCCCATAAGCTTACTTTAGTAAGGTTTGTGGCAGTTTTTCATTTTATATATGGTTTCGACATTTAATATAAAATATTAGTCTACCAATAAAATATACTTACTTGAAAAAGTATATTTTTTTGTGGTATAATTGTTTATAGGTGATATTGTGAAAAAGATAAAAGAACTTTGGAAGAATAATAAGATAGTTATAGTACTTGTTAGTATATTAATTATTTGTTTTATAGCTATTACTGTAGTTGCTGCAACATACTTTTTTGGAGGATATGATTCTGTATATGGAGATAGACTTGAAGGTATTGAAGATTACGAAATAACTGATGAAATAAAAGATGAGTTTTTAAACTTTTTTAAAGATAATGAAACAGTAAGTGATGTAACATTTACTGATAAAGGTAAAGTAATATATGTTCATGTATACTTTGAAAAGGATGTAATAAAGGATGATGCTAAGGCTTTAGTAGTAACTTCTCTTGATAGTTTAGATGAAAAGATAAAAGAGTTTTATGATTTAAACTTTATAATTGAGTGTCCAGAAAGTGAAAATAGTGATGGATATATAAGTATTGGTGCTAAAAATGTTATATCACCAAATGTAGTTTGGACTAATGATACAGTTAAAGAAGATGAGACAGCTAGTGATGAAGAAGGTGAGTAAATGAAAAGTTTTTTTAAAAAATATTTTAAGTTAATAATTATATTTTTAATTCTTTTAGTTATTGGAAGTATAGGTGCTGTTATATTCTTTTTCTTTATGAATGAAAACTCTTTAACAGTTGAAGAGAGAAACTGGATAGATGAAAGTGATGGCGCAGTACTTAATATCAATGTAGTTGATAATGTAAATATACTTGGTAAAGATGGTGAAGGTGTATTCTATGATTTGTTAGATGATTTTTCTACAGAGTTTAATTTAGAAATTAATCCAATAACTTTTGATAAAGGTGAAAATGTAAGTGGTACATCATTAATTACTAAAAATATATTAGGTGAAAATGATTTAGTTGTCTATGAAGATCATTATGTATTAATAGGAAAAAGCGGTGAAGTTATTAATGAATACCGTGATATGGAAAATAAAACTATTGGTGTTATTGCTAGTGATAAAGGATATATTAGTGATAACGTGCCAGTAGATAATATAGTATATACTGAGTATCCAAGTTCTACTGAACTATTTACTGCATATGGTACTGAAGTAAGTTACATGATACTTCCTTTAAATGAATACTTAGATAGTATACTTAAAAATAATTATGATATTTTATATCATTTAAGTGATGTAAATTATTATTATGTAATTGAAAGTGAAGATATATTAGGTGATGTATTAAGTAAGTATTATAATGATACTTGGGAAGAGTCTATGTACTCTTCATATAAAGAAAATGAATTTAATGTATTTGTAAATGCTCTTAATATAAGTGAGTCTCAAATAGCGTCTTTAAATGGTGAAATATATAAATATGGTTTTGTTGAAAATTCTCCATATGAAAAAATAGCCGCTGGAGATTTTGGTGGTATTTCAGCTGTTTTATTAAGTGAATTTAGTGATTTTTCTAAAGTAGAATTTAATTTTACTAAATATGATAATTATGAAAGATTAATAAGTAGTATTGAAAATAATGAAATAGATCTATATTTTAATGATTATAATTATAATAGTACTGCTTTAGAAACAGAATCAGGTTTTGAACTTGAATATGCAATAGTTGCAGAAAAAGAAAATGATATAGTAATTAAATCAATAAATTCACTGCAGTATAAAACTGTATATGTAGAGGCTAATAGTAAGCTTTATGATTTTGTAAGTAAAATAAGTAATGTCAATGTTAAAACTTATAATGATGATAAAGAACTATTTGATTTAAATAATGAAAATGTTTTAATATTAATGGATTTAAATACATTTGATTATTATAAAAATAATAAATTAGATAATTATAGTTTAAGATATGAAAATTATTCTGATCTTTTAATTAATTATTCAGTAACTAGTAATGATACTTTATATAGGCTACTAGATAAATATATTGATACTAATGATTTAGAACGTTTAACATATCGTGGTATTAATAATCATGATGAAGTTGTAAAGTCTGGTAATTTAATAGGTATGCTTGCTAGATATACCATTATATTAGTTATTATAATAATAGTAATTGTTATTGTATTAGTTAAAAAGACTAAGAAGATACAAATAGCTAAAAAAATTAAAAAAGATGATAAGATGAAGTTTATTGATCAGTTAACATCACTTAAAAATAGAAATTATTTAAATGAATGTACTGAAAAATGGGATAATAATACTATTTATCCACAAGCTATAATATTAGTTGATTTAAATGATATTCAAAAATTAAATGATCAATTTGGTTATAATGAGGGTGATAATCAAATTAAAGCTTTTGCTAATGTTTTAATAAAATTACAACTTGATAATAGTGAGATTATGAGAACTGATGGTAATGAGTTTGTAATATACTTAATTGGTTATAGCCAAAAACAAGTTACTAATTATATACATAAACTTAGTAAAGAGGCAGCTAAACTTCCTCATGATAATGGTGCTAAGTTTGGATATAGTATGATACTAGATAACTTAAAAACTATTGAAGATTGTCTAAATGAAGCAGCTATTGATATGAAGGATAAAAAGAAAAATGACAAAGATAAAGATTAGAACTAGAATAAAAAAGTTTTTAAAAAAATTTAAGCAAATAATAACAATGCCTGAGATGGTTATACTTCCCGGGCAACTTGCTTATTTTTTTGTTTTAGCAATAGTTCCAACTATTACTCTTGTAACTATGCTTGCTGCATCCCTTAATTTATCAACAGATATTATTCATAATTTTTTATCTTCAGCCTTTTCAAATGATATAGCATCCCTTCTATTATCAAGTAGTGGAGAAGGATTAAATGGAGTACCTGTTTTAATAGTTGTAATAATAGCTTATTTTATAGCGTCTAATGGTACATCTAGTATAATAGTAACTTCTAATACTATTTATGGTATAGAAAATAAAGGTTATTTTAAAACTAAATTAAAATCATTTGTTATGATTTTAATATTGTTATTTCTATTTATCATCCTTTTAGTAATTCCTATGTTTGGTGATTCAATTATAGACTTAGTTAGATATGTTAATTTAAATGATAATGTAACTCATCAAATAATAGCTATTATAAGGCTTTTACAAGGGCCGATTCTATGGTGTATCTTATTTTTATTTATTAAACTTTTATATACTATGGCTCCAGATAAAAAAATAGATAGTTCTTATGTAAATTTTGGTGCAATATTTACAACTACTTGCTGGATAATAGTTACATCAGTATACTCAGTATATTTAAATAATTTTGCTGATTATAGTGTTTTATACGGTAATTTAGCAAATCTTGTTATTTTAATGTTATGGTTTTATTTTCTGGCATATATATTTACAGTTGGAATGGCACTAAATTACCATAAAGAGGAAGAAGAAATGACTAGAAAATTAGAATTAAATATAGAAAACAATTAATACTATTACTAGTACACGGGTATTACTTAGTACTAGTTTTTTTTCAAATAAGATTTAAAAGATGTTTTTTAATATTATTTGAAAGTAATATGCCATAAAAGAAGTAGGTGCCTACTTCTTTTATATTGGAATATGTGTTATAATTGTTAAGTGATGTAAGTATGAAAAAGATAAGTAATTTAGTAATATATTTAGGAATCTTTATATATTTAGAAATAATATTTAAGGTTTTTTCTGGATATAATATATTTGAAGTAAGTAATATAACAGTATTTATATATATACTATTTTTAAGTTTATTTATTTTTACTTTAAGTCAGTTTTTAGGACATAAACTAAATAAAGTTATTTTATTTATTATAACTATTTTTAGTTCGCTGTGGTTTATAATGCAGTATTTAATAAATGATATTTATCAAATATATTTTTCTTTAAGTTTACTTGGTGCATCGGGGCAAGTATGGGAGTTTAAAGGTGAAATATTAGGACTTATAACAGCTAATATTTGGTATATAATTTTAATAATTATACCAATAATAGCGTTAATTATTTTTAATAGAAAAATAGTTTTTAGAAATAATCCTAAACTTTTAAAAGTAGTATTAATTATTCTTACAATGGTTTGTTATTTTACATTTAGTGTAATGCTTCTAATTGGAAAAGATGATAGTTATTCATCTTATAAATTATTTTATGAATATAATGAAGTAAACCTATCTATAAAAAAATTAGGGGTTATTAATACAATGCATCAAGATGTATTTAAAAGTATATTAGGGTTTAAAGAAAAGGTAGTTTTAACGCCTGGCTCTAATATAATTGATAATAAAGAAGAAGATATAAACTATGATTTTAATAATTTAAATATAGATTTTGATAATATGCTGGGTAGTGAAGAAATAATAAATATGAATAATTACTTTAAAGCAGAAACTGGAACATATCAAAATGAATATACTGGATATTTTGAAGGTAAAAATGTAATTTATATTATGGCAGAAAGTTTTAATGAAATTGCTGTTTCAAAAGATGCTACACCAACACTATATAAATTAGTTAATGAAGGTTTTAATTTTGAAAATTATTATTCACCTACAATAAGTTCAACCATAGGTGGAGAGTTTCAACTTTTGACTGGTTTATACCCAGCAAGTGGATTTTTAGATCCATTTAAAGATGGTGAGAATGCTAATCCTTATGGTCTAGCTAATGTTTTTAAAGATGTTGGGTATAATACATATGCATATCATAATAATACATATACATTTCAAAATAGATATAAATACTTACCATCTATAGGTTTTGATAACTTTTTAGCTTGTAATAATGGATTAGAAAAGTTAATGAGTTGTTCATGGCTTGCAAGTGATGTAGACATGATTAATACTACAGTTAATGATTATGCAAAAAGTAGTGAACCATTTTTAGTATTTTATGCAACTGTAAGTGGTCATGGTGGATATTCTTATGGAGGAGAGTTTACTAAAAAATATTTAGATTTATATGAAGGTTTAGGATATAGTGAAGGTATTACATCTTATTTAAGTGCGCAAGTAGAACTTGATAGAGCGTTAAGTGCCTTAATAAGTAACTTAGAAAAAGAAAATAAATTAGATGATACAGTAATTGTTTTAACTGGAGATCATTACCCTTATATGCTTTCAATTGATGAAATAAATGAAGCATCAAGTTATGAAAAAGATGAGATAATTGAAGTAAATAAAAATAATTTAATAATATGGAATAATAAAATGGAAGGTGTAACAGTTGATAAAGTGGGAAGTCAAATAGATGTTTTACCAACAGTATATAATTTATTTAATATAGATTATGATTCAAGAATAATAGTAGGTAAAGATATTTTAAGTACAGAACCTGGTCTTGCTATATTTGCAAATAGATCATGGATATCTGATTACGGTAGATACTATGCACAAAGTGATGAATTTATAAAAAATGAAGGTGTAGATATACCAGAGGATTATGTAAGTAAAATGAATCAAATTGTAGCCTCTAAAATTAATATAAGTTCGCTTATTATGACTGAGGATTATTATAAATATTTAGAGATAGGAGATTAGTATGTGTGGAATAGTTGGTTTTGTTAATAATTTAAAAGATAAACAAGAACAAATAAAAAAAATGGCTGATGCAATTGTTCATAGAGGCCCAGATGGAGAAGGTTATTTTACTGATGATTTTGTAGCTTTAGGACACAGAAGGCTATCTATAATCGATTTAAGTACTGGTAATCAACCTATGTTTAATGAAAATAAAAAAGTAGTAACAGTTTTTAATGGTGAGATATATAATTATAAAGACTTAAAAGAAGAGTTAGTATCTTTAGGACATAAATTTAAAACAAAAAGTGATACTGAAGTACTTGTTCATGGTTATGAAGAGTGGAAATGTGATTTACCTAAACATTTAAGAGGTATGTTTGCTTTTGCTATATATGATATAGAAAATGAAGAAGTTTTTTTAGCAAGAGATAACTTTGGAATTAAACCTTTATACTATGCATATATGAATGAAACATTTATGTTTTCATCTGAAATAAAATCTTTATTAGAAAATAAATCATTTACAAAAATTTTTAATGAAGATATTTTAAAAACTTATTTAGAGTTTAGTTTTGTTCCAACAAATGAAACATTTTTTAAAGGTGTACATAGACTAGATGCAGGGCATAGTTTACTTTTTAAAAATAATAAAATAAATATAAGTCAATATTATAAATTAGAATTTACAGAGAGCGCTACTGATTATGAAAAAGTAGTAAAAGATATTGAATGTGTTATGGAAAATAGTGTGGAAAATCATTTAATTAGTGATGTTGAAGTAGGATCTTTTTTATCTAGTGGAATAGATTCATCATATATAGTATCACTTGCTAAACCTGATAAAACTTATACTGTTGGTTATGAAAATCCTAAATATAATGAAATAAGTTTAGCAAAAGATTTAGCAGATAAATTAAAAATAAAAAATAAAAGTAAAATTATAACTAAAGAAGAATATATGGAAGTTATACCTAAAATTATGTATCACTTAGAAGAGCCAACTAGCGACCCTGCAACTGTTGCACTTTATTTTGTAGCGCAGCTAGCTAGTAAAGACTTGAAAGTTGTTTTATCTGGTGAAGGTGCTGATGAATTTTTTGGAGGATATAATTATTATAGACAATATGTAGATATGAGTTTTTATAATAAGATTCCATTTATCATAAGAAATATAATAGCTAAAGTATGTAAGAAATTACCTGAAGTAAGAGGGCTTAATTTTCTTATTAGAAGGGGAGAAAAACTTGAAGATAGTTATATAGGGGTAAATCGTAATTACTCATCTATTGCGGCAAATAAAGTACTTAAAAATAAATATAATTTAAGTGCTACTGATGTAACTAAAGAGGTTTATAAAAACTATGTTAAAGAAAGTGATATTGTAAAAATGCAGGCTATAGATATTCATTTTTGGCTTATGAAAGATATACTGCTTAAAGCTGATAGAATGACTATGGCAGCATCTTTAGAGGGTAGAGTACCATTTATTGATAAAGAAGTATTTAAAGTAGCATCTACTATTCCAATAGATTTTAAAGTAACTAAAGAAAATACTAAAGTTGCACTTAGAGATGCTTCAAAAAAAGTAATACCTAATGAATCATTTAAAAAGAAAAAATTAGGTTTTCCTGTTCCTGTTAGACAATGGATTAAAGAAGATGATTTTTATAATGAAATATATAATACATTTACAGGGGATAGTGCTAAAAAGTATTTTAAAACAAAAAAAATTATTTCTATGTTAAATAAACATAAAAATAATAAAAAAGATTATTATAAAAAAATATGGACTATATACTGTTTTTTAAAATGGTATAATGTATATTTTGAAAATTAAAACTGAAAATAAATTATTTTTCAGTTTTTTCTATATTTTCAGAAGATTCTTCATCTTCTTCTTTTTTGATTTTAACAATATCAAGTTTATAGCCGATTGGTTCTAAAATTTTAATAATAGTATTTATTTGAGGTGAAACAATACCAGATTCTATTCTAGCTATAGTTTCACGAATAATATTAGCTTTTTTACCTAATGTATCTTGAGTATAACCGTTTTGCTTCCTTACTTTTTTTAATGTTTGTCTAAATTCATGTTCTAAAACTTCATGAACATTTTCAAAGTTTACTACTTTTTTAACCATAGAAACCCTCCGTTCGGGCTTATTGTAACACAAAAGTAACTAAATAACAACAAAAAATTGTGATTTTTTGTAAAAAAAAGGCTAAAATTTAAGATTTAAGTCTTTTTTTTAATAATTATACATTTTTAATTATATTATTAATTTCTTCTTCACTTAATCCAGTAGCTATTTTAATAACTTCGATATCAACATTTGCATTATTTAAATTTATAGCAACTTCTTTTTGATTTTTTAGTTTACCTTCTTCTTTAGCTTCTTCTATTTCAGTTAATTTTATTGCTAGTTCATCTAATGCTTCTCTTTCTTTTGTAAAGATTAAATCTTGATAATATTCACTTGCAGTAATATCATTTACTGTTCCTTGCCATTTCTTCCATCTCCTCATAATTTTGAAGTGACATATACTTTAAAAACTTCATCATTTCTCCATCAAATATTTTGTTTTCATCAAGCCTTGTTAAATTTATGAAATATTTCTCTGTATATCCTCCATACTCTTCCTTCATCATTTTATCACACTCTATTAGGTTTGTAAATAATCGTGGAAATTCCTTGCTGTCTTCAGCTAAAAAGAATATTCCATATACATTTCCTAGTTCAAAATAATCATTTCCAACCAATAAATTTTTTGAGCTTGTTCTACTTACATACCAACTTGATCTTGCATATAGATTTTGCGCATTTGCCTTTTGCATTTCTATTAATATTACTTTTTTATTTGGCAAAGTTATTTTTAAATCTAATACTGATGTTTTCTCTTGTAAATATGTTCCATTTTCTTCATTTGATATAAATGTTATATCATCCGCAGTTATGTTAGTAAGTAAAATACTATTTATTACTTTAGCAAGTGTTTTTTTATCTTTTTTAAAAAACATTTTAAACATTATATCACTTGTTAGAATTGGTTTTAAAATTGCAGTTTCCTTCTTTGTTGTAGTAATAGTTTTACCTCCTTTCTAAAAGGATATATTTATCCTCCTGTCTTTTATATTACCGAAAAGTTGTATATTTCCTTTTTTTTTGAGTGAATTTGTTAAAAAAATAGAAGTATTTATCAAATTTCTATTTATTGTAATTCATTAGGTACTTTTTAAACTGTTGTTAATTTTTTTGATATTTGTTCTAGAAAAAATTATTTCAAAATGTTATAATACTTTATAAGGGAGTATATAAAATGGAATATATAATAATTGGTTTATTAGTATTAGTAATTATTTTATTAATAGTATTAATACTCAGAAAAAATAATAATAACGATTTAATTGAAAGATTAGGTAATTTTGAAGGAAGAATAAATAAAGAAATAGGTGAATTTAAATTTAGTTTTAGTAAAGAACTTAGTAATGATTTTGAAAAACTTAATACCAAACTTGAAACAAAACTCACAAATATAAACGATAGAGTTAATGAAAGATTAGATAAAAACTTTGAAAAAAGCAATAAAACATTTGCTAGTGTTTTAGAGCGTCTTGCTAAAATAGATGAAGCACAAAAGAAAATTGATAGTTTATCTGGTGAGATAGTATCTCTTCAAAATGTTTTAACTGATAAAAAACAAGAGGAACATTTGGTGAAGTTAACCTAGAATATATTTTAAATAATGCCTTTGGAGGTAATAAACAAGGTATATATGAAACACAACATAAATTTTCAACTGGACATATTTGTGATGCTTTATTATTTGCGCCAGCTCCACTTGGAACCATAGCAATTGATAGTAAATTTCCACTTGAAAGTTATCAAAAAATGACTGATAGAAATAAAACTAAAGAAGAAAGAATGGCTTTTGAAAAGTTATTTGTAAGTGATGTAAAAAAACATATCGACGCAATAGCTAGTAAATATATTGTTCCTGGAGAAACTACAGATGAGGCTATAATGTTTTTGCCAGCTGAAGCTTTATTTGCAGAAATAAATGCATATCATGCTAGTTTACTAAATTATGCCCATTCTAAAAAAGTATGGATTACAGGTCCAACAACACTTATTAGTACACTTTCAATTATAAGTATGGTAATTAAAAATATGGAGCGTGATAAATACGCCAAGATTATTCATACAGAACTTAATAAATTAAGTGTTGAGTTTGGTAGATATAAAGAAAGATGGGAAAAACTATCTAAAAGTGTTAAATCAGTAAATTCTAGTATAGATGAACTTCATATAACTAGTGAAAAAATAACTAAAAGATTTGATTCAATTAATAGTGTAGATATAAATTTATTAACTAATAAAGAAAATGAGGAAAGCTTATGAAAATAATATATTTAATATGTAATAATTTACTTACAAATAATATTACTTATGATTTAGACTTAGATATTGAAAAGAAAAAAGAAGTAAGACCACTTTCAAGTGATGGAGTAAAAGCATCTATTAAGTTAAGTATCGGTGAAGTTGAACATATCTTTTCATCAACATATGCATCATGCATTGAAACTGCTAAGTATATAGCTGAGAAAAAAGATCTTGATATATTTGTGATAAATAATTTAAATGATTGTAAAGTAGGAGACCTTAAAAATCAAAGTATTAAAACTCTAGCTTACTTTCAAGAAAAAAATCTTGATTATAAACAGGATGGTGGAGAGTCTATTAATGAGTGTGCATTTAGAATAAATTCAGTAATTGAAAAAATAAAACAATATGATGGTGATAGCGTAGTATTTCTTCCAAGAAGAGCTTTATTTAGTTATTTAACTAAATATACTGAGCATGGACTTAATTTAGATGATAGATTAGTACTTTTAAAAGATGATGAAGTAATAATGGAGTCAACATCAGATGATTTAGAAATTTTTAAATTAATTATAGATGGAAACAAAACTGATATTGTAAAGTTTTAAAATAAATGTTAAAATATAAATAAGATAAAAGGATGTGTTAAAGTGAACATAAAAAATCTAGATAAAAATAAATTATATTTAATTATATTAGTAGCAATAGGAGTTTTACTTGTTGTTGGAGTTACATTTGCCTTTTTTGTAGCAAGAAATTCTAATGCAGCAGCCTCAGACGTAGATGTTACTACTGAAGGATTAACTTCTTTAGAGTTTACACCAGGTTCAGCAGTTAGTATACACGCATCTTTAGCTAATTTTTCTGAAGGAGATGGTTCACTTTCAGGAACTGCAACATCTAGTGCTATATTAAAGTCATCAAACAGTGCTACTGAAGATTATAATGTTTACTTTGAAATAGAAAATAATAACTTTGTATATACTCAAGATAATACTGTTCCAGAAATGATTTTATCAGTAATAGATCCAAACGGTAATGAAGTAACTAGTATTCCTGGATTAACACCAGTAAACGTTACAGATGCTTTAACAGGTGACCCTATTAAAGGTTTTGATGTAACAACATATACAGGTTTAATTAAAATAGCAGAAAATTACTCAATAACTAATAACAATGGTTATACAGGTACTACTCAAGATTGGCAAGTTACCCTTACATTTAGAAACTTAGATACTCTTCAAAGAGAAAATGAAGGTAAAGCGTTAAATGGAACTTTAATACTTCAAGATGAGAAGTTATATTCAAATGGAGCAGAATATATAATAGGTGCTTTATATGATGGTACCGAAGGAAATAACGGAATTTATTATACAAATAATCATGAATATAGATATTCTGGAGCAAATCCAAATAATTATGTACAATTTAATGATGAATTATGGAGAATAATAGGCGTATTTGATGAAAATTCTCATGGTAGAGAAGGCGAGAATTTAATAAAACTAATAAAAGAAGAAAGTTTAGGTAATTATGAATTTGATCCGAGTAATGATAGTAGTTGGTCAGATGCAGATGGCGGAGCAGAGTTAAAACAATTATTAAATGGTGCATATTATAATAGTGAAGTAGCAACAAACTTACTAGCAGATTGTGGAAATACTGATAGAGGTTCCTGTGATTTTACAACAAGAGGTTTAAATGTAAATGCAAGGGCTATGATAGAGGAAGCAACTTGGTATTTAGGTGGTGCTTTATCTATATATACGAGTGCAAATGGATATTATGAGTTAGAAAGAGGTAGTGTAACAAGTGCTGGAACAAATTTAGAATGGAGCGGAAATATAGGATTAGTGTATCCAAGTGATTATGGATACGCAGCATCTAAAGAAAAATGGAATTATCAATTATATTATTATAATTCTGAATTTATCCCTGAAAACAATTGGATGTATAATGGATTGAGTGCTTGGACAATAACTTCTGTATCTAATATCACTACGCATGGATTTTCAATTAGAGCTTCCGGTAATGTTAATAACTTAATTGTGAGAGCTGATGCATCACTTAACCCTGTTATTTATTTAAAATCGCAAATTCATATAACAAGTGGTTCTGGAACCTCATCTGATCCATTTATACTAGGTTAATATATTTTATTTAATTAAACTAATAAACGAAGTAATGGTTTATTAGTTTTTTTCTTATAAACACTTGCTAAAAAGCATATATTTATGATATAGTATCTTTGGCAGTAAATGCAAAAAAATAAACATTAATATGGATTATTACTTCGAGTGCCTATAATTGGTGTAGTAATAAGAGGAAGTATTAAGAAGTTATAACGAAGGAGGATGAATTTATGGCTGTAGTTTCTATGAGTAATTTATTAGAAGCTGGTGTTCACTTTGGACATCAAAAGAAAAGATGGAATCCGAAAATGAAAGAGTACATTTTTGGATCTAGAGAAGATATTTATATTATCGATTTAGAAAAAACAAATACTCTAATTGAGGAAGCTTATAATGAGCTTAAAACAATTGCTTCAAATGGTGGTAAAGTTCTATTTGTTGGAACAAAAAAACAAGCTCAAGAAGTTTGTGTTGAAGAAGCTTTAAGAAGTAAAAGTTATTATGTAACTGAAAGATGGTTAGGTGGAACTTTAACTAATTTTAGAACTATCAGAAGAAGAGTTAAAAGACTTGAAGAAATTGAAGCAATGGAAAGTAATGGAACGTTTGATAAACTTCCTAAAAAAGAAGTTATTGGACTAAAAAAAGAATATGATAAATTAAATCGTGTTTTATGTGGTATACGTGAAATGTATAAACTTCCACAAGCATTAATTATTGTTGATCCTAAAAAGGAAACTAATGCAATACTTGAAGCTAAAAAACTTAGAATTCCAGTATTTGGTTTAATTGATACTAATGCAGATCCAGATGTACTTGATTATGTAGTACCAGGTAATGATGATGCAGTTAAGTCAATTAAAGTTATCTTTGGTGTTTTAAATAACGCTATATGTGAGGCAACGGGTCTTGAAATGGTTGATTATTTGACTGAAGAAGATAGAGCTAATAATAAAAAAACAGAAGTTAAAAAAGAAGAAAAAATAGAAAAAGTTGAAACTAAAGAAGAGGTTAAACCTGTTAAAGAAGTTAAAACTGAAGAAAAAGCAAAACCAGTTAAAAAAGAAAAAGAAGATTTATCTTCAAAAACTTTAGCTGAGCTGAAAGAAATAGCTAAAGAAGCTGGTATTAAAGGTATTTCATCTATGAAAAAAGATGAATTATTAGAAAAATTAAAATAAGGAGAAAATAAAAAATGGATATAACTGCTAGTATGGTAAAAGAGCTTCGTGAAATATCTGGAGCTGGAATGTTAGATTGTAAAAATGCATTAGTTGAAACTAAAGGTGATATGGATGCAGCTATGGATTACCTAAGAGAAAAAGGTATTGCTAAATCTGAAAAAAAATCATCTCGTATAGCGGCTGAAGGTCTTGCAAATGTTTATATTGAAGGTAATAAAGCTGTTATAATTGAAGTTAATAGTGAAACTGATTTTGTTGCTAAAAATGAAGAGTTTACATCAATGATTGATGTAATTGGTAAAGCTTTACTTGGTAGCGATGTAACAAGTGTTGAAGATGCTTTAAACCTTCCTTGTGAAGATGGAACTATTAGTAATTTGATTATTAATAAAATAGCTAAAATAGGTGAAAAGTTATCTTTAAGAAGATTTGTTATTTTAACTAAAAATGATAATGAAGTATTTGGTTCATATATTCATATGGGTGGTAAAATTGCTGTTATTACTAAGCTTGAGGGAAGCAATGAAGAAATTGCTAAAGATGTATCAATGCAGTCAGCTGCAATGAAACCTTTATACGTATTTCCTGAAGATGTACCAGCTGATGTTTTAGAAAAAGAAAAAGAAATTCTAAAAAATCAAGCTATTGAAGAAGGTAAACCTGCTGAAATAGCTGAAAAGATGGTAGATGGAAGAATTAAGAAATACTATAAAGAAAATTGTTTGTCTGAACAAGTATTTGTAAAAGATGATAAATTAAGTATTACTGATTTTGTAACTAAAAATGATTCTAAATTACTTGACATGATTCGTTATGAAGTTGGTGAAGGTATGGAGAAAAAAGAAGAAAACTTTGCTGAAGAGGTTATGAAACAAATGGGTTAAACCATTTGTTTTTTTATTCTAGCATTATATAAAAAATATATAAGAGGCTATTAATAAAATAATAAGTATTAATTATATATATAATTTATTGAATAAATTTAATTTTTCATTTATAATTATATTAGGTGATATAAATGTATAATATAGTAGAAAAGGCTATTTATTTTGCAACTAAGGCTCATACTAATCAAAGAAGATTAAGAGATGATATTGAATTTATTATTCATCCTTATACTGTTGCAATGATGGTTAAAGATTTAGGATTAGATGAAAAATATGTAATAGGTGCTCTTTTACATGATGTAATTGAAGATACTTCGTATACGTATGATGATATTGAAAAAGAATTTTCTAAAGAAATAGCTGATATAGTTTTAAAAGTAACTGAGGATAAATCTATTAAAGATTGGAAAACTAAGAAAGAAGAATTTATTAATAGATTTAAAACAGAGGAAGACGAAAATATTATATTAATTGAAATATGTGATAAATTACATAATTTATTATTTGATTATGAAAAGTTTAAAAAGTATGGAAAAGATATATTTAATAAAGGTCATAGTTATGAAAAAAACATTTGGTTTTATAATACTATGTATGATGTTTTAAGTAAAAAAACTGATAATAAAATAAAAGATAGATTAAAAAATATGATTGATGAATTTTTTGGAGTAGGTTATGAATGATACAAAACTAATAGAAAATTTTATAAAATGTGATTTTTTAATAAAAAAAGAGATAATAAAGTTAAGTCCTCAAGATAGCGATTTTTATAATATAAATACTTTAATTGATTATTCTAATAAATTGGTTAACGGTATTGATAAAATATTTGATTTGTTTGAAAAAATGATTAAGATGCCATACTTAGGTAGTTTGGCTAATTATTTAGAGGAAAAGAAAAAATATATGATGAATTATTTAGAAGGTTTATCTATTACAAAAGATTCATTAAATTCATTTTATAAAAAATATTGTGCAGATATGAATGAAAATTATATCTCACGAGTAAAACAAGAGATAAGTGGTTATTATTTATTTTCTGATGTAAATTCAACTATAATAAATGCAACCAGTATAAATGAAATTTTACATACAATACATTTTTATATATTTAATAACGAAAATATATATCATAGTTTACCCATTTTAATGCAAAAACAAAATAAAGAAGGGGCGTTAATAAAATTATATGGATCAGTTAATAAAGTCTCTGAGGAGTTATACAATGGATTTAATTATAATTTAAATGTCGGTATTACAGACATACTTTCTATACCTAGTGAAAATAAAATATTTATTATGGTAAGGAATGTTGGTCATGCATTATCCCTTGAAATAACATTAAACGACAGTTATGTTGAAGTAAATTATTTTATACCTATTGTAAGACATGTAAATAAAACTAATATGCTAAAAGGTATAGAAAAAGTTAATGAAGATGATAAATATGCAATAGGTAGATTCGAAACTAACCCAGAAAATTTAACAGAAGATTTAATAGATTTCATTTCAAAAGTGCCTACTGATAAAGATTATTTAGAAATGTTACATGCTGGAAAAAATCAATTTAAAATATAAAAAAAACATCAAAAAGTAATAGCATTCACTCTTATTTTATGGTATACTAATTGTAGTTTTACCAAAGGGGCAATGTTTATTTTGAAACATTATTTTACAGACAATAAGGATTTATTAAGTGAACAAAAAAAATTAACATATAATTACAAATTATATGATTTTTCATTTTTAAGTGATAACGGAGTATTTTCAAAAGAAAAAATAGATTTTGGAAGTAGATTTTTACTTGAAACATTTTTAAATCAAAATAATAAAATAAACAATGCTTTAGATGTAGGATGCGGTTATGGTTTTATGGGAATAGTTATTTCTAAAATAATGGGTGCAAGCGTGACTTTAATTGATGTTAATAAAAGAGCGTTGCATTTAACGAAAATGAATTTGAAAAATAATTTAGTAGATGGTATAGTTTTAGAAAGTAATTCTTATGAAAATGTAGATGGTAAGTATGATTTAATTATTACAAATCCACCAATAAGAGCAGGTAAAAAAGTTTTAGAAGATATCTTAATTGGAGCTAAAGATTTTTTAACTAGTGATGGACAACTTTGGTTTGTAATGAGAAAAGATCACGGTGCCAAATCTATGTCAAGAAACCTTGAAAAATTATATAATTTGTCAATAATTGACAAATCTAAAGGTTTTTTTGTTTTTTGTTGTAAAAATCGTTGACAAAGCATTAAATTATTGGTAGAATTTTAAATTGGTAGCTCATCTTTATTTTTAGGTGAGTTTATAGTCTATATTATTAAAGTTTGGGGTGATATCGTTGGCATATAAAAAAGAGAAATTCGGAGACTATAGTGAAAGAAGAAGTTTTGCAAAAACGAAGAAGGTTTTAGAACTGCAGGACTTATTAGGGGTACAAAAGGATTCTTATCAAAAGTTTTTAAATGAAGGCATAAGAGAAGTTTTTGATGAGTTATTACCTATCGAAAGTTTTTCAGGTAATGTAACACTAGAATTTGGTGATTATTACTTTGATGAACCAAGATACACAGTTAAAGAAGCCAAAGAAAGAATGGTAAACTATGCTGCGCCACTAAAAGTGGATGCACGTTTATTTATTCAAGAAACTGGCGAAGTAAAAGAACAAACTGTATTTTTAGGGGATATGCCTTTGATGACAGACGCTGGGACATTTATTATAAATGGAGCAGAAAGAGTTATCTCATCACAACTAGTAAGAAGTCCATCTATTTATTGTAAGAAAGAAATTGACAAAAACGGAAGAAGAATTATTTCAGCTGAAGTAATACCTAATAAAGGTACATGGCTTGAATATGAAACTGATGTTAGAGGTGTAATTTATGTTAGAATAGATAGAACTAGAAAAGTGGCAGTAACTACACTTTTAAGAGCTTTAGGGCTAGGAACTAATGATGAAATTATTAAGTTATTTGGTGAAAGTGATTTCATTAAAGCTACACTTGATAAAGATTCAACTAATAATGTTGATGAAGCATTAATAGAAATCTATGAAAAATTAAGACCAGGGGAACCAGCTACTTTAGATTCAGCTAAAAACCAACTTATAACTAGATTCTTTGATAGATTTAGATATGATTTAGCAAAAGTTGGTCGTTATAAATTTAATAAAAAATTACATGTTTTAGATAGACTTATTAATCAAACTTTAGCAGAAGATATTAAAGATGGTAGTAAAGTAGTTGCTAAAAAAGGAACAAAAGTTGATAAAGCAATAATCGAAAAGTTAAAACCTATTATTGATAAAGGGTTTAATTTAAGTGATTCTTTAGTTAATGAAGAATTAGATGATTATAAAACTATTCAAACAATTAAAGTAGTAGATCCAGAAAATGAAGATAAAACAATTAATATAATTGGTGTAGATACTAATCTTGATATAAAAAGATTAACTATTCCAGATATTTTTGCATCTGTATCATACTATTTAGGATTACATTCAGGTATTGGACATGTAGATGAAATAGATAACTTAGGTAATAGACGTGTTAGACAAGTTGGAGAACTTATTGGTATCCAGTTTAAAGTAGGTATGACACGTATGGAAAGAGTTATACGTGAGCGTATGACTACTCAAGATATTGAAACAGCAACTCCTAAAACGCTTATAAACATCAGACCAGTAACTGCGGCATTAAAAGAGTTTTTTGGTTCATCGCAATTATCAAAGTTCATGGATCAAATTAATCCAATTGCTGAGCTTACTGAAAAAAGAAGATTATCATCACTAGGACCTGGTGGGCTTTCTCGTGAGCGTGCTGGTATGGACGTTCGTGACGTTAATGCATCTCATTATGGTCGTATTTGTCCAATTGAGTCTCCAGAAGGACCAAATATTGGACTTATTACATCACTTACTGGATACGCCAAAATCAATGAATATGGATTTATTATGACTCCATATCGTAAAGTAACTGATGGTAAAGTAACTGATGAGTATGAATATTTAACTGCTGATGAAGAAATAGATTATTATATTTCTCAGGCAACAATTAATTTAGATAAAGATAATAACATAGAAGATAAAGAAGTAGTAGCAAGAATAAATGGTGATACTGTTATGGTTCCTCGTGATAAAGTAAATTACTTAGATATTGCGCCAAGCCAAATAGTAGCAGTAACAACAAGTTGTATACCATTTCTTGAGTTCGATGATGCAAACCGTACACTGATGGGTGCGAACATGCAACGTCAAGCTGTACCTCTTTTAGAATCTGAATCTCCAATAGTAGGAACTGGTGTTGAGTATATTGCAGCACGTGACTCTGGAGCTTGTATGATTTGTAAAGGTGATGGTATAGTTGAGTATGCTGATAGCTTAAAAATCGTTATAAAAATTGCAAAAGGAAAAGATACATACTTCTTAGCTAATTATGAAGGAAGTAATGCAGAATCTTGTATTAATCATAAACCTTTAGTTAAAGTTGGGGATAAAGTTAAGGCTGGACAAGTACTTGCTGATGGACCTTCCGTTCAAAACGGGGAACTTGCTCTTGGTAAAAATATGACTGTAGCATTCATGACTTTTGAAGGATATAACTATGAGGATGCAATTATATTAAATGAAAGATTAGTTAAAGATGATGTATATACATCGCTTCACTTATCACATTATGATA
>CAYJNS010000013.1:0-21855 GCA_964371745.1 uncultured Muribaculaceae bacterium
TAGCAAGCATATCTAGAGAGCTTAAAATCTTGTATTTTCCTCTCCAAAGCTCCTGTTTTCACGATTTTGTCGGCGCCGACAAAATCGTCTGATGATCTATTTTTACTTTTATTGCAGTTTTCAATAGCTTTAGTTATTACACCATTAAATTTTCTCCATTCACTGTATTTCAAAACCACCATAAGATCTCTAGCATACCAGCATTCATTACCATCTTCATCAATATGTTTAATACTTTCAAATACACTTTCCTTTAAACTCTTTTGTGGGGTAGGTAAGTCTTCTGGCATAGTGCCATTAGATTTTTTTATAGCATCTCTAACAATGCTACCAATTTCAAAGTGAGCATCACTTGCATTTTTTTCGCCCTTAATTTTATGTTTTGTAATTTTAGCATCAGTTTGAGTAATTCTAAATAGGTTAGCACCTAATTCTTCACTTCCCATATTATCTAAAATATCTTCACGATATCTTAAATTTTTTCTTTTAAAAATATCATCAGCAGTTTCACCGTTATATAAACCTTTATAACCAGCATTAGTAAATTTATCGAAATTTTTAACTCCAGCATCTTTTGCAGTTTGATATAAAAGTAAATTTTTGTCTTTAGTTTCTTTTCTAAATAATAATCTTCTTTTATTTTCATCAGCAGTATTAAGTAAATTTTCTAAACTTTCCATTTTACTTGTTTGAAAAGAAAAATATTCTTGACCTAAAGCAATAGTTTTTTTATTAGAATCACCATTCATAACAATTAAATGACAAGCAAGTTTTGAAAGCTTGTAATCTTGTATTTTCCTCTTCAAAGCCCCTGTTTTCACGATTTTACTGACCTCAGTAAAATCGTGTTGTATGTTATGTCCGTTTTTTTGACAGGCAATTTTTGCAGTGTTAATAATGTTAATGAAATTTTGCCATTTCTTATATTCTAAAATCTTCATAAGTTCTCTAGCAAACCAATATTCATTTCCATCCTCATCTATATGTTTAATACTTTCAAAAACACTTTTACTATAATTTTCTATTTTCATCTTTTTCCTCCGTTAATTTCTTATTTTCTTTTTCAAGTACTTTCAAACTCTTTTGTGGGGTAGGTAAGTCCTCTGGCATAGTACCACCAATATCAATTATTGCTTTTCTAACTTTACTACCAACATCATAGTGTGTTTTTTTAGCAAGCTGTTCACTCGAAATGTTTTCTTTTATAATTTTTTGCTTTGTCTGATTTATTCTAAATAAATTTGCTATTAATTCTTCTTCATTCATATTATCTAGAATATCTTCTCTGTATCTTAGTTTTTTTCTTTTAAAAATATCATCAGCAGTTTCACCGTTATATAAACCTTTATAACCAGCATTATGAAACTCTGCCATATTTTTAACTCCAACATCTAGTGCAACCTTTTGAAGTGTATAATTACCTTGTCTAGTTAATTTTCTTTGATATAATCTTTTTTCATCTTCTGAAAGTAAATCATATTCTATTTCAGTTATTTCTTGTTTCCTTGTTTGAATTGCAAAGTATGTTTGTCCAAGAGCAACTACTTTTTTATTTGGATCAGCATTTTGAACAATCAAGTAACATGCATATCTAGATAATTTATAATCTTTAACAACCTTGCTAGCATTTTTAGGCATTGGTATCGTTTTGCTGACGTCAGCAAAACGTTCTAATACACTATAATTACTTCTTTCGCAAGCTTTTTTTGACTTGTTAATAACTAGTTCGAAATTTTGCCATTTTTTATATTCCAATACCTTCATAAGTTCTCTAGCATACCAATATTCAATTCCATCTTCATCAATATGTTTTATACTTTCAAAAACACTTTTACTATAATTTTCTATTTCCATCTTTTTCTTTCCTCTCTAACTTTCTTTTCCCTTTTTATTAATTTAAAATTTAATGTTAATAACTTTATCTATATCACCTCCTACCTTTTATATTACCGGTAAAGTGTAAATTTCCTTTTTTTTCAAATAAATTAGTTTCAAATTTAATAATTTTTTTATTTTTAAGATAAATCAATTGACAAGATTGTTAAAATACATTAAAATTGTTAATAGAGGATAAGATATGAAAAAGAATAAAAAAATAATTATTTCAATTACTTTATTTCTACTAATAGTGGGTCTATCAGTATTACTTTTTAATACATATGAGTATCAAGAAGAAAAAGGTGATTTAATTGAAAACAAGGATATGTTTTCAATATATTTAGAAACAGAAGATGGATCTAATATATATGTAGAATCAGATTTAACTAATTGGCCACTAGATTATATTTATAATTCAGATAAATCATACTGTACATATGGATCTACTATGTCATGGAGTGGAACAGGTATAGATGTTAATTTAAATGGAGCAGATCAGTGTTTTGTTTATTTTAAATTTCCACCAGACTTAAATATAGCTACATTTACTTTAGATGGAGAAGCAATATCAGCATATCCAGCAAAAGCAGATAATATCGCAGTAGATGTTAACTGCACAAATGGTTACGGTAAATGGCACTATGATGATTGGTATTTATCAGTAGATGATTTTGAAGGTAAACCAAACTGTACAGTAGAGTTTACAACAGTAACTCCAAAAGCATTAAATAACTATATAATTGAAGATTTATATGCAGGTACTGATGGTAATGAAGATATTTATAAAACAAATAATGCAGAATATAGATATACAGGAAAGTTTCCAAATAACTATGTTTGGTATAATGATGAACTTTGGAGAATAATAGGGGTATTTGATTCTAACTCACATGGAAGAGCAGGAGAAAACTTAGTAAAAATAATAAGGGATGACTCGCTTCCATCACTTGCTTGGGATACAGACGATGATAACTCATGGAAAGATACTGGATCAGCATCACTTAGTACAATGTTAAATGATTTTTATTATAATGGAACTAATGGATCAAGTAATGCTGGGTGTAGGACTGTTTCTACAAGTGTTCCAACAGATTGTGATTATACATTAACAGGACTAGATGCAGAAGCTAGGAGTATGGTGCAAAGTGTAACATGGTATTTAGGTGCGCATAGTACTCAAAGTGTATCAGCATCAGCAATGTATGGATATGAAAGAAGTACAACAGTTAGTAGTGGGTCAAGTGCAACAACTACAGCTAATATAGGATTAATGTATGCAAGTGATTATGGATATGCAGCGCAGTATTCATGTTGGAATGGAAATACTAATTTAAGTAGTTATAATACGGCAACCTGTGGCGGAACTAATTGGCTTCTAAAAAATCAAAATGAATGGACAATTACCGCTCATTCGGATTACAAGTACTATGTGTTTTACGTCCGCAATAACGGCAGTGTCAGCAACCTCGGTTACGCGTACAATGGCTATGCGCCCAGACCATCTTTATATCTAAATTCTTCCGTTGAAAGGGTGGCAGGAACTGGTACGAAGGCAGATCCATTTATTATTAGGTAAGAAGTTAAAAATTGGATTTATTGGCGATAGACAGTAAATCCAATTTTTCAATTTTCATAAAACTAACTTCAACTGTAAAGCGGAAAAATGTTTTAACGAAACATTTTAATAAGGATTATTGACATAAATAAAAGCAAAAAATTTAGTTTTTACCTAAATTTTTAAATTTTTTCAACGAAAAAAATGTAAAATTTGTGTAAAAAAAAAAAGTAAAGTATTGTTGGTTTACGCAAAGTATGCATGGTATCATTATTCTGGAAAGGAGACAGAATAATGGACGATAAAGAAAAAGTACAATTAATAAGAAGTAGAGGTGTTTTTGTATATGCATTATATGCAGATGCACATATTTTAAATCATTTATTTGGATATAAAGTAAATCATAATAGAAAAGCTGGATTTCCTGGTTGTGCATTAAATAAAGTTTTAAACGTTTAGAAGAAGAAATTAGTTATGTTTTAAATGATAAAGCCGGGTAGAAAACTGAAAAAGATTTTAAAAATAATAATTATCAAAAATTGGTTTTAAATTTTAGTAAAAAATGGAAGTATGCGAAAAAATTAAAATACTTGAACATGGGGTAATTAATTTAAATCTTAAAACGTTAGATAAATTATTTGATTTAATATATAATGACATTAGTTAATGAAAATTTTCTTATAGCTAAAAGAATGAGGAAATTAATTTGTGTAACACATAAATTAATTTTGAATATTCCGAAAAAAGATTATATTTATCGAGATGAGTTTAGAAAAACTCTTATTAATACACTTAACTCAATTTATATAGCTAATGAATATAACAAAGAAGATAAATATAATCAAATAGTTAATATTAAAGCAAATATATCTATGATAGATTTTTATATAGAATTGTTTTTTAATCAAAAATATATTTCTGAAAAACAGTTAGGTACTATTACTAGAGAATTTGAAAGTATTTTAAAAATGAGTGTTTCATGGCTAAAAAAATATAAAAAATGAAAATAGATTTAATAGATATTATAAAAGTTTATAATAAAGTAATAAGCAATATAGAAAATAAAAGAGCAATCTATTATTTTGAAAAAGAAAAAACAATTTATTTTAAAATGATTCAAAGAAGCTTTGCTTCTTTAGAACCTATTAATAAAAAATATAATATATTTTTGCTTCGTTATCCTAAAAAAAAATTATTATGAGTCAGTGTATACTAGATAAAATAATTAATTTTGTTGCAACTGAAATGATACTTAAGAAAAAACTTACCAAATATTTAGATAAAAGAAATGTAGCAACTAGAGAGGATAGGGGAACAAGTTATGGAATAGAGTTATTAAAAAAATATATTATTAAATTAAAGCATAAAAAACTGTATGCTTTAAAAATAGATCTAAAGAACTTTTTTTCAAGTATTAATCATGAAAAGTTAAAAAGTCTTTTAAGAAATGATTTAGATATAAATGAATATTCATTTATATCTAAAATCATATCATCAACTGATAGTGATTATATAAATGAAACTATAAGTAACATAAATTATGAAAATAATTTATCATTGCCACTTTATAAAAAAGGTTTTGGACTAGGTATAGGTCAAATGACATCCCAGTTTTTAGCAATATTTTATTTACATAGGTTTCATCACTATTTAATTCATAAATTAAAATTAAAATACTTTGTTAATTACATGGATGATTATATAATTTTATCTCATGATAAAAATTATTTAAAAGAATCTCTTGAAAAAATAAAAATATTTTTAAAAGAATATTATATGGAAGTAAATGATAAAAAAACTGGGATATTTGATTTATCAAAAGGAGTTAACTTTTTAGGTTATAGATTTTTAATAAATAAAAATAATAAACTTATATTAAAACTATCTAAAAGTACAAAACAAAATATAATACATAATTTAAGGGAAAGAAAATATTGGTATATAAAAGAGGAAAAAAATTTAAAAGATTATTTTTATATTATTACATCTTATAAATATGGTTTTAAATATATTAAAAGAAAAAAGATAAATGAAATATTTGAAAGATTAGGGTAATTTTTATAGTAAATGGCTCGTTCGGATAACACGAACAATGTGTTTAATGTCAACTATAACGCCACTGTCAACAACAACGGTAACGCGAACAATGGCTATGCGCCCAGAGCTCTTTATATTTTGGGTAATAACTAAATTTAAGGATTTAGTTATCAATGGTTAAAGAACATAAATTATCCTTAGGCATTTATGCCTTAAATATAAAATGTAAAAAAGAAAGGTTAGCCTAATTCTAAAGGGGTGATACATTATAAAATTATTATATGATATTATTAAAACTACTAAAAATGACTTTTTAGTAGTTTTTAAAAAGAAAAAAAAATATATAACATATGATATAGATAAAAAAATATTAGATGTTTTAAATTTAAAAAATATTAAATATATTAATTTTTTAATAAAAAAATTAAAAAATTATAAAATAAACTTTATTATCTATGAAGAGTTTGATATAATTGAGAAGAAGGTATTTGATAATAATAAATATTATAATTATTATTTATTTATTATTTTAAAAGAAGGATATGAAAGAAGGCTTGATTATGAAGAAAAAAATAATATTTTCTAGTTTAATACTTATATTAATAGCATCTATTACTTTGTTTATTAATAAAGATAAAATCTTTATCAATAAACAGTTTGAAGAAACTGTTAAGTATGCAATAACTGTAGATGGAACATCTAGTGAAAATTTTCCATCATATGGTGATTATGATGTAAGTGTTACTTGTGATAATGCATCAGCTGTATGGGATAATAAAATAAACGGTGTTAAATTTAATAGTATATCAGCACCTAGTGAGTGCAATATAGCGTTTACTACACGTAGTGCAGGCACTACTTTTTCAAATTATATAATAAATACTCTTTATGCAAATACACCTGGAAATAATGGAATATATTATACTAATAATGCAGAATATAGATATACAGGTAAGTTTCCAAATAACTATGTTTGGTATAATGATGAGCTATGGAGAATAATAGGGGTGTTTGATTCAAATTCACATGGACAATCAGGAGAAAATTTAGTAAAAATAATAAGGGATGATACACTTCCATTAATAGCATGGGATAGTGGTAATGATAACTCATGGAAAGATAGTGATTCTGCGTCGCTTAGTACAATGTTAAATACATATTATTATAATGGAACTAATGGATCTAGCGATGTTGGATGTTATATTTCTGGAAGCGGAAAAACAGATTGTGATTATACGTTAACAGGATTAGATGCAGAAGCTAGGAATATGGTGCAAAGTGTAACGTGGTATTTAGGTGCATATAGTACAAGTGCAGTATCAGCAACAGCGATGTATGGGTATGAAAGAAGTAGTACAGTTAGTAGTGGATCAAGTGCAACAACAACAGCTAATATAGGGTTAATGTATGCAAGCGATTATGGATATGCGGCAGAGTATTCATGTTGGAATGCAAATACTAATTTAAGTAGTTATAATACGGCTAGTTGTGGAGGAACTAATTGGCTTTTAAAAAATCAATATGAATGGACAATTACCGCTCGTTCGGATAGCGCGACCGATGTGTTTTACGTCGCCTATCGCGGCAATGTCGACAACAGCGGTTACGCGTACTATGGCTATGCGCCCAGACCTTCTCTTTATCTAAATTCTTCCGTTGAAAGGGTGGCAGGAACTGGTGCGAAGGCAGATCCATTTATTATTAGGTAAGAATACATAAACCAATCTTTAGATGTTTACCTCAAAAGATTGGTTCATTTTAGAAAGGTTATATTATGAAGTTAAGCATAAATGAGTTAAATATAAAAAAAGAAGTATTAATAGATGAAGATTTTGTTTTTGATATAGAGACTTCACTAGGAATTAAAAGTATTGATAAGATGCACTTTACTGGTAAAGTTTATTATAATTCATCTGATGAAATAATGCTTACTGGTAATTTGTTTGGTGATGTAATACTGGAGGATTCTGTTGATTTAAGTGATTATTTACTTAAAATTGATGTAAATATTGAAGAAATTATCGAAAATTATGAAAATACACTTGATATTAATCAAGTTTTGTGGGAAAATATTGTACTGGAAGTACCTATACGTGCAACTAATAAGAAAATAAGTGATATTAGTGGTAATGGATGGAAGGTAACTGATGGATCAAATGAAAAAGAAAATATTGATCCTAGACTAGAAGTTTTAAAAAAACTTTATGAAGGTGGTGAAAAGTAATGGCTGTTCAACAAAGAAGAGTAAGTAAAACTAGAAAGAAAATGCGTTTAACACATATGAAAAAAGATGCACCTACAATAAGTACATGTACTAAATGTGGAGCATCAATTAAACCTCATAGAGCGTGCACTAAATGTGGTAACTATAATGGTAAAGAAGTAATTAAAGTTAAAGAAGCATAATTTTTGTGTAAACAAATGTAAAGTTGATAAAATAAAGTAAAAATATATTTACTTTTTTTTTGTTATAAGGTAAAATTAAACTATGCAGTGGGACACTGTGGGGGAAAGTGGGGAAGTTATGTTAATAGGTAGTTTTTATCATAATTTAGATGAAAAAAATAGACTTGTTATCCCAACTAAATATAGAGATATCCTAGGCTCACAAATAATAATAACACACGGAATAGAACGATGCCTTTACGTTTACTCTATGGATAGATGGAACGATTTAGTTACTAAACTAAATACTTTACCACTAACAAAGAAAAATGCTCGTACTTTTGTAAGAGCAATGTTTGCCTCAGCTAGTGACTGCAAATTTGATAAAAGTGGTCGTATTACGATTGAAAAACCTCAAACTAGTTATGCTTCTTTAGATAAAGAATGTGTAATTATTGGGGTTAACGACCGACTTGAAATATGGTCTAAGGAAACTTATGAAAAATACTCAGAAGAAAGTGCTGATACTTTAGAAGAAGTATCTGAGCATCTATTTGAGGATAATGATGCATTATAGTGTTTTAAAAAGTGAAGTGATAGATAATTTATCTATTAAAGCTGATGGAATATATGTAGATGCAACACTTGGATATGCTGGGCACTCTTTAGAAGTATTAAAAAAACTAGATAATGGTTTTTTATATGGATTTGACCAAGATAGTAAAGCAATTAACTATTCAGATAATTTATTAAGTAGTGTTTCTAAGAACTATAAGTTAATTAAAAGTAATTTTGTTAATTTAAAAGAGGAACTTAATAAATTAGATGTAAAGTATGTTGATGGAATTATTTTTGATTTAGGTTTTTCGTCTCCACAAATAGATGATGCATCAAGGGGCTTTTCATTTATGAATGATGGAGCACTTGATATGAGAATGAGTGAGGATGGAAAAAGTGCTAAGGATGTAATTGATACATATTCCTTTGAAGATTTAAGAGACATATTTTTTAAATATGGAGAAGAGAAGTTTTCAAGTAATATAGCTCGTAAAATTAAAGATAAATGTGATATAATAAATACTACACTAGAGTTAGTAGATGTTATTAAAGAAGCTGTTGGAGCTAATTACTTTTTTAAGCATCATCCTGAAAGAAAAATATTTCAAGCTCTAAGAATTGAAGTAAATGATGAATTAAAGGTTTTAGAAAGTGTTTTGCCAGATGCTATAAATATGTTAAAGCCTGGTGGAAGAATATGTGTAATAACATTTCACTCTCTAGAAGATAAAATAGTAAAGGCTATATTTAAAAAATATAGTGAAATAGATAACATGGTTCGAGGATTACCAGTTATACCTGATGAGTATAAACCACTTATTAAGTTAATTAATAAAAATCCTCTTCTACCTACCCCAAAGGAGTTAGAAGAAAACTCAAGAAGTAGGAGTGCTAAACTAAGAGTTATAGAAAGGATATAAGATGAAAGCAAATAAGAAAAGAAGATATATATTTTTAAAAGGTGAAAAATTTATGTATGTATTAATTGTATTTATAATACTTGCTATACCTATAGTTAATGTATTTTCTCAAGCATTACTTTCAGAAACTAATATAAAAATGGAAGAGCTTGTTTATAAAATAGATAAACAAGAATCTATAAATGAAAGCTTATCTATGCAAGTAAATGAACTTGCTAGTTTACAAAATATCCAATCTATAGCGGATGAATATGGCCTTTCTTATATTAATGGTAATATAAAGGTTGTTGAAGGAGAATAATGAAAAAAAGAGTAACAATTAAATTTTCTTTATTAATAAATCTAGGTGTTGCTCTTTTTTTGTGTGTTGCTATAATTAAGCTTTCTTATATAGTTTTATCTGATGATGTAGATGGTGTTAATATAAAAGCATTTGCTGATTCAATATATACTAAGACAGAGCCTATATATGCATCTCGTGGAAATATATTAGACAGTGAAGGAGAAAGTTTAGCTACTACAGTAAACTCATATACTTTAATTGCTTATTTAGATGAGGATAGAACTGAAGATGAAAATAATATAAGGCATGTAGTAGATAAAGAACAAACTGCTTTAAAACTTGCTCCAGTACTTGAAATGGACGCTAATGATTTACTTAGTACACTTAATAAAGATAAATATCAAGTTGAAATAAAAAGAGGTATAACAGAACTTTTAAAAAGTCAAATAGATGAGTTAGAACTTGATGGGATAGATTTTATCTCATCAGTATCTAGATATTATCCATCAGGTACATTTGCCTCATACATAGTAGGTTATGCAAAAGCTGATGATGATGGAGTAATATATGGAGAACTAGGTATTGAAGGATTTTATGATGAAGAGTTAAAAGGTATTGATGGAATAGTTACATATCAACAAGATGCATATGGATATAAGATACCACATTTTGAAGAAGTTAGAGAAGATGCCAAAAATGGATCTGATATATATTTAACAATAGATAGTAATATTCAGTTAATTTTAGAAAATGCAGTTAATAAACTAAGTGATTATGATCATGGTTTTGCAATTATGACTGTTATGGAAGCAGATACTGGAGCAATAGTTGGTAGTGCTACTACTCCCACATTTAATCCTAATGATTTAAATTCTTTAGAAAACTATTTAAATCCTTTAGTATCATATCAGTATGAACCAGGTTCTACTATGAAAACATTTTCTTTTGCTAGTGCTATAGAAGAGGGGATATATGATGGACAAGCAACTTATAAATCCGGTTCTATAGAGGTGGCTGATGCAACAATACGTGATTATAATAGAACAGGATGGGGAGAAATAACTTTTGATAAAGGTTATGCATATTCATCAAATGTAGCAACTACTATGCTTTCTTTAGAACTTGGTAAGGCAACGCTTACAGATTATTATACTGCTCTTGGTTTTGGTGAAAAAACAGGAATAGAACTTGCTAATGAAGCGAGTGGTGAAGTTGATTTTTATTATGATACAGAAATAGCAAATGCAGGATTTGGACAAGGTATGAGTATAACACCAGTTCAAATGCTTGGAGCATATACTACAATGACTAATGATGGAGTAATGTTAAAGCCTTATGTAGTTGATAAAATAGTATCTGAAGATGGAACTGTAGAGTTTGAAGCAGAGCCTACACAAGTAGCTAAAGTATATTCTAAAAGTACAACTGATTATATGCAAAACTTAATGTATGATGTTGTCTATAATGGAACTAGTGATATGTGGATTCCAGAAAATGTAACTTTAATTGGTAAAACAGGTACTGCTCAAATAGCATCACCATCTGGTGGATATTTAACTGGAGAAACAGACGTTATAAGAAGCTTTGCAGGCATATTTCCGAAAGATGAACCAGAATATATAATATATATGGCAGTTGAAAAATATACAGGATCTCAAACATCACTTGCAAATATTACTAAAAGTGCTATTGAAGAAATAGCGAGTTATGCCAAAATAACTGATGAAGATATAAATCATTTAGTAAATGAAAAAATATCACTTGATAATTATATAAGTAAAAAGGTAAGTGATAGTACTAATGATTTAACTGCACTTAATATAAATCCTATAGTTATAGGTGATGGAGAATATGTAGTAGAACAGTATCCATTAAAAAATACTGATTTATTTAAAAATGATTTAGTATTTTTAAAAACTAATAGTGATAATAATAAAATGATAGATTTAACAGGTTTTAGTTATAATGAAGTAAAAACTTATGCTAGTATGGTAGGTGTTGATATAAAAATAAATAACTATGGCTATGTAGAATCACAAAATATAAAAGAAGGGACGCTACTTAAATCAAGTGATATTTTAGAGGTGAATTTAAATGACTAAAAAAGATTTGTTTATAGGACTTATAATTATAGTAATTTCTTTTATAAGTATGCTTTTAATAAAAGAAATTATTTATTTAGATTATTATGTTTTATCATATTTTAGATTTCAAGATATAGAAATGGTAAATATATTTAAACTAATTTCATTATTAGGTTCACAGTATATATTAATACCTCTTAGTTTAATAATATTAATATTTTTCAAAAAAGTATTACCCTTAATAAATTTAACTATAGTATTTTTACTAAGTACTATTTTAAAATTAATAATTCAAAGACCAAGACCAATAAGTGCATTAGTAGATGAATCTACATTTTCATTTCCATCAGGTCATACTTTAGTTAGTTTTGCTTTTTATGGCTTGTTAATTTACTTAATTTGTACAAGTAAAATAAGTAAACTTTTAAAAATAATTTTAACTATATTGCTAAGTATAATAATTATTAGTATATCCTTTAGTAGAATATACTTAGAAGTACATTATTTATCTGATGTATTAGGTGGTTTATTTATAGGTTTTATATATTTATATATATTTATAACTTTTGTTAATTTAAAACGCTCTAAATAGCGTTTTTTATGTTCGAAAATATAAATCTTCATATAATATATTGACATTTATTTTTTTTAGGCGTATTATTTTATTAAAGGTAGGGAAGTAAATAATGGCAATCGAAAGTTTAAAAAAGGAAAATAATGCATTTTCATTAGGAAATATAAGAAGTTATAATACTTATTTTGATAAACAAACAAATTTATATGAAAATAAGAAACTTTTAGTTAGGAATGCTCTTATAAATAATATATCTAAAAATAGTATATCTCTTGATATAACTATTAGTGTATTAGAGAATTTATTTATAAATACAGATAAATTTATATTAACTGTTGAAGAGTTAAAAGCATTAAAAAATATGTATGATACAAATTATAAAGAAAGTGATTTAGAAATTTTATTATTAATATGTTTAATTATACATGGGTATGATTATGTCGAAAATATATTAAGTAATTTTAATAATGCTGAGGTAGATGAAATGGAGTGTATACTAAGTGGAGTTATACAAAGAGCATCTATTTTAGATAATCAATTAATTGAAAGTAATTATTTTGAAAATATAATAAATGAATATGATTATCAAATGTATCGCAAAAAATCATTAGTAAAATTAAATAAAAGTGTAAATATAAATTAAAATAAAAAGCTATTTAAAAATAGTTTTTTTATTTTCTTCCTATTTTACACATTTTAGTTTATAATATATTTAAGAAGAGGTATCAATGAATATATATTTAATTAAATCTAGTTATTATAGATTAATAAAAAATGAAATTAAAAAAATAATGGGTAATAATGAATATTTAACTTTAGATATATCTAAAAATAGTATTGATATATTATATGAAGAAACATCTTATTTATCTTTGGATAATAATAAAAAATATATAATAGTTAAAAATTTATTTAATAGTAAATTATCAGAACCAGATGAAAAAAGATTAATATCTTTTTTAGATAATCCTCCTAAAGATTCCATTATTATTTTTGTAACAGATACTATAGATTTAAGAAAAAAAATAGGTAAAGCCTTTAAAGAAAAAACAAATTTTATTATATTTGATGTTGATTATAAAAATGTAAATGAATATATAAATAAATATATTATTTCAAATAAATTTAAAGCTGATTATAAAACTATAAGTTATTTAATTAACTTATATGGAATAAATCTAGATTTAATTTATAATGAACTTGATAAATTATTTATTTATTATGAAAATCCTTGTGAAATGAAATATAATGATGTTTTAGAAATAGTTTCAAAACCAATAGATGATAATAATTTTCATTTTGTTGATGCTTTAGTTAATAAAAAAGGAAATGATATATACAATATCTTAAATGATTTAATAACTTCAAAAGTAGATACAGCATCGCTTATTATACTTATAGCAAGGGAGTTTAGATTAATGTACTTTATAAAATATTTATATAATGAAAGAAAAAATATAAGTGAAATTATAAGTATTACCAAACTTTTAGAGTGGCAAATAAATAAAACATATAAAAATAGTTTGAATTTTACTGAAAAAGAAATATTAGAGCATATAAAATCTCTTGCTAAATATGATGAGCTTATTAAAACAGGTAGAATAAATAAAGATGTAGCTCTACATAACTTTATAATAAGTGTGATAGCATAAAAAAAGACTTAGTTTAAAACTTTGTCTGTATTTTTAAAATTATATTTAGTATATTTTTTTAGGACTTCTGGTCCTTTTTCTTTTACTAGTTTTTTTGCAAATTCATCAACTATTAATCCAGCACCTAGTGGCACAGTATTACCAAGAACTTTTCCCATTTCATGCATTTTAATTAAAAATAAATATCTACTTATAATTGAAGCTGCAGCAACTGAGTATACTTGATCTTCTGCTTTAGTTAAAAATAGTATATCTTTTAATACTTTAGGTAAACCTGTTAAATAACCATAATAACTTTTAGGTGTAGTAAACTGATCTATTACTATTTTTTCAGGATTTAATTTTTCTTTTTCAATTAAACCTATTAAAGCTTTATTATGTAAAACAGCTTTTACTTTATTCATATTAGAGTTTTCTATAGCGTTATATTCTTCATTTGATAAACAAAATGTAGTATAAGGTATTTTTTCTATTAATACCTTAGCTAGTTCAATTATTTTATCATCAGTTATTTTTTTAGAGTCACCAATTTTTAGCTCTTGCATTAGAGTTATATTTTCTTTAGATACATAAGCTGCAGTAACAATGATAGGTCCAAAATAGTCTCCAGTTCCAACTTCATCAGAACCAACAGTAGATATTTTTTTTAGATAACTATTATCATACTCTTTTTTAACTTCTTTTTTTTCTTTTTTAGAGTTTTCACTAAGTACATCTTTATTATTTACTTTTTTTTCAAGAGCGGCCCAAATACCGGCATCTATATCAGCGCTTATTCCTTGAAACATAACTTTACCACTTTCATATAAAGTAATAGTAGTATCTGCTTCCATTGCTTGAAATACAGCATATGGAGGAGTTTTATCTTTTCTTTGATATTTATAATATTCAATCATTTTATTTTTTACATTATCACTTGCTTTAAATACAATTGTTTTTTGCTTATTAGCCATTTAAATCACCTAAGTATATCTTATCATAAAATAAATAGCTTATAAACCCTTTATTAAATATTAAAACAAAAAAATAAGGTTTATAAAATAAACCCCTAAAAAAACTAATAAGTTTTTTTGGAAAATAAGGGTCAGTGCTCTAGCAGTGTCCCTCTAAAAATGACTTAACATTTTTGCCGTGCATATACAATATAACAAAATACATTACATATTGACAACTGTTTTTCATCAGTTTTATAATACCATTTCATTTTCTTTTAATAGTTTTTTCTTCATCAGCTGAACCTCCTAGTTGATTAATGTTTACTATTATAGCAAGTTTTAATATACATTTACAATAAAAATATAAAACTTATTAAATTTTCTTTATTTTTAAAAGTTTTTATTATATAATTATAATAGAGAAAAGAGGTTATAAAAATGAATATGATAGATGTAGGTTTATTTTTATTAATTATATTATTTGCAATATTAGGATGGAAAAGAGGTGTTATAAAGTCTCTTGTAAGATTAGTAGGTTTAGTAGTTATAGCAATTGTTGCATACTCACTTAAAGGAACGCTTGCTAACTTTTTGATAGATTTTATGCCATTTATAAATTTCGGTGGTGCGTTTGAAGATGTACAAGCTATAAATATATTATTTTATAATGGAGTATCATTTTTATTTATATTTGTTATTTTATACTGTATATTAAATATTTTAGTAAACATAGCGGGTATATTTGATAAGATATTAAAAGCTACAATTATTTTATATTTACCAGATAAAATACTAGGTTTAGTAGTGGGTGTTATTGAAGGTGTTATAGTATCTTTTATAGTTATATTTACACTAGCTCAAATACCTTTAACACAAAATTATGTATATGATAGTAATTATGCGAGTAAAATACTTAATAGAACACCTGTTATAAGAACAGTTTTAGCTGATATGACACTTATTTCTGAAGAAATAAATGAAGCAGTTGAAGGAACTAGTGATATAGATACACTGCAAGTAGAAATACTTAATATTATGATTAAATATCAACTTACTACTAAAGAAGAAGTAGAAAAGTTAATCGAATCAGAAAAAATTAATTTAACAGATGTTACATTTAGTTAGGAGAATATATGAAAATATTAACAAAAGATGATAATTTTAAAGAATTAATTAGTAATAAAAATATATTAGTAGATTTTTATGCTGATTGGTGTGGTCCTTGTAAAATGCTTTCACCAGTTTTAGAAAGTATTACAGAAGTTGAAGTATTAAAAGTAAATGTAGATGAGTTTCAAACTTTATCTAAAGAGTATAGTGTTATGAGTATACCAACTATGATTTATTTTGAAAACGGAGTAGAAAAAACTAAATTAATAGGTTTTAAAACAAAAGAAGAAATATTAAATAATATAAAGTAAGGAGAAGTTATGTATAAATTGTTTCATACTAAAAGAGGTATATGGTTATTTGTTATAGGAATACTTTTATTTGCGGCAGTAGTTTTTGGTGTAACGTATGCGTATTTTTTGCCGCTTGTTCAAGGGGACGCTGAAACTCCAGTAGATGTTACAGGTGAGGCTTTAGATAATATGACATTTGATGAGGGGGATGCAATAAATATTGTAATGACTCAAGAAAACTTTGGTAAAAATGATGGTAACTTAACAGATACATCATATCCAACAGCAACTCTTTACCCTTCAGGTGGAAGTGCATCAGATCAGTACTATCTATTCTTAGCTATTGAATATAATGATTATATATACACAACAGGCGATGCAGAAACTCCAGAACTTATTTTAACTATAACTAAACCAGATGGAACAGAACTTACTCAAATAGATGGTTTAACACACGTGACTAGTGGAGGAGTATCTGGTTTTGATGTAACAACTAAAACTGGTATATTTACAGTTGCTCAAGAATATGCAATAGAGTCTGGTTCTGATGCTGAAATCGTCCAAAGATGGGAAGCAACTCTTAGTTTAATAAATCTTGATACTGATCAAAATGATAACTCAGAAAAAACATTTACAGCTAAAATTATAATGCAAGCAGAAGATACTATGTCAGTGGGTCCTATATGTTATGGGGAACCAATGGCTCAGTGTATGACTACATATAGTTCTTTAGTTCCAACACTTATTAAACACACACCTGAACTAGCAAATGGTGCAGCTGATAATAATTATAGGTTTTCAGGTTCAAATGAGGTAGTAAATAATAATTATGTGTGTTTTGGTTTTTATGGAACTCCTTGTCCAGCAAATAATCTATATAGAATTATAGGTATATATGATATGGAAGGGGAGTATAAGGTTAAGCTTATTAAGAATGCAAGTGTTGGAAATAGATATTGGGATGTCGAATCTTCAATTTGGGAAGGCGCTAATACATCATCAGAATCTATATCAGATGATGCCGATATAAACCAATATTTAAACACTTCGTTTTATAATGGTTTTAGTGAAAATTATAGAAATATGATATCTTCAGAAAAGTATTTTGTTGGTCTGCTTTATTCACCACAGGATTATGTTGCAAGAGTTTTATATAACAATGAAATATCGGCAAAAACAATAAATGAATATAATATTGGTTTGATGTATGCGAGCGATTATGCGTTTGGAACATTAAAGTCATACTGGAATACTGATGGTTATGATTATGGTATTGATGTGGTTAAAAATAATAATTGGCTTTACTTTGGCATTACTGAGTGGACAATTATTTCTCAGAACACCTCAAGGCATGTTGTGTATATTATGAGTGGCGGATATATTTCCACTCCTGCAGTAAATAACTATATCGCATCTCGCCCAGTCTTCTACCTAGACCCATCTGTAATGATAACTGATGGAATAGGTACTGCATCCGATCCATTCTTACTTGAAATGCCTACAGTGCCAGAAGGAGAGGTAACACCATAATGTATAACTATATAAAAGGAACTATAGATACTACTGGTAGTAATTATATAGTAATAGATAATAATGGGATTGGTTACAAAGTATTTGTACCTAATCCTTTTAGTTATAATGAAAATAAAGAATATAAAATATATTTATATAATCATATAAGAGAAGATGAATATAGTTTATATGGTTTTAAAGATAGTGACGAGCTTGATTTGTTTTTAAAATTATTAAGTGTTAAAGGTTTAGGCCCTAAAGTAGCAATGCCTTTTTTTGCAACAGGTTCTATAGCTGGTATAGTGGACGCTATTAATAGAGAGAATTTACTTTATTTAAAGAAGTTTCCTAAAGTTGGAGAAAAACTAGCTAAACAAATTATATTAGACTTAAAAGGTAAAATAAATATTGAAACAAGTGATATAGAAAGTTCTAATGATACTGATGATTTAACTGGGGTACTTACTTCACTCGGTTATAAATTAGTTGAAATAAAAAAGATAATACCACAAATAAATACATCATTAAGTGTTGAAGAAAAAGTAAAAGAAGCTTTAAAACTTCTTTTAAAGTAGGTATATATGAATAATAAAGGTTTTACATTAATTGAACTACTTGTTGTATTTGTAATAATTGCTATTGTTGGAAGTATTGCTGTTATTGGAATAAGCGCTATAAGAAACAATATAAATGAAAATTCATTTGAATCTAAACTTGAAGTTATTTTAGAAGGTGCTAAAAGATATGGTGAAGATAATATAAATAGTATTACTAATATATGTTCTTCTCTAGTAGATGGAGATTACTGTTTAGATATTACTATAATTGATTTATTAAATCATGATAGTAATTATTTAACTAGTGATGAAGTTTGTGATAATAGCGTTTGTATTATAAATGATGTAACAAAAGAAAATATCAATAATAATATAATTACTATTTATGTTAAAAATAACCGTGTATATGCAAAATATAATGGATGATAAAGCACATAACATATGTGTTTTTTTTTGAAATAAAAAGTAACTAATAAAATACCAAAATAGAAATTTACAAAAAATTTCTATTTTTTTTAACAAATTTACTTTGAAAAAAAGGAAATTAGCACTTTACCGGTAATATAAAAGGTAGAGGGATAAATATATCCTTTTAGAAAGGAGGTGAATAAAAAAATGCCAACACTAGTAGATGATGAAATAGTAAATGAAGAAAAAGTGAAAAAATTAATCCAAAGAAAATCGCTATTAACAAATGATGTAATGTTTAAGATGTTTTTTAAAGAAGCAACAGATGTAATAATAGATCTAGTATATGATTTTATAGGAATAAAAATAACAAAAGAGGATATAACATTTATAGATAAAGAGTTAAACGGAGAAACTCTAGATGATAAAAATAGTGTAGTAGATTTACTAATAGAATTACCATCAAAAGATTGTATTTTATTTGAAATGCAAAAAGCAAAAGATAGTGACTTTTTTAATAGAATGTTTGATTATAGTATAAAGTTATCAGCGAAATCAGCAAAGATAGGAAAAAAGTACAAAAAGATAACAAAGGTCTATACAATAATCTTTATAGCAAAAGATCATGAGGAATTTAAATATCCATTTACAAAAGGATTATTATATGATATAGTCAACACAAGAGAGCTAAGCGATAGATTAGTGTTTGAAGTAATAAATTTATCAAGATTAGATGAAAATTTATTTAGTGAAAAAGTAAATAAGTTTTTAAAATTTATGGCTTCAAAAAGTGTGGAGGAGATGAAGGATATGGCCTTAACAGATGAAGAATACAAAACATATATGGACTTGCAAGAAAAAATAGCAGCAGATGATCATTATAGAATGGCTTTAATAAGAGAAGAAAATAGAATAGCAAGAGAAGAAAGTATTAAAGAGCAAGAAGCAAGAGAACAGCGAGAAAAAATGGAGGCAGAAGCAAAAGCGCAGCGAGAAAAAATGGAGGCCGAAGCAAAAGCGCAGCAAGAAAAAATGGAGGCAGAAGCAAAAGCGCAGCGAGAAAAAGTTTTAGCTGAAGGTCTGGAAAAAGGTCTAGCCGAAGGTCAAAGAAAAATTGTTGTAAATATGCAAAAAGCAAATATGTCTATTGAAGTTATCAAAACCGTTACAGGTTTAACTGAAAAAGAAATAAATGATTTAATAAAAGAAGCTTAGGCTTCTTTTATTAATGTTTTTTTCGATTTAAAAAATATAGAATATTTATTAAAATTTTGTTATAATTTAATTATCAAAATGAAAGGGGTTTTTATGAAAAAATTTATGATTAAATTTATTATTTCTTTTTTGGGAATATTAATTCTTAGTTTAATTATAGTTTTTGGTATGGTTAAACCTACGCTTGAAGGAGTAATTGATTACGAAAAAGAAGTTAATGATTTAGAAAGTTATACTATTGAAAATGCATATAACGAAGGATCAATAATTGGTTCAGGAAGTGATGGAATTAGTTTAACTCCAGTAGATGCAAAAATTGAATATAATATTATTTATGTAACTGGCAAAATAGTTAATAACACTGGAAAAACTATAGTAATAAAAGATTATGGTAAAGCAAGTGCAAATTTTACTACAGTTCCTTATACAACCAATTTTAGCGATACTATTACAATTAACAATGAATCTTCAGCAGAAGTTACATTTGCAATTTCAGCAAGAGATGTAATGAAAGATACGCATGATTATCCTAGTGTAGTCGATATACATTTAAATGTATATAATACAAGTGATGATTATACAGGAATAAGTGATTTATCATTTACAATATCTTGGTATGATAATTATCAATATGAATAGATGTAATCATCTATTTTTTTGTAAATAGTAATATATAAATAGATTTATTTTAAAGATTATGATAAAATTATTTTAACTGATAAATTTAAAAAGTAATTATATTAACGAGAGGAAAAATTATTATGACTATAGGATTTGATATAGATAATACAATAACTAATTCAAAAGAGTGTGCGATTAGATATTATCGAAAATATATTTCTAATGGACAAAAAGGTGATATGTATTTTGAAAATGAAAAAAAGAAACAAAAATTTTTTGATAAATACTTATTAGACATATTAAGAGAAGTAACTATTAAAGATAATGTAATAGATGTTTTTAATTATTTAAAAGAAAATAATCATAAAATTATATTAATTACTAAAAGATGTTTTAATGAGCCAGAAGAAATAAAAGAGTTGACATTAAAATATTTAGAAGAAAATAAACTAATATATGATAAAATTTATTTTAAGGTTCAAAATAAGGGTCTTATTGCTAAAAATGAGGGCATTAATATTTTTTTTGATGATCATGTAGATAACTTAGAAAGTCTTAAAAACAGTGGTATTAAAGCTATTAAATTCGGTGATAAAGAAAAAGATTTTGAAAATGTAGAATCATGGAATGAACTTTTAGATTATATTAAGAAAGAAGGTTTTTAAATTGGAAAGAATTATTGATGAAAACATTAAAGAAGAAGATGGCTTTGAAAAAAGTATAAGACCACTTAGTTTAAATGAATATATAGGGCAAAAAGAAATTAAAGAAAACTTAAATATTTTTATAAAAGCAGCAATGATGAGAGAAGAGTCTTTAGATCATGTTTTACTATATGGTCCACCTGGGCTAGGTAAAACAACACTTGCTCATATAATTGCTAATGAACTTGGAGTAGGGATTAAAACTGCTTCTGGACCTTCAATTGAAAAAAGTGGAGACTTGGCTGCGATACTTTCTAACTTAGAGCCTAACGATGTATTATTTATTGATGAAATACATCGTATGCCAGCTTTTATTGAAGAAATACTTTATCCAGCAATGGAAGATTTCGAGCTTGATATAATACTTCCAAACGAAGGGAAAAGTAGAAGTATTAAAATAGACCTTCCGCCATTTACTTTAGTTGGAGCAACTACAAGAGCTGGAGATTTATCATCTCCTTTACGAGATAGATTTGGAATAATTAATAAACTCGAATACTATACAAACGATGAGTTAAGTCAAATAGTTAAAAGAACTAGTAAAGTTTTAGATATGGATATTGACGCAGATGCC
>CAYJNS010000014.1:0-18747 GCA_964371745.1 uncultured Muribaculaceae bacterium
AAAAAAATATCTTGATTTTTATAACTTAGATATATTAAAATTATCATTACCAAACAATCAAATACGCTTAATAAAAGTTGTAATGAAAAAATTTTAGTTTCTTTGTTTTTTACAGGTTTTTTTAAATAAAATATACTTAACAAAAATATAGCTAATACAAAGGAAAAAACAGGAATATATAAACCATACATATTATCACCTATTATTAAGTATACCATAAAAAAATTAAATAAAGTGAATTATTTAATTTTTTTTAAATATTTTATATGTTCTTTATTATATTCATCTACTTTCAATTTGATTGGCAATGCATCTATTTTTGAAAAAACTTGAGCATTTGTTTCATAAGGTCTATATATACTTGCATCTTCTTCTATTAAATCTATTACTGGGTATTCTTCATAATTTTTAATATACTCTATATGATAATCTATTTTATTTTGTAATTTTTCTTCTTGTGATACAGAAAAATTTTTATAATTATATGGGTTTATTTTTATTTCTAAATTATTATTTTCAACATAATTATCATAAAAAACATTATACATTTCTTTTATTTTTTCTTTTTCTAAGCTTATATTTGCACAATCAACTAAAGTTTTCTTTATCGATGCTACACTTGATCTAATTATTTCATTATTGTTTAATAAATTTTCTGTTTCTGTTAAATTATTATTATAAGTAGTTTTAAAAGGTTTTCCATCTGCTATATAAGTAACACCATTTATATATTCAATCGCTATTGGATAAATATTAGAATCAGCTTCTTTAGCGTATTTAGCTGCCCCCCATTTAGTATTTAATACTAGCAAATCTGAGTTTGGGTTCCAAGCGCCTTCAATCATAATTAATAATTTTTTATTTTTTCTTAAAACTTTTTTAACTTTTTTGCCTATATTAAAATTATTTTCAGGATTATTTCTATCAACTGCTATTGTTTCAATAAAATATTGTAATAATTTACCTTTAAAATCTGATTTTTGTTTTCCTACAATGCCTACAAAAGAATATTCAAATGTTGCATATATTGAAACTATATCTTTTGGACCAGTATGATTACAAACTATTATAGTATTCCCATCTATCTTTTTATTTTTCCTTAAATCTACTATTTCATTTTTAATAACTGTTTTTTTAACTATTAACTTCCCTATAAAATGTTTACCTGGAATTATTTTTATAAAATTTAAAATTCCTATTTGAATTAATCCAATTAATTTTTTTTTCATAATATCCCCTTTTTTATGAGTTATATTATACTAAATTTTTAATAAAAGTCAAGTTTATAACATTCCGTTTTATTATTAATGTTATTAATATATAATAAATTATTACTTGTATTACAATAATTAACACCTTAATAACATCCTAAAATAAGTTATCAACATATTAACACAAGTATTTAAAAGAAAAAATAGATTTATCCACATCATTCACATTAATTAACAATAGTTATAATAACATATTCACAATTAACAATACTATGTTTTTAAAAATTTGTTAGTAATTGTTAGTAACTCTATTTTTTCTTTTATATAGTGAGGTTTTTATGTTGATAACTCTGTTAATAACTGCTAATTTATAATTTGTGCTTTATTTTTCTTTTAAAATGATTTACAATAAAAATGTATTTAATTGTTAGCGGGGTGAGGTATTGAAAACTGACGAATTATTTAAGACATTTTTAGAAGAAATAGCAAATGAACTTCCTTCGCATACGTTTGGAGTTTGGTTTGCTAAATTAAAGTTAATATCAATTAGTGATGATACCGTCACTATTCAAATACCAATGCAAGTTCATAAAACTATGCTTGGAGATACATATTATTCTTTAGTTCAATCTACTTTTTATTCAATTACTGGTAAAGAATATCAATTTAAATTCTTATTAGAAGAAGAAATTAATGATATAACTCAAATAATTGAACAAGAAGAAGTAATAAATGAAATAGAATGGAATACAAATCTTAATCCAAAAATGGTGTTTGAGAATTATGTAGTAGGGGAAACTAATAAACTTGCATTTACTGCAGCTAAATTAATTGCTGATTTACCAGGAACCAGGTATAATCCATTATTTATATATGGAAAAAGTGGTTTAGGTAAAACACATTTAATGCATGCAGTAGGGAACTTTATAGCTAAAAATTCTGATAAAAAAGTGTTATACACAACAAGTAATGATTTTAAAACTGATTTTACTGGTATATCCTCACAAGATAGGGGAATAAGTAGTATAAATTATGCTAATGAATTTAAAAATAAATATAGAAATGTGGATGTCTTAATAATTGATGATATACAATTTCTAGTAGGTGCAGAGTTAACTCAACAAGAATTTTTCCATACTTTTAATGCACTTCATCAAACCAATAAACAAATTATTATATCATCAGATAGGTCACCAGATGATTTAAAAAAGATAGAAGAACGGCTAAGAAGTAGGTTTTGTTGGGGATTATCAGTTGATATTTATCCACCAGATTTTAATCTAAGGTGTGAAATTATAAAAGAAAAATTAAAATCAACAAATATTAACAATAAAGTTAGTAAAGATGTAATTGAATATATAGCTAATAATTGTCAAAATGATGTTAGACATATAGAAGGAACTATAAATAGGTTAATGGCTTATACAGCAATGATGATTCCTGATGCTATTACATTAAATTTTGCAGTAGAGGCTTTAAAAGATTATGTTAATAACAATGTTTACACAACAAACTCTATTGGAAATATTCAACAAGTTGTTGCTGATTATTATAAAATAACGGTTGATGATATGAAAAGTAAAAAGAGAAATAGTAAAGTTATAAGACCTAGACATGTAGCAATGTATCTATGTAGAACAGAAACGGATGAAAATTTAGCAAAAATTGGACTTGATTTTGGAGGAAGGGATCATTCAACAGTTATTGCAGCTTGTGAAAAGTTAAAAAATGACTTAGAAAAAGACCCAGACCTTGATAGAGTGTTAAAAGATATAAAAGAAAAGTTATAAATTGTTAGTAAAAAATATTAACTTTGTTGTTTAAATAAAACAAAAAACAATAGTTATTAACATTACTAACACTATTAATATAATAATAAAACAATATAAAGAAAGAAGGAATTAAAAATGAAATTTACAATTGAAAAAAATATTATACTTGATGCATTAGTAAATGTTACTAAAGCATTATCTCAAAAAATAACTATACCAGTACTAAATGGTATTAAATTCGAATTAACTAAACAAGGTTTAACATTACTAGGAAGTGATTCAGAACTAACTATTAAAGTTAATATAGAAGAAAAAGATATTACTAATATAGAAAAAGAAGGAGTTTCTATTGTTCAAAGTAAATACTTATTAGAAATCATAAGAAAAATGCCGAGCAATGTTATTAACATTGAATCAAAGGATTCACAAATAAAAATATATTCTGATACAAATGAATTTGATCTTAATTGTTATAATGTTGAAGATTATCCTAATTTTAAATTAGAAAAAAATAAAGAAAATATTGTTATTAAATCTAATGAATTAAAACTAATATTTGATCAAACTTCATATGCAATGTCTACACAAGAATTAAGACCACTTTTAACAGGTTTAAATTTTAATGTTATTAATAATACTTTAGAATGTATAACAACTGACTCATACAGATTAGCAAAAAAAATAAGTGTTGTTAAATCAACATTAAAAGAAGAGGTTAATATAGTTATTCCAGGTAGAACAATTAATGAAATTTCTAAAATTATAAATGATACAGATGAAGATATAGAAATTAATGTGTTTAATAATAAAATATTGTTTATTTATAATAATATAATAATTCAAAGTAATTTATTAAGTGGAACTTATCCACAAACTTCTCATTTTATTCCAGATGATTTTGCTTACATGATAAATTTAGATTTAAAATTATTTTACGACGCTATTGATAGAGCTTCTTTATTATCTTCAAATAAAGATAAAAACATTATTAAATTATTTATAAAAGAAAAAGAAATGGTAATTACTGGTATTGCTGCAGAAATAGGTAAAACTGAAGAAAAATTATTAATTGATAGTAATAAAATAGATAAAATTGAAATATCTATTAGTTCTAAATATTTGTTAGATGCTCTAAAAGTTATAAAAGATGATAATATACTTTTATTATTAAATAGTGATGATAATCCAGTAATAATTAAATCAGTAACAGATGAAAACTTTACAGAACTTATATTACCTATTAAAACTTTCTAAATTTCGACAAATAATTTAAGATTTTTATAATATTATAGTTATAAAAATTTTTTTTTGGAGGAATAAATGAAAGATTATATAATAAAAAATGAAACATATGCTATCATAGCAACATTAACTGGATCAAAAATAATAACTGAAACAGGAATAATTTTATCTAAAAATACACCTAAAGAGATAATTGATAATAATTGTTTATATTATGGTAGTTCACTAACAGGAAGAATGAGTGGCACTAAATATTTACTCGGAATTAATTATAAAGTACCTATTATATTAAGTGAAAAACTAGGTATAATACTATTTCCAACTGAATCAATTAACAATAATAATTGTTCTTGGTTTAATTTATCTAGTATAAAAAGTTATTATTCAAAAAGTAAAAATATAATTGTTATATTATTTAAAAATGGAGAAAAAATTATGTTAAAAATTAGTTATGGAGTACTTGATAAACAAATATTAAGGTCAGCAAGGTTAGAAAATTTATTTTTGAATAAAAAATATTAATTTTTCTTTTGAAAATACTTATTCTATGATATAATATATATTATGTACGGGAGTACGGAAAGTAGAATAAATATTCTAAAAATCTATTTAAAGAGGTAAATTATGGAGTTGACTAATTTAAAATTAACTAATTTTAGAAGTTATGATACATTAGATATTAAATTTTCTAATAAGTATAATATTATTTATGGTAATAACGGAGTAGGTAAGACTAATTTAGTTGAAGCTATATATTTACTTGCTTTAACTAAATCTTTTCGAGTAACTAATGATAAATTAATGATAAAAAAAGGAAAAAATAGAACAGTAGTTGAAGGAAAAATTAAAACAAAGTTAAATACTTCATATAAAGTTATCATTAATAAAGTATCAAAAAAAGTTGAAATAGATAATAATATTTCTGACAGAATTAGTGATTATGTTAGTAAAATAAATGTAATATTATTTAATCCTGAAGATGTTAATTTGATAAATGAATCACCCGGAGAAAGAAGAAAATTACTTAACATTGAAATTAGTAAAATTTATAAAGAATATTTACTTTTATTAACAAGTTATAACAAAATATTAAAATTAAGAAATTCATATTTAAAAGAAATGTTAGTTAAAAAATCTTTTAAAGATGAATATCTTGAAATTTTAACTATAAAGCTAGTAGAATATGGTAAAAAAATTTATGAATTTAGAAAAATGTTTATTGAAGATATAAATAAATATATAGGCAAAATATACAAAAAAATATTTAGTATAGGTAAATTAGAAGTTAAGTATCAATCTGAGTTTAGTAAAAGTTCAGAAGAAATAAATGAATTATTTAATAATAATTATCATAAAGAGTTAGATTATGGAAAAACATTATTTGGGGTTCATCATGATGATATAATTTTTTTCTTAGATAAAAATAAAATGAAAGATTGGGGAAGTGTAGGTCAGCATAAAAATAGTATTATTGCTTTTAAATTAGCAGAAATAGAGGTAATTAAAGAATTAAAAGGAGAAACACCAATATTAATTTTAGATGATCTATTTAGTGAAATAGATGATGAAAAAATAAAAAATATTATTGATTTACTTGATAAAAATATACAAACATTTATAACAACAACAAGTATTAGAAATTTTGATACTAATAAGTTTGATAAATACAAAATATTTAAAGTAGAAAATAATAAAATAAAGGAGGAAAAACATGGGAAATAATACTAATTATGGCGATAGTGATATACAAGTACTTGAAGGACTTGAAGCTGTAAGAAAAAGACCTGGTATGTATATAGGTACAACAAGTGAAAAAGGGTTACATCATTTAGTTTGGGAAATTGTTGATAATGCAGTTGACGAAGCTTTAGCAGGATATTGTGATGATATTGAAGTATCTATAGAAAAAGGTAATATAATATGTATTAAAGATGATGGAAGGGGTATTCCGACTGGTATAAATGCTAAAACAGGACTTTCAACAGTTGAAACAATTTTTACAGTACTGCATGCAGGTGGTAAATTTGGTGGAGAAGGATATAAAGTTTCTGGAGGATTACATGGTGTAGGAGCATCTGTTGTTAATGCATTATCATCATGGCTTGATGTTACAATTTATAGAGAAGGTAATGTATATTATCAAAAATTTGAAAATGGTGGAAACCCAGTTGAAGCAATGAAAGTTATTGACACTTGTGATAAAGAAAGAACTGGTACAACTGTAAGATTTAAAGCAGATCATGAAATATTTACAGAAACAACTGTATATAAATATGAAATATTACATAAAAGGCTTCAAGAAATAGCATTTTTAAATAAAGGTTTAAGAATAATTCTTGCTGATTTAAGAGAAGATGATAAAAAAGATACATTTTTATATAATGGTGGTATTATAGAATACGTTAATCTTTTGAATAAAAGTAGAAAACCACTTCATGAAAATGTAATATATGTTGAAGGTGATCAAAATGGTATATCACTTGAAATAGCACTTCAATATAATGATTCATATAATCAAAGTATTTATTCATATACTAACAATATTAATACTCATGAAGGTGGAACACATGAAGATGGTGTAAAAAATGCATTAACAAGAATTGTTAATAACTATGCCAAAAATAACAAAATACTTAAAGATAATGAAGAATCTTTATTAGGTGAAGATTGCCGCGAAGGTGTAACAATGGTAATTTCTTGTAAACATCCAGATCCACAATTTGAAGGTCAAACAAAAACAAAATTAGGTAATGCAGAAGTAAGAAAGATAGCATCTGATATATTTAGTGAAGGTTTTGAAAGATTCATGATGGAAAATCCTAATGAAGCTAAAATAATAATAGAAAAAGCTATGACTGCATCACGTGCTAGAATGGCTGCTAAAAAAGCAAGGGAATTAACACGAAGAAAAGGTGGTCTAGAACTTACTAATCAGTGGGGAAAACTAGCTGATTGTTCAAGTAAAGATCCAAAATTAACAGAACTTTTTATAGTGGAAGGAGACTCTGCAGCAGGACCAGCTAAACAAGGAAGAAATTCAGAACTTCAAGCCGTTTTACCTGTAAAAGGTAAAATATTAAATGTAGAAAAAGCAAGGCTTGATAAAATACTTGGAAACGAAGAGATTAGAGGTATTATAACTGCATTTGGTACAGGTGTTGGTGAAGAATTTGATATATCTAAATTAAGATATCATAAAATAGTTATAATGACAGATGCTGATGTTGATGGAGCTCATATAAGAACACTTTTATTAACATTTTTCTATAGATATTTTAAACCACTTATAGAAAATGGGCATATTTATGCAGCTCAACCTCCACTTTTTAGAATATCTCATGGTAAAACTAATAAATATGTATTAAATGAACAAGAAAAAGATGAATATATAGCTAAAATAGGTGATGTAAAAAAAGATATATATCGTATGAAAGGTCTTGGAGAAATGGATCCTGAAGAGTTAAGGGAAACTACTATGCATATTGATACAAGAGAACTTTTAAAAATAACTGTAGAAGATGCTATTTTAGCCGATGAAGTATTTACAACTTTAATGGGAGAAGAAGTGGAACCAAGAAGAAAATTCATTGAAGAAAATGCAGCTTACGTTCAAAACTTGGATGTATAGGGGGATATTATGAACGAAGAAATTAAAAATTTAATAGATAAAATGGTTGAAAGAAATATCACTAAAGAAGTAAGAGAGTCATTTTTAGACTATTCAATGAGTGTTATTGTGTCTCGTGCTATACCAGATGTAAGAGATGGTTTAAAACCAGTTCATAGACGTATTTTATACGCTATGGAAGAGTTAGGTGCTAGACCTAATGCTCCTCATAAAAAGTCTGCTCGTATTACTGGCGATACTATGGGGAAATATCATCCACATGGTGACTCGTCAATATATGATGCGATGGTTAGAATGGCACAACCTTTTAGTTATAGACATGTATTAGTTGATGGACATGGTAATTTTGGTTCAATAGATGGAGATAGTCCAGCAGCAGCTCGATATACTGAAGCTCGACTTTCTAAACTTGCTCTTGAATTATTAAGAGATATAAACAAAGACACTGTAGATTTTAGTGAAAATTATACAGGTGAATTTACCGAACCAACAGTACTTCCAAGTAGATTTCCAAATATATTAGTAAATGGTTCAATGGGAATAGCTGTAGGTATGGCAACCAATATACCACCACATAACTTAGGAGAAGTAATTGATGGTTGTGTAGCTTATATTGATAATAAGGATGTAACTATTAGTGAATTAATGGAACTTATAAAAGGACCAGATTTCCCTACATATGCAAGTATTTTAGGTAACTCGGGAATTAAAAAAGCTTATGAAACTGGTAAAGGTTCAATAACTATACGATCAAAATGTGAAATAGATACTAGTGGTAATAGATCTAGAATAGTAATTACTGAATTACCTTATCAAGTGAACAAAGCTAACTTGTGTACCAGAATAGCTGAACTTGTTAGGGATAAAATTATTGATGGTATAGCAGATTTACATGATGCATCGAATCTTGAAGGTATAAAAATTATATTAACTTTAAAAAAAGAAGCTAATGCCAATGTTGTGTTAAATAATTTATATAAACATACACAATTACAAAATTCTTTTGGTATAAATTTATTAATGTTATGTGATGGAAGACCATTAACACTAAATTTAAAAGAAATAATAGAAAAATACATTGATCATCAAAAAAATGTTATAATTAGAAGAACTAAATTTGATTTAGAAAAAGCTGAAACCAGAGCTCATATATTAGAAGGTTTGAAAATTGCTTTAGATAATATAGATGAAGTTATTAGAATTATTAGAGCTTCTAAAACAGATGAAGAAGCTAAAAAAGGTTTAATTGAAAGCTTTTCATTATCTGAAATACAAGCTAATGCTATTTTAGAAATGAGATTAAGAAGATTAACAGGCTTAGAAATAGATAAAATTATTGCTGAATTGGAAGAATTAGTTAAACTAATTACTGATTTAAAAGATATTTTAGCAAATGAATCAAGAGTTTTATCAATCATTAAAGATGAATTGCTTGAAATTAAGGATAAATATGCTGATGAAAGACGTACCGAAATAGATATGACAGCAATTGAATTTATTGAAGATGAATCTTTAATACCTGAAGATAATATAATAGTAATGCTTACTAAGGCTGGGTATGTTAAACGTACACTTCCAGGTGAGTTTAAAACTCAAAATCGAGGTGGTGTAGGTATAAAAGGTATGACAACTAATGAAGAAGATATAGTTGAACACTTAATAAACTTATCAACTCACGATTATATATTGTTTTTCACTAATAAAGGTAAAGTTTATAGATTAAAAGGATACGAAATACCAGAATTTGGAAGAACTGCTAAAGGAATTCCAATTATTAATTTATTACAACTTGAAAAAGATGAAAAAATTAATTCTGTTATACAAATTAATAGAGAAGAATCTAATCAGTATTTATTATTCTCTACTAAAGGTGGAATTGTTAAAAAAACTAGAATATTAGAATTTGATAGTATAAGAACAAGTGGTAAAATATGTATCAATTTAAAAAATGATGATGAATTAATAGGCGTAAGAAAAACAAATGGCTCTAATATGATATTACTCGGGTCTAATGCAGGTAGAATGGTTAAATTTAATGAGGAAGAGTTAAGACCTATGGGAAGAACAGCTTCTGGAGTAAGAGGAATTAACTTAGATAAGGGGCATTGTGTTTGTTCTGAAGTTGTATCAGAAGATGATTTAATATTATTATTAACAGAAAAAGGATATGGAAAGAAAACCTATGTAAATGAGTTTAGGCAAACAAAAAGAGGCTCTAAAGGAGTTAAAGCTTTAAATGTAACAGATAAAAACGGAGCATTAATTTCTGCAAAAGTGCTAAAAGATGAAAATGAATTAGTATTAATGACTAATATTGGGGTAACAATTAAAATGCCTTTGGAACAAATTTCAACATTAGGAAGAGTTACTCAAGGTTTAAGATTGATAAATTTAAAAGATAATCAACAAGTCTCAAGTGCTGTTTTATTAAAACTAGAAGAAAAAATCGAAGAAGAAGATAATTAATATCTTCTTTTTTACTGCAAAATTATTTCCCGGGAAATAATTTTATTGTAATAATGTAAGATACTTAACTAATAGTGAATAAATATTTCCTGGGAAATATTTATTTATAGTTGAAAAACACAAAATATTTTAATAATCTAATATTTTTGTTTTTTCAAAATAATATCTTAAAATATTTCCCGGGAAATATTTCTTTGCTAAAAGCAAATATTTTAAGTGAATATTAAAATTTAAACCATATATATATAACGAATGGTAATATTCATAGTCATAAGATATTCTAATCATCATTTATGACTTTGCTATTAGTGAATGTTTTTGTTATATATTTAAACTTTCGCCAATGTTTATTAATAATATTTATTGTTTTTAAATTAATAATCTATTATATTAGCTGAAATATATTTTAGAGATTTACTTATATAATACAATAAATATATTTTCTACATTCAAACTTTTATTTAAATAATCACTTGTGTTCCACGTGGAACATAAAACCGAAAGGTTATTTACAATATATTAAACATTATTCATATTAATGTACAATATAAATTAAATTTTAGTAAATTTTAATGTTCCACGTGGAACATTGTATATATAATCATAATTTTTGGAGTAATAATAATATAATCTACTAAAAAATATTTTAAAATTGCTAGCAATGTTCCACGTGGAACATTGCATTTTATGATATATAGCAATAAATTATAATTGTTGATAATTATAAAATGAAAAACTTGCTAATAGTTAAGAGATATTTCCCGGGAAATAATTTTATACTAGTATATATATTGCAATTATACAAATTGTTTGATATAATGTATACGTGCAACAAATATATTGTAAATTGGTCAGATTCGGAAGAAAGCAGCCACATCGATCAATGTTTGTGTGCACATTTTTTTTGAGGTGAAATATGAGTTTTATGAATATAGCCATTAAAGAGGCAATAAAAGCATTTGAAAAAAATGAAGTTCCAATAGGAGCTGTATTAGTTAAAGATAATAAAATAATAGCAAAAGCACATAATTTAAGAGAAAAAAAGAAAGATGTAATTGCTCATGCGGAAATTTTGTGCATTCAAAAAGCTTCCAAAAAATTAAAAAATTGGAAATTATATAATTTAGATTTGTATGTGACTCTAAAACCATGCGAAATGTGTCAAAACGTAATTAAGCAAGCAAGAATAGATAATGTATATTATTTAATAGATCGAATCCCATCTAAAAAAGAATATAATAAAACAAATTATAATATAATAAATGATGCTGAACTAGAGAATTTTAGTCAAAAGTTGTTAAGCGATTTTTTTATAAAAAAAAGATAAATTAGTAAAGAAAATTATGTACAACTTTTTCAATAAATGTTATAATTAGTATTACGGAGGCTTAAATGAATTACAAAGTTTTATATAGAAAATATCGACCAGAAAATTTTGATGGTTTAGTTGGACAAGATAATATATCTAAGATCTTACAAAATAGTATTAGAAATAATAAAATATCACATGCTTATATATTTTCAGGTCCAAGAGGTACTGGAAAAACAAGTTCTGCAAAGATTTTTGCAAAAAGTGTAAATTGTTTAGATAACAAAAAAGGGAACGCGTGTTTGGTATGTAATAGTTGTAAAAATGCTAATCTTTCAAATGATATTATAGAAATAGATGCAGCTTCAAATAATGGTGTAGATGAAATTAGAGAAATTACTAATAATATTAGATTATCGCCAAATAGTTTAAAATATAAGGTTTATATTATAGATGAGGTTCATATGCTTTCTGCAAGTGCATTTAATGCACTTTTACTTACGCTAGAAGAACCTCCTAGTCATGTTATTTTTATTTTAGCCACAACTAATATTGAAAGTGTTCCTATAACTATATTATCTAGATGTCAAAAATTTGATTTTCAAAAAATTAGTGTAGCAGATATAAAAAATAGATTAAAATATATTTGTAAAGAAGAAAATATATTAATAGATGATGATGCATTGCATGAAGTAGCTATATTATCTGATGGTGGATTAAGAGATTCATTAAGTTTATTAGACCAATTAAATAAAAATGAAGAGAAAATAACAATTGAAATGGTATCAAAATGTGTAAATAATATTTCTAGTCAGAATATAAAAAGTATATTATTGCTTATAGAAACTAATGATGTACTTAATTTAATAAAAAAACTGGAAGAGTTATCAAATCAAGCAATTGATTATAAGTTATTTTTGAAATCTTTGATAAATCAAATTTCTCATACAGTCAAAGATGTGTTAGTAAATAATAAAGAAACAAACTTTACTATTAGCAAATATAAAAAATTAATGTTCGATTTAACAGATGTGATGAATAAAATTAATGTAAATGTTGATGCTTTTTCGTTAATAGAAATAGTAATACTAGATTCAATGATTGTAGATAAAAAAACAGATAATAACGAAGAAAAAGTAAAATTAGAAAATTCTAAACCTAATGAGGAAGTTAGAAAAAATGAACCTATTAAATCTAATGTTTTAGATAAAAACATTGTTAATAAAACCAAAAGCACTAGAATTAATAATTGTTTTGCCGAAGCAACTAAAGAAGAAAAAATAAAAAAATTAGAAATATGGGAAGAATATAAATTAGATGCACCTATTAAAATTAAAGGTATTATATTAGATACTGAACTAGTTGCTGCTTCTAATAGTATTATGATTGTTATTGCAAACATCAAAAATAATGTAGATGAATTATATATTAATGAAAAATTAATAACAAATAGTATATCAAAAATATGCGGTAAAATAATAAAGTTAGTGTTTATAACTAAAGTTGATTGGGAAAAATTATCGCAAGAGTATATTAATAATATAAAAAATGGTGTAAAATATATATATGAAGAAGAAGTTGTTGATGAAAAAGAAAATTTAGAAGCAATAGTTGGAGAAATATTTTCGTCAGACAAAGTAAAGGAAGGATGATTTAAATGAACATGCAAAGCTTAATGCAACAAGCACAAAAAATGCAAAGGGATATTGCTAAAAAACAAGAAGAGTTAGAAAAAATGGAGTTCACCGGATCAAGTGAATTTTTAGATTTGGTTTTAGGAGGAGATAAGTCAATTAAAAGTATTAAATTTAAAATTAATAAATTAGATGAAGAAGATATGGAAATATTAGAAGATATGATTAAAATTGCATATAATGATGCCCAAGAAAAATTAAATAAAGAAAGTGAAAGTAAAATGGGACAATATAGTAATATGGGTGCAATGTTTTAATGGTTTACCCTGAAATATTACAAAAATTAATAAGTTTTTATAAAAAATTACCAGGAATAGGTGAAAAAAGCGCTGAAAGATTAGCGCTTCAAACTATAGAGTTTTCAGATGAAGAAATCACAGAATATTCTGAAGTATTAAAAAATGCTAAAGAAAATTTAAAAAAATGCAAAATATGTGGTCACATAGCTGAAGATGAGGAATGTATAATTTGTAAAAATAAGACAAGAAATAAAAATTTAATATGTGTAATTGAAGATTATAAAAGTGTTTTTGCTTTCGAAAAAGCGGGTAATTATAACGGAGTGTATCATGTTTTAAACGGACTTATAAGTCCAATTAATGATATCGGGCCTGAAAATATTAATCTGCATTCATTAACCTCCAGGATAAAAAGTTTAGAAAATCCAGAAATAATTTTAGCTTTAAAATCTTCTATTGAAGGTGAAACAACGACATTATACATAAAAAAAATATTTGAAAAAGAAAAAGTAGTAATTTCTAGATTGTCATATGGACTTCCAATGGGAGCAGAGATTGATTATTTAGATATATTAACATTAGATAAAGCGTTAGAAGATAGAAAAAAAATATCTTAAATAGAATAATTAAATACTATGTACATATATTTTATTGAGGAATATATGAAAAAAATTATAATATATGTAGTAAAAAATTTTATTTTAGCATTTATACTTCTTTATTCTTTTAATTTATTACTAGCAAATTTAAATATCTTTGTCCCTATAAATTTTTATACAATAGCAATATCTACATTACTAGGGCCATTTGGTGTTATATCACTTGTAACTTTATCTTATGTTATTACATAAGGATAAAATGATTAAAAAAATAGAAAATGACATTAAAAATAACAGATTATCACACGCATATTTGATTGAAACTAACAATCAAAATTTTTGTTTGGAAGAATTAATTATATCTATCAAAAAAATTATGTGCCTTGATACTTATGAAGAAGGTTGTAATAAATGTAATTTATGTAGATCATTAGATAAACATGAAGCATTAAATCTATTTATAATTAAACCAGAAGGAAAAAATATTAAAAAAGAACAGGTGTTAGAATTACAAAAAAAATGTACATCGGTACCTATTTTAGCAAGAAATAATGTATATGTAATAGTTGAAACAGAAAAATTAAATGCATCATCCGCTAATACAATGTTAAAATTTATCGAAGAACCTTACGATAATTGTTATGGTTTTTTCATAACTAACAATAAAGAAAATGTTATAAATACAATAAAAAGTAGATGTGAAATAATAAAATTAAATTACGATGTTACTTTAGCAGTAAATGAAGAAGAAAAAAAGTTAATACTTACTAATTTAAAAGACTATTTATCTAAAATAGAAGAAGAAAAACAAGGAAATATATTATACAATAAGCTTGTATTAGAAGAAAAATATAAAGAAAAAGAAAATTTAGAATTATTTTTTAGTATAATGTTGGAAATATATAGTAGCTATATAATCAAATTAATAAATAATGAAACGGCAAATAAATATGAAGAATTTAAATTTATTTTAAATAACAACCTTAAAAGTTTGTTAAGAAAAAAAGCTATAATAATTGATATATTAAATAAATTAAAGTATAATTTAAATATAGATTTATTACTTGATAAATTTGTAATTGAAATGGGAGAACAAAATGAATAATATATATGGTGTAGTATTTTCTACAGGAGGTAAAGTTTATCACTTTACAGCTAAGCATGATTATACTATAAATACTACAGTAATAGTAGAAACCGAAAAAGGTGAACAATTTGGTAAAATTGTTAATGTGAGTAAAAATAATAATCAAAAAGAACATAAGGAAATTAAAAGAAAAACAACAAAAGAAGATTATGATAATCACTTAAAAAATTTAAAAGATGCAGATAGAGCATTAAAAACATGTAAAGATTTAGCTGCTGAATTGAATTTAAAAATGAATTTTATTAGTGCTGCGTTTACTTTTAATAGAAATCAATTAGTATTTAATTTTTATGCGGATGAAAGAATAGATTTTAGAGAACTTGCAAAAAGACTTGCATTTTTATATAAAACAAGAATAGAGCTTAGACAAATTGGAGCAAGGGACAAAGCTAGAGAAGTATGTGGTGTTGGTGTATGTGGGCAGAAACTATGCTGCTCAAGATTTTTAAATCAAATGGAATCAGTTTCAATTACAATGGCTAAAAATCAAGGTATAGCATTAAATCCAAATAAAATTAATGGTTCTTGTAATAGACTTTTATGTTGTTTATCATATGAAGATGACACATACACTGAAAATAGGAAAGAATTACCTCATATAGGTCAAAAAATAAAGGTGGAAAATAAAGAAGGCATAGTTAAATCTTTAAATATATTAGATAAAAAGTATATTGTTGAAGTTGATAAGGAAAGAATTGAAATTGATGCAGCTAAAAATAATAAAAAATGATCTTTTTGATTATAAAAATAGATATATATATCAATATGAAAATGGATTTAAGTTTTCTTTAGATTCAATATTACTTGCAGAATTCGTTGATAAAATTAATGAAGGTGAACAAGTTATAGATTTGTGTACAGGTAATGCACCTATTCCTTTAATTTTAACAACTAAATATAACGCTTCAATTACAGGTGTTGAATATCAAGAAAAGATTTATAATTTAGCAGCTATGTCTATAAAAGAAAATAAATTAGAAAATAAAATAAATGTTATTCACGACGATGCTAAAAATATAAATAAATATTTTAAAAAAGATATGGTAGATAAAATTATTTGTAATCCACCATATTTTAAAGTAAATAATAGTAGTTTAATTAATGATAATGAAATGCTGGCAATAGCTAGACATGAAAAATATATTACTTTAAAAGATATATTTATATTATCATCAAAACTACTTAAAAATAATAAGCCTTTATATTTAGTCCACAGAGCTGATAGGTTAGATGAAATAATTAAGTTAGGTATAGATTATAATTTAAGAGTAAAAAAAATTATAGTTGTTCAAACTAAGAATGAAGAAATTCAAACAATATTAATAAAATGTAGTAAAAACGCAAAATGTGGTATGAAAATAAAAATAAAAGATGTTAGGAACTTAGACTCATACCAAAATATATTCGAGGAGTAATAGATGAAGTTAATCGTAGGTTTAGGAAATCCAGGTAAAAATTATCAAACCACAAGACACAATGTGGGTTTTTTAGTACTTGATAATATATTAGGAGATATAAAGTGGCAAAACAAATTTAATGGTCAATATTATAAAACTGTTGTAGAAAATGTTGATGTTATATATTTAAAACCTCAAACATTTATGAATTTATCTGGTGATTCTATCAGAAAGTATATTAAATATTTTAATATTGATATTAATGATATACTAATTATTCAAGATGATTTAGATATGAATTTAGGAACCTATAAGTTAAAAAAAGATTCATCTTCTGGTGGTCATAATGGAATAAAATCAATTGAAAGTAATATTAAAACTAAAAATTTTGCCAGATTAAAAATAGGTATTTTGGATAATACTAAAGATAATGTTATTGATTTTGTATTAAGTAAGTTTTCTAAAAGAGATTTAGATACTATTTTAAATATAGATTATGAAAAAATCATAAATACATTTATTCGGGAAGGATATGAATATACATTAAATATGTATAAAAATTAATTAGAAATGGTAAGTTTAGAAAAATATTTTAACTATAACAATAATGAAGTAATAAGTGGTTTAACTAATGAGTTAAATATTTTTTACGTGCTTAAATATTTTGAAAAAGTGAGTGAGGATGTAGTAATAGTAACATCTTCCCTTTTTGAAGCAACTAAAATCTATAATCAACTTACAACATATACAAAAAATGTTTTATTATACCCAATGGATGATTTTTTAACGGCATATGCAGTTGCAGAATCGCCAGACTTAAAATATACAAGATTAGAAACATTGAAATCACTAAAAAGTGGAAATAATATAGTTGTTACTAATTTAATGGGATATTTAAAATATACTATTTCAAAAAAAAATAGTATTAGTTTAGATATAGGTGTCAGTGATAAAATAAATCGAAAAGAGTTTGTTGAAAACTTAGAAAAATTTGGATATATAAGAGAATCTCTCGTTACATCAACTGGAGAATACGCTGTCAGAGGGATGATAATAGATATATTTTTAATACATGAAAATAAACCGATAAGACTAGAATTTGATGGTAATCTTTTAGAATCAATTAAATATTACGATGAAATAACTCAGTTAACAGATTATAATATTAATAAAATTTCTATTAACCCAGTTAAAGAACTTAAAACTGAAAGTAATTCATCATTAATTGATTATACTAATGCTAAAAATGTATTTTATTTTGATTATAATCAAATAAATGCTAGTAATAAAAAATTACTTGAAGATATAACAATTTATAAACATCAAAAAGAGATAAAAGAAAAGTTAATGTTTGAGCTTGATGATATTAAACCTAAATTTCAAATGTTTATTAACACTTTAGAAAATAGTCCAAAAGGAATAAGATACTCATCAAAAGAAATTGAATCATATAAAGAAAATTTTGAAAAATTAACTAAAGATTACGAAACATGGATTAAGATAGGTAAAAATGTAGTATTTTATTTATCGAGTGAAAAACAAATAAAAAGATTAAGAGAATTTATACCTAGTGCTAAGGTAATAAAAGCTAAACTTAATAAAGGTTTTATATTTGAAAACTATGTTGTTATAAGTGAAAGTGATATTTCAAAAGAAACAACAAGTGAATATGAATATAAAAGTTCTTATAAGTTTGGTAAAAAAATAAAAGGTTATGACGCTCTTGAAATAGGTGATTATGTAGTACATATATCTCATGGTATTGGAGTTTATAATGGTATTATAAAATTAACTAAAAATGGTATAGAAAAAGACTTTTTACAAATTCTATATTCTGGAAATGATAAGATATATGTACCAGCATCTAAAATAACAACTATCTATAAATATAGTGACAAAGATGGTAGTGCGCCTAAAATTAATAAATTAAATGGGGATACTTGGAGTAAAACTAAAAGATATATAGAAAGTAAAATTAAAGATATATCTCTAGAACTAAAGAATAAATATAAAAAAAGATTATCAATAAATTCAGATAAATAT
>CAYJNS010000015.1:0-18426 GCA_964371745.1 uncultured Muribaculaceae bacterium
AATAAAGAACAAATAAAAAAAGTTTTAGAAGACATACTTAAATAGTCTTCTTTTTTCATATAATTAAATGGGTGATGCATATGTTTATTAATAATGTTCATACAAGAATGCGTTTTATATTTGCAGTAATAACAGTTTGTTTAATTATAATTATAGCTAGAGTATTTTATATTCAAGTTTTTTCTTATGATAAACTTCATACACTAGCTGAGGATTTATGGTCAAGAAACCTTCCTGTTGCTGCTGACCGAGGAGAAATAATTGACCGTAATGGTGAGATTCTTGCTACTAATATAACTACAACTAGTTTAGTAGTAGTTCCAAATCAAATAAAAGATAAAGAGGATTCAGCAAAAAAAGTATCTGATATACTAGGTGCAGACTATGAAGAAATATTAAGACACTTTTCTAAAGAAGTATCTATTGAAAGAGTACACCCAGAAGGTAGAAATTTAGATTATGAAACTAGTGAGGAGATAGATAACTTAAATATAGATGGAATATATTTACTTAAAGAATCTAAAAGAAGTTATCCATATGATAATTTACTTTCTCACTCGCTTGGTTATGTAGGGATTGATAATCAAGGATTATCTGGTTTAGAGCTTTACTATGATGAATATCTAACTGGTGAAAATGGATCAATAAAATATTTTTCAGATGGTAAAGGAAATAAACTTGAACTTGCGGAAGTATATGAAAAACCAGTAAGTGGAACAACGCTTCAACTTACAATAGATTTAGAACTTCAGTTAGCAGTTGAAAATGAACTTGATATTGTAATGGATAAATATAGTCCAAATAGTGCAATGATTTTAGCAATGGAACCTAATACTGGAGAAATCTTAGCTATGTCATCAAGGCCAGACTTTAATTCTAATGATTATCAAAGTTACAGTGAAGAAATAATTAATCGTAATTTACCTATATGGATGACTTTTGAGCCAGGTTCAACCTTTAAAATTATGACTCTTGCTGCTGCTTTAGAAGAAGATAAAATAAATTTATTTGAAGATACATACTTTGATAGTGGTTCAATAAATGTAGAAGGAGCAACGCTACACTGTTGGAAAGATGGGGGACACGGACTTCAAACATACTTAGATGTAGTTAAAAATTCATGTAACCCTGGTTTTGTAACAATGGGACAAATGCTTGGTGCTGATACACTTATGGATTATATAGATAAATTTGGGTTTGGTGAAAAAACTGGAATAGACTTAAATGGAGAATCTACAGGAATACTTTTTAATGAAGACAATATGGGACCAGTAGAAACTGCAACTACTGCTTTTGGTCAAGGTGTATCAGTTACCCCTTTGCAGCAAGTTACTGCAGTTAGTTCTATAGTTAATGGAGGAACTTTATATACACCGTATATTGTAAAAGGATTACTTGAACCAGAAACAGATACTTTAATTGAAGAAATTACTCCAATAAAAAAAGATAATGTTGTATCTAGTGAAACTAGTGAACTTGTTAAGTTTGCTTTAGAAAATGTTGTAGCAACCGGTACAGGAAGAAATGCATATATAGAAAATTATAGAATTGGTGGTAAAACTGGTACTGCTCAAAAAGTAGTTGATGGGAAATATTCTGATACTGAGTATATACTATCATTTATTGGCTTTATGCCAGTAGATGATCCGGAAATTGTTTTATATGTTGCAATAGATAGTCCTAAAAATGTAGTTCAGTATGGAGGGACGGTTGCAGCGCCTATTGCTAAAAATATTTTTACATCAGCAATAAATATACTTGATATAGAAAAAGATAGTGAAGGTCTTGCTAAAGAATATAATTATTTAGATACTAAATATGTATTAGTTCCAGATGTTGTTGGGGCTTCTTTAGATGAAACTAAAGAATTATTAAAAGATTTTAATGTTGAATTTTCAGGAACTGGAGATACTATATTTTATCAATCGCCTGATGCAAATAGTTATATAAAAGAAAATGGAACTGTAATACTTAAGTTAAATTGATGTAAATCTATGATTTAGTGAAGATATTTTACTTAAAATATAGTATAATTATATAAAGAGAGGTGAAGTTATGTTAATACTAGCTAAAGCTGCTATGGCAATGATGCTTGGTTTTATTTTAGCTATCATTTGTGGTATGATTGTAATTCCTATACTTCGTAAAAAGAAAATTGGGCAAAGTGTAAGTAAACTTATTAACGAAAGGCACTTACTTAAAAATGGAACTCCTACAATGGGAGGAATAATATTTATTATACCAGTTATACTTTCCTTATTGCTCTTATTTTTTAACGGGAGTATTAATATAAGTTATAATTTAATTATTTTAATAATGGTTTTTATTGTATATGCCGGACTTGGTTTTATAGATGATTACTTAAAAGTATATAAAAAAAATAATGATGGACTATCCCTCGTGACTAAATTTTTAATACAAATGGGAATAGCTTTACTGTTTTTCTTCTTATATTTACAAGGCGGAGGAAATTCTATTTTAACTATTTCATTTTTAAATATTAATTTAGATTTAGGGTGGTTATTTGGTATATTTATACTACTTATGCTTGTTGGTACTACAAATGCAGTAAATGTTACAGATGGACTTGATGGACTTGCTGGTGGATTATCTATGATTGCTTTTATAGCATATGGCATAATTGCTTGGAACTGTGGATGGCTTGAAGGCTATGAAGAAATTGCAATATTTTGTTTTGTACTTGTAGGATCACTTTTAGGATTTTTAATGTTTAATTCCCACCCGGCAAAAGTATTTATGGGAGACCTTGGTTCAATGGCGTTAGGTGGATCTCTAGCAACTATAGCAATTATTACTAAACATGAATTTTCATTAATATTAATCGGAGGAGTATTTGTTGTTGAAATATTTTCTGCATTAATTCAAATAATAGCTATTAGAAAATTTAAAAGAAGAGTATTTAAAAAAGCACCAATACATCATCATTTTGAGGAACTAGGTTGGGCTGAAACTGATATTATAAAAACATTTTGGGTAGTTGGTTTAATTCTTGCAATGATAGCAATTACTTATGGTGTTTGGTTATAGGTAATACTAAATGTATTACTTTTTTCTTGTAATATATTTAGTACTATGATAGAATATATACCAAGCAAGAGGGATAAATATGAAAGAATTAGAAATAATAAAGTTTTTTAAAGAAAAATATAATATTAAGTTGAATTTTAATGAAGAGATAAATAATCAAATATTTAAATATAATATTGAAGAGCAAGATTTAAATAATTTATTTGAATTTTTAAGTAATAAAGATAGTATTGATAATGAAAATGAAGCTGTTTACAATTATGATAATTATGTTAGTAATTCAATTACACAGTATTTATTAGAAATTGGTGAGTATAAACTTTTAAGTGCAACTGATGAATATGAATTATTTACTAAATATAACGATGGAGATACAACTATAGCAAAAAAAATTTTTGAGTGTAATTTACGTTTAGTAGTAAGTGTTGCAAAAAAATATTTTGGCAGAGGTATGGATTTATTAGATTTGATACAAGAAGGTAATATTGGTCTTTTAAAAGCTATAAAAAAGTTTGACATAACTAAGGGATTTAAATTTTCAACTTATGCAACATGGTGGATAAGACAAAATATATTAAGATCAATGGCTAATCAAGCTAATCTAGTTAGATTACCAGTTCATAGGTTTGAACAAATTAAAAAAATGCAAATAATTGAAAAAAAATTAACAGTAGAACTAGGTAGATATCCTACATATGAAGATTTAGCTGTTGAAATGAATGTTTCAATAGAAAAAATAATTGAATATAAAAATGATTGTGAACCAATTTTACCTATGGAAATGAAAATTGGGGAAGAAGAAGATTCTGAACTTGGACATTTTATTGTAGATGATGGGGTTCAAGTAGAAAATGAGGTCTTAAATAATCTTAATGAAAATGATTTCAAAAAATTATTAGAAAAATGTTTAACGCCAAAAGAAAAATATATACTGACAAAACTTTTTGGTTTAGACAATGGTTGTACACATACTTTAGAAAGTGTAGGTAATGAATTTAATGTAACTCGTGAGCGTATCAGACAAATTAAAGATAAAGCATTAAGGAAATTAAAATCATATATAAAATTTCATAAAATATATAGCAAAGAAGAATTGAGTGAATTAACTGGGACTTTTGTTGATTTGGAAGAAATTCAGTATGTAAAAAAATTCGATTTATAATAAATAAGCAACAATAAATGTTGTTTTATTTTGAAAAAATTGAAATTGACAGTAAAATATGCTACTATTAATTTAGGAGATGATCAAATGAAAAAAATTATTATTAACTTATTTATTACACTACTTTTTATGGGAGGATATTATTATTTAGTTCTTCCGCCAATAAACCTTCAATCAGGATCTTTTTATACATTTTTAATTATGGGAGCAATTTTTTATTTAGTTATATCATCATTTAGTATGATATCAACTGTTGCAACTAAAAGTATAACGGGAAGTTATAAAAATTATGATGATATAAGAGAACTTAAAAACTTAAGTAAATCATCAAAATATATTTTACTTAGTATATTAGGCGTATTTATAGTTATTATTGTAGTTAACTTTATAAACTCACCTTTATTTAATTCTAATGCTTATGCAAATAGAATTGTTATAAATGAAACTAATGATTTTACTACTGATATAGCGGAAGTAGACTTTAATAAAATACCACTTTTAGATAAAGAATCCACAAGTAAATTAGGTGATAGAACTATGGGAGAAATACCAGAGTTTGTTAGTCAATTTTCAGTAAGTAATTTATATACACAAATTGAATATAATGAAGAAATAATAAGAGTTACACCTTTAGAATATGCTGATATATTTAAATATTTTTCTAATAAAGATGAAGGTGTTAAAGGCTATATCACAGTTAACTCTGTAGATGGAACATCTAGTTTAAATGAACTTGATAAAGGTATGAAATATATGCCAAGTGCATATTTTAGTGAAGACTTAGATAGAAAGTTAAGGTTTAGTTATCCAACACTTATATTTGGTGAAAAAACTTTTGAACTTGATGAAGAGGGTAACCCTTATTGGATAGTTCCTATACTTGATTATGTTGGAGTTGGTCTTAGAACGGAAATTTCTGGAATAATAGTTTTAGATGCTGTAACAGGGGATTCTAAAAAATATGAATTAGATGAAGTACCAAGCTGGGTAGATCATGTATATTCAAGTAACCTTATTATAGAGCAAGTAGATAACTGGGGATCATATGTAAATGGTTTTTGGAACTCTATATTTGGACAAAAAGATGTAGTTAATACAACAGATGGTTATACATATTTAACAATTAATGATGATGTATATCTATATACAGGAATAACTTCAGTTGCTGCAGATGAGGCTAATTTAGGATTCCTTTTAGTAAACCTTAGAACTAAGGAAGCAAATTATTATCCTGTTGCAGGGGCAGAAGAATATAGTGCGATGAGATCAGCTGAGGGGTTAGTTCAAGAAAAAGGATATACTGCAACATTCCCTTTATTAATTAATTTAAGTGGAAGACCAACATATCTTCTTAGTTTAAAAGACGCTGCTGGACTTGTTAAAATGTATGCCTTTGTTGATGTAGTAGATTATCAAATAGTATCCACTACAGACTCGTCTTTAGGAATTGAGGCTGCATCTAAAGAATATTTAACTAAGATAGGCGAAGAATCAGTTACTCAAATAGAAACTTTAGAAAAAGAAATAATTATAGATAGTATAGTAAGCGCCGTTATAGATGGAACTACTATTTACTATATAACTGATGAAGATAATAATAAATATCAACTTAGTGTAAAAGTAGATGAACTATATGTACCTTTTATTAAAAAAGGTGATACATTAAATATAAAATATACTGAAAGTGATATTAATATAATAAAGGATATTATAAATGAGTAATGATAAAGTATTAGCAAGGATTTATAATTTAGATTATCACGATAGTAAACTTATTGACCCGATTATAAATTATGTAAGAGATAATCATACAAGTATATTTATTGGTTTTAGAAAAGGAAAAATAACATTTTATTATAAAGGAAGAGAAACTATTAGTTTAATTTTAGATAGTGAAAATATAAAAATTAAAATAAGAGATTTATTTAAAGCTAAAGATATATCTTCAAATTATGTAAAACATAATTCTTTAAACGAAAAGGCTATAGAAAGTTTAAGTGATTATTATAATGAAAATAGTAAAAGTTTTAATAATATATCACTTAAAAATTTAGTTGATGATAATGGGGATATTATTTTAGATAAAGTAATAAAAATAATAAAAACTACTATTGAAATGTTGGACGGTTATTATGGAAGTGATGAGCAAACTGAAGAAAAAACTATTCAAAATAAAATTGCTTGCAATTATCAAATTTGGAATAATAGTTATTTATGCATAGATCAAGAATATAATGAAAAATCAAATAATAAACAAGAAAAAGATGAAAGTAATGTAACTGGTAGATATGATTTAATATTTCTTCAAGATGTTGGAAATAAAATAAAACTTTTATTTGTAGAACTTAAATCTACTAGGAAAGCATCTATAGATTTAACAACAGGAAATGTTAATCATTTATTTGATATGATTGAATTTATAAAAGTTTATAAAGATGATAATTTTAAAACAAGAGAAATTATAGAAAATAGTATTAAATTCATATTAGAAAGAAAAAATGCTTTTGGTTATATTGAAGAAGTAGACTTTAATAAAATAGATTTTGATAATCCAGAATATATCATAATGTATGATGTAACTACAAAAGATATTATTTATGAACCAAAAAATTTATTAGATTTTAAAAACATAGTAAAAGAGGAACTTTTAGAAGCTAAGAAAATAAAATTAACAGGCAGTATTAATTCTCAAAAAAAGTTAGAAAAAAATCCGGTTATTATAAATGGTATATCATATAATAAAAAGGATATATTTGAAAATGAAGAGTTAGTAAAAATGATATATAATGAATTTTCTAAAATAAAAATAGTAAACGAAGAATTTATTGAATTAAAATAGCTTAGCTATTTTTTTCTTATGGTATAATATATATATAATTGGAGGAAATAAAATGGATGATTTAAAAGTTAAAATAATAGCTGGAACTAATAAAATAGGTGGATGTATGACTGAAATATCAACTAGTAATACAAAAATATTAATTGATTTTGGTGAAGATTTACCAGAAGATGATAAACCTAATATAGTAGGAAATCCAAATATTGATGGTTTAACTATAGGTGAGCCTTTATATGATGCGGTATTCATAACACACTCGCATGGTGATCATATAGGGTTAATACCGTATATTTTAGATGAAATACCAGTATATGTTGAAAAAGAAAGTCAAAAGTTATACAGAACTATGAATATATTTTTACATAAGGAGTTAAGACTAAATTTAAGTGATATGTATTTTGAGAAAACTATTAATATAAATGGTTTGAAAATAACTCCATATATAGTAGATCACTCTGCATATAACTCAGCAATGCTTTTAATTGAGCATAATAATAAAAAAGTACTTCATACAGGTGACTATCGTAATCATGGTAGAAAAGGAAAAATATTTGATAAAATATTAAAACAAATAGGACATGTAGATTTACTTATTACTGAAGGTACTACTCTTAGTAGAGAAGATATATATGCGGAAAGTGAAAAGGAAGAAAAATTAGAAATCAGAAGTAAAGATATACTTAATAAATATAATCAAATATTTATATTACAAGCATCTACTAATATAGATAGAATAACTACATTTTATAAAGCAGTAAAACATAATAAATTATTTATTGAAGATTTATTTACTGCTAATATTGTCAAATCAATAGATGCTAGTGTTCCTAAAACTTCTTTTGGTAATATAAAAATGTATTTACCAATAAAATATAGAAATAAGTCAGAAAAATTTACTAAAAGATTTATAACCCCATTTAATAGTGTTACAATTACTAAAGAAAACTTACTTAATAAAGATTTTGCTATGATGGTTAAAACATCTATGATTGGTGATATTGAAGAAATTATTGAAGTATTAAAAGAGAATAAAAATAAAGTAAATGCATGTTTAGTATACTCTATGTGGACTGGCTATAAAGATAAACCTTCTTATAAAGCGTTTGAACAAAAGTTAAATAAACTTGGCATTAAAGAAATATATTTGCATACTTCAGGTCATGCTGATTACGATGCAATGAAAAGGATGCAAGAGTTAACAAGTAGTGATAAACAAATAATAATCCACACTACTAATAAAGAAGAAGCAAGTAAAATATTTCCAAATATAATTGATATAAATGATAATGAAGAAATAGTAGTTTAGTGAATAAATCTACTATTTTTTTTTGATATTTTACACAATTCGACAAAATATTTAATATTCATAAGTTATAATACATCCTCGGAAGTTTATTAAAGTTAAGTGCTTGCCTTTCCAAATTCCAGGGGGTTTACCTTTGTGAAAGGAGGCTAGATTTTTATGAGTAAAAAAGATTTTTTAATTCTTATACATCTTATAATCATCATTTTATTATTGGCCTCTGCGTTTGTTGCTAATATAAAATAAAAAGCGCTTAATTCAAATAGATCTGAATTAGGCGCTACTACAAAACTAGGTAAGCGCTTAAAATCGGCTTTAAGACGCTTCCTTTTTTATTGTATGCAAATACATGCTTACTAATACATCTTAACATATTATATTTCCTATTTCAATATTTATTGTTATCTATTATAATATTTTTCATTGCGCTAATTATTTATTTATGATAATATAAATTTAGGGAGGAAATATGAGGGAATATAGTTTAGAAGAAATAAATAATGTTGGAAAAGAAAATATATTTTTAGCTACTACTGTGCCAGAATATATGTCAATAAATATAAAGGTTCATACAGTAGTGTTAATTGATAATATTTATTATTGTCCAGAAAAAAAATCAATAATTGATGAAAACGAAATAGTTATACTTAAAAAGTTTGATTCTATTCTTAATCCAATGTTTTTTAAATATGGTTATTATAAAGATAATGAGATAGCATTGGATATAGATGAAGAATATTATGAATTTGTCCAATTAGAAATAAATAAATTAATTGATGAAACTATACATAAGCATATATATGGTATGCCAGAGATTCATGAGGATATAACTGCCGGTTATGAAGTACCGAAATCATCGTATATTGCAGATGTTATTGATGAAATGACTTACAAACCATTTAGCTTTGAAGATGATTCTAAATATAGTGGAATATATATAATTAATAAAGATGGCATTAAACCTTATCAAAAAGTAAAAGATAGTAAATAACTTTTACTTTTTTTATGATATTATACACAGTTCGACAAATTATTTAATATACATAAGTTATAATACATCCTCGGAAGTTTATTAAAGTTAAGTGCTTGCCTTTCCAAATTCCAGGGGGGTTAACCTTTGAGAAAGGAGGCTAGATTTTTATGAGTAAAAAAGATTTTCTAATCGTAATACATCTTATAATCATCATTTTATTATTGGCCTCTCACTTGAAGCTAATATAAAATAAAAAGCGCTTAATTCAAATAGATCTGAATTAGGCGCAACACCAATTTAAGGTAAGCGCTTAAAATCGGCTTTAAGACGCTTCCTTTTTTATTGTATGCAAATAATTGCTTACTAATACATCTTAACATATTATATTTTATTTTTCAATAATTATGAATGTTTTTTATGGAGTAAATAATAAAAATATGATAAAATATTTATAGTAGAGAAGTAAGGGAAGTGTTGTATGCAAACTATAGATGATATATTAAATAAGTATGAAAAAAATGAAGATAATTTAATTCAAATATTAAATGAAGTACAAGAAATGTTTGGATATATTCCTAAATTTTCTCAAATAGAAATATCAAAATATTTAGGTATAGAGCTTGCGCAAATTTATGGAGTTATTACGTTTTATTCTAGATTTATGTTAAATAAAAAAGGAAAACACTCAGTAAGTATTTGTATGGGAACCGCTTGCTATGTTAAAGGTGCTCAAAAATTATTAGATGAGCTTACTAAAAAATTAGAAATAAATGTTGGAGAGACTACTAGTGATGGATTATTTACTATTGAAGAAAATAGATGTGTTGGAGCTTGCTCACTTGCGCCTATACTTATAATAGATAATGAAGTTTATGGTAATGCAACTGTAGAGTTATTAAATGAAAAACTAGAAGAAATAAAAAGAGGTAATGCATAAATGAATACTATAAATGTACTTGAAGATATAAGAAGTAAAAAACAAAAAGAACTTAGTTTAAGAGTTAAAGAAAATGTATCATCTTTTGAAACCCATATTTTAGTATGTAATGATACAGGGTGTAATGCATCAAATGCTTTATCTATTTTAGAAAAGTTAAAACTTCTTATCAAAGAAAAAAACTTGGAAAATATAAAGGTAATAAAAACTGGTTGTTTTGGTTTATGCTCTAAAGGTCCTTTTGTAGTAATAAAACCGCTGAATATTTGCTATGGAAAAGTTACTATAGATGATTGTGAAGATATAATAAATGCATATATTAATAAAACTGAAGTAGAAAGATTATTAATCAAAGATACAGATGGATTTATTAAAAGAAAGTTAGATGATTTAAACTTTTATAAAAAACAAAATAGAGTAGTTTTAAAATTATGTGGTGTAATAGATCCTGAAGAAATAGATGAGTATATTGCTTTTGATGGATATAAAGCATTATCTAAAGTTCTTACTGTTATGAGTCCAGTAGATGTAATAGAAGAAATTAAATCTTCTGGTTTAAGAGGTAGAGGTGGAGCCGGCTTTCCAACTGGTTTAAAATGGGAAAGTACATATAATGAAGAAAATAAACAAAAATATGTAGTTTGTAATGCAGATGAAGGAGACCCTGGGGCATTTATGGATAGAAGTGTTCTTGAAGGAAATCCTCACACAGTAATTGAAGCTATGATTATTGCGGGCTATGCAATAGGTGCAAATAAAGGATATATTTATGTAAGAGCAGAGTACCCTGGAGCAGTTAAAAGATTAAAACTTGCTATAAAAAAAGCTTATGAATATAAATTACTTGGTGAAAATATCATGGATACTAATTTTTCATTTGACCTGGAAATAAGACTAGGTGCAGGAGCTTTTGTTTGTGGTGAAGAAACAGCTTTACTTGAATCTATTGAAGGAAGACGTGGTCATCCTAGAAGTAAACCTCCATTTCCAAGCTGCTCTGGTTTATGGGGTTATCCTACAGTGATTAATAATGTGGAAACCTATGCTAATATAACAAGTATTATATTAAATGGTAGTAATTGGTTTAATTCTATTGGTACAAAGGATTCAACAGGTACTAAAGTATTTGCCTTAGGTGGTAATGTTTATAATACTGGTTTAGTTGAAGTTCCTATGGGTACTAGTTTAAGAGAAATAATTTATGATATAGGTGGAGGAATTCCAAATAATAAAAAATTTAAAGCAGCCCAAACAGGTGGTCCATCTGGTGGTTGTATATCAAGTGAAAACTTAGATGTAAGTGTAGATTATGAATCACTTAAAAAAATAGGATCTATGATGGGTTCTGGTGGACTTATTGTTATGGATGATACTAAATGTATGGTTTCTATTGCTAAATTTTATTTGGATTTTTCAGTAAATGAATCTTGCGGTAAATGTACACCATGTAGAATAGGTACTAAAAAAATGTATGATATTTTAGATAATATTACAAAAGGTACTGCAAAAGATGATGATTTAATTACTTTAGAAAATCTTGCTAATAATATAGTAAATACTAGTACGTGTGGGCTTGGTAATAGTGCTCCAAATCCAGTACTTAGTACAATTAGATATTTTAAAGATGAATATATTTCACATATAAAAGATAAGAAATGTCCTGCAGGAGAGTGTAAATTATCTAGTGAAATAACAATTATAAAAGATGCGTGTAAAGCTTGTGGTCTTTGTCAAAAAGCTTGCCCAGTAGGTGCTATCGAAGGAAAAGATAAAGAAATAAGAATAATTAACCAAGATAAATGTATTAAGTGTGCATCTTGCATAAATGCATGTCCATTTAAGGCTATAAAGGGGTAGTATATGATAAAAATTAATATAGATGATAAAGAGTATGAGGCAAAGGTTGGCTCTACTGTACTAGATGTTGCTCTTGAAAATAATATAGAAATTCCGACATTATGCTTTTTAAAAGGAATTAATAAGTCTAGTGATTGTAGAATGTGTTTAGTAAGTGTTGATGGATCTAAAAAGTTAGTTCCTTCTTGTAAAGAAATAATTAAAGATAATATGTCTATTAAAACTAGTACTGATGATATTATAAATACTAGAAAATTTATGTTAGATTTACTTTTATCTAATCATAATTTTGAGTGTGAAAAATGCACTCGAGAAGGTAAGTGTGAGCTTAAAAAACTTGCATTTAAATTAAATATGGATTTAAGTAAATATACTAAAAAAGATAAGTGTTTAAAAGATGATTCATCAGTATCAATTGTAAGAGATAATAGTAAATGTATACTATGCAAAAGATGTGTTAGTACTTGTAAAAACGTGCAAAATATTGCATCAATAGATGTAGTTGGAAGAGGAATTGATTCTAAGATAGGAACAGCATTTGATGCACCAATTAAAGATGTAAACTGCACATACTGTGGACAGTGTATTAATTCTTGTCCTACTGCTGCTCTTCATGAAAAAGAAGAGTTAAGTGAAGTAATAGAAAAATTAAAAGATGAAAATACACTTGTATATGTACAAACCGCTCCATCAATAAGAGCTGCTCTTGGTGAAGAGTTTGGAATAGACTATGGAACTAATGTAACAGGTAAAATGGTAACTGCTTTAAAAAAACTAGGGTTTGATAAAGTATTTGATACTAATGTTGGAGCTGACTTTACTATAATGGAAGAAGCTAGTGAACTTGTTGATAGGATTACTAATAATAAACCGATGCCTATGTTTACATCTTGTTCTCCAGCGTGGGTAAGACTACTTGAAATGTATTATCCAGAATTTATACCTAATCTATCAAGTTGCAAATCTCCTCATCAAATGTTAGGTAATATAATTAAAACATATTATGCAAAAAAAGAAAGTATTGACCCTAAAAAAATATATAATGTATCAGTGATGCCATGTACTTCTAAAAAGTTTGAAAAAACTAGGGAAAACATGAAGGAAGATGTAGATGCAGTAATTACTACTCGTGAGCTTGCTAGATTAATTAAAAGATTTGGAATAGACTTTAAATCACTTGAAGAAACAAATTTTGATAACCCATTAGGTGAAGCTACTGGAGCTGGGGCTATATTTGGTGTGACTGGTGGAGTTATGGAAGCTGCGCTTAGAACTGCTAAAGATTTACTTGGTGATGTATCTGAAAAACTAGAGTTTACTGAAGTGCGCGGTGAAAATGGAATAAAAAAAGCAAGCATAAGCTTAAATAATAAAGATTATACAGTAGTAGTTGTAAGTGGTCTTAAAAATGCTAGGATTATGCTTGATAAATTTATTAATAAAGAAGAACACTTTGACTTTTTAGAAGTTATGGCATGTCCTGGAGGCTGTGTTATGGGTGGTGGACAACCACTACTTGATAATAAAACTAGAAGTATTTATGACATAAGAAAATTAAGAAGTGATGCACTATATTCTATAGATGAGAAAAGTACATATCGTAAAAGTCATGAAAATCCAATCTTACAAAAAATATATTTAGAATATATCGGTAAACCAGGTAAAGGTAAATCTCATGATATGCTTCATACATCTTTTGAAAAAAGAGAAAAATATAAAATAAATATTTAGTTATTATTAACTTATTATTATTTATATTATTTGGTATTGATAAATATAAAGCTATTAAAAAATCTTGGAGAATAAAAGAGTCTACTTTATTTTTATTAGCTATAATAGGTGGCTCATTAGGTGGTATAATAGGCATTAAAATATTTAAACATAAACAAAATAAAAAGTATTTTATGATTACATTTATGCTTTTATTAATAATAGAAAGTTATTTGATTTATAAATTTTTAATATAAGAAGTTATAACACTTCTTTTTCTTTTGTGGTAAAATAGATACGTGAGGTAGTTATGAAAAAAGTAGTATATAATATAGATAATATAAAAGAAGAAAAAGTTGATGAAATAGTAAAGAGAGTAAAGGTATTATTAATTAACTCAAATAAAAAAGTTTTATTAGGTTATTCTGGTAATGTATATCAATTTATTGGTGGACATGTTGATGAAGGTGAAAGTTTACTTCAAACAATAAATAGAGAAGTTCTTGAAGAAACAGGTATTAATATAAACGCATCTAATATTAAACCATTTGCTCTTTTAGAAGGTTTTTATAATAATTATAGAAATACAGGAAAGGTTCGTGAAAATGAAATTTATTATTACGATATTAAAACTGATGATAAAATAAATTTAGATAAAACGAATTATACAGAAGATGAACTTGTTAATAATTTTAAATTAGAATATATAGATATTAATAATATAGAAAAAACTCTATTAGAGAATCAAGAAAAATATAATGATAATATGGGTATAGTTAAAGAAATGTTGGAGATACTTAAAATTTATAAAGAAAATAATAATGATTAAAACATAATGATATTTATGTTTTTTTTCTTGCAATAAATTATATACTTTAGTACAATTAGTTTACCAAAGGTAAAAGGAGTGCTTATGAAATTTATACTAATGAATAAAGATGTTGAAGTAATGATTGTTGATTATAATACAGTTTTAAAAGGTTTTGATGAAATTATTGAAATAAAAAAAATCACATATGCGCCAGTTAATATTTTAAATAAATATATAAATAATGATAATACCCTCAAGGAATTAAATAGGTGGTTTAGAGGAAGGGGGATACCTAAGTATAGAGATAATATAGATTTATTACTACTAAAACTAGGAGTCTCACTTCCAGAAGAATTAATTGATAAATCTTTTGCTTTATCTTTAAGTGATCAATATTGGATTAAACCTTATGATAGTACTGTTTCACATAAAGATATTAATTTTTTTGAAAATGATTTTGAATATTTAAATTTTTTAAATGTTGTTTTTAGTGATTCTTTTAATAAACATGAAAATATTAGTTTAAAGTCTCCGAACAATACAACTGATGGTATGTTAAAAAAATCTTGGATAATAGAAAATAATGTTAGATATTTATTAAAAGGAGGATATAAATTTGATATAATACAACCCTTTAATGAAGTTTTAAGTACAATGATATGTGAAGCATTGGGCTTTTATCATGTGCCTTATACTATTGATTTATATAAAGATAAGATTGTATCTAAATGTCCTTGCTTTATAAATGAAAATACAGAATATATTTCTGCTTTTTAATTAGTAGATACCATATTGAAAGATTTTAATACTGAATATTTTTCGATTGATTTTTTTGATTATTATATTGAAATATTAAAATCAATGGGCATTAAAAATGTTTGTGAAAAAATAGAAAATATGATTATTTTAGATTATATAATGTTAAATGAAGATAGACATTTAAATAATTTTGGTATAATTAGAAATGTAGAAGATATGGAAACTGTAGATGTTGCACCAATATTCGACTGTGGTCAATCGCTAGCATTTATTAATACTTATGAAGATGAAATAATTATTAAATCAAGAGCTAAATATTTTTATTCAACTAAAAGTTTTGATGAAATTATAAAACATGTAAAAAATCTTCAAAGAATTGATTTGAGTAAATTAGATGGAATAGTTGAGAAATATCATAAATTACTAAAAAAATATCAAACATATACCAATATGAGTGATAGTTATATTAATAAAGTATGTAGTTTACTCCAAAATCAAATTGTAAAATTAAATAAAATTATGCAAATAGATTTTCTCAATAGAGAATAAGAAATATAATTTTATATTCAAATAAGAAAATAATTTGACTAAGTGTACTTCTTGTGTTACAATAACTAATATTAAAAAGGGGGATTTAGAATATGGAAGTTGAAAGCGTTTATATAAAAAAAACAAGATTTATAAGAAATAAAAATTATGATTTAGTATTACCAGATAATGGTAATTATAATATAACTAAAGCACCTGATAAAAAAACAGTGTACGTTAAAAGTAATAATTCATGTATAACTATAGATATTGCTACTTTAAATGAAAATGATATTTATATTGATAATCCAGGTGGAGAAATAATAATAGATTTTAAAGGTTTTAGTTGTATTTATAAAAAAGAGCAAATAATCAAATGTAATAGTTTAGTATATGAAAGTATAGGCGAAAAGGAATATAAATATAAAGAACATTTAAGATTCGGTTATTATGAGAGTGAAGATATTATTCAACCTGAAAATATAAAAAAACTAGTGGTGAAAAATTCAACATTTACTGGATATAATGTGGATGTTAGAGGGGCTGATATTTTATTTATAAACTGTTTACTGTCAGCTACTGAACGTTTAACCATTTATGGTAGTAAAATATCTTTTATAGATAGTTTGCTTTCCTCTTATGAGGGAATAATAATTTATAATAATGAAAACTCATTTATAAATAGTTGCATAGATTGTTCAAAGAAACTAGATATTATATGTGATAGCCTTAAATTTCAAGGTGGTAAATCAGAAAATTGTCATGTTGATTTTAGTGATGAAAAAATAGCATTAAGCACAAATGGTAATTGTAATATTAAAACTAAAAAAATGAGTTTATTAGCTTCTAAATTAGAAGATGTGCACGGAGTTTTCGAAATTGAAGCAAATGAAATAGAACTTGATGAAAAAAGTTCCATTTCTTCAGTTCATGGTGATATGTGCATTAATGTGTTTTCGTTAAACTTAAAAAATAATAGTATAATCGAAAATATACATGAAGATATGTACATTAATGCTATGGGTTCGTTAAAATTAGATAGTAGTAGTTATATAGAAACTACCAATGGTACGTTAAACGTAAGTGCAAAATCATTTGATTTAACTAATAAATATTCTTTTAGAAGTGTACATGGTTCTATAAATATAACAAATTTAACAGAAGATGACATGGCTTTTTATCCTTTAAGAAAAAGATATAAATAATAACCATATTCTTTTTTTTTGATTTGAAAATATAATTTAATATGAAAAAAGTAGATAAAGGATTAATAATTGCATGCACTTTACTTTCTATATTTGGAATAATAATGATTTATTCTGCTAGTTTTGTATGGGCTGAATACAAGTTTGATGATCCTTTTAGATTTTCTAAAATGCAAAGTATATTTTTATTATTAGGTATTATAGTTATGTTTATAATATCTAAAATAAATTATAAGTTTTATGAAAAAAAATCATCACTTATTACTATAATAGGTATTATTCTTTTAGTGCTTGTTTTAATACCTGGAATAGGTATTGTAAGAAATGGATCTCGTAGTTGGTTTGGAATAGGGTCCCTAGGTATACAGCCTAGTGAATTTGTAAAGCTAGGTTTAATTATATTTAGTGCTAAGTATTTAGCAAGAAATAAAATAAACTCACATAATGAACCAAAACATATATTTCCACTTTTAGGTATTATCTTTTTAAATTTTACATTAATAATGCTTGAACCAGACTTTGGTAGTGGCTCGGTTATGGTTTTAACTAATATAGTTTTAATATTTGCAGCAGGAGTAAAACTTTCATTTTTTGTAAAAATAGGCATGGTTGGCTTACTAGGTGTAGCAGGTCTTATTGTAATAGCCCCTTATAGACTTGCAAGAATTATTTCATTTTTAAATCCTTGGTCAGATCCACTAGGTTCAGGCTTTCAAATTATTCAAAGTTTATACGCAATAGGACCAGGTGGTTTGCTTGGTCAAGGATTTTTATCATCAAGACAAAAAAGTTTTTATTTACCAGAACCTCAAACAGATTTTATATTTTCAATAATAAGTGAAGAATTTGGTTTTTTAGGTGTATTAATAGTAACTGGATTTTTCTTCTTTATATTTTATAGAATTGTTAAAATATCACTAAGACAAACAGACTTATTTGCTAAGTATTTATCTTTTGGAATAGGTATAGCAATACTAGTGCAAGCCTTATTAAATTTATTTGTTGTTATTGGTATTTTACCTGTAACGGGCGTTACGTTACCCTTTTTATCTTATGGTGGATCTAGTTTGCTTATTTCTCTTGCAAGTATAGGAATAATTTTAAATATAAGTAAAAAGTGATATATATTTATTAATGTGTCTAGTAAATGTTTGATTTTTAACTCTTTAAATAATTATATAAGTAAAAAGTTCACTTGAAAACAAAACTAATGTTTGATATTATGAATTTAGCATTGGGAGTCATCATGGAAAAAAGAAGAGAAATATTTTAGATCAGGAGTAGCAGAATATTT
>CAYJNS010000016.1:0-18275 GCA_964371745.1 uncultured Muribaculaceae bacterium
TCCAGAATCTTTTGATGTAAATACATTTTCATATTCACTAATATCTACACTTACTTTTTTACTTTCTTTTTTTATTTTATTTAAACAAAGATTTTTAGTAATAATAAGTATCCATGACATCGGCTTATTCCTAGGATCATAAGCACTTGAATATCTACTAATATTAATATAAGTATCTTGCATTACATCTTCTGCATCTGCTGGATTTTTAAGATATGATAAAGCAAACTTATATACATCTAATCTAGTTAAATTGTATAACTGTTCTAAAGCTTTCTCATCTTTTTCTATACCAACAATCAAATCTTCTAAAGAGTCATTATTTATGTTCATCATTTACTCCTCTCACATATATAACAATTAAAGTTTGCATTTTATTGCATTAAATTTTAATTTTTTAATATTTATTTAATTATACTACTTATAATCATGATTTTCTATAATAAAAAAGTATACTTTACGAAAAATATACTTAGCTATTTTTTAATATTAAATTTACTATTTCCGGGTTATTATTTATTCTAATAGGGATAACACTATTACCAAGTCCTCTACTTACATACATTGTAGTATTATCTTCTTTAAATAAACCACTATCATATTCTGGAAATAATCCTTGATCAGGTGCAATTAAACCACCTATAAAAGGAATGTTCACTTGACCTCCATGTGCATGACCTGATAAAACTAAATCATAATTATTTTTTACATATTCTTCAAAATATTCTGGTCTATGCGATAATAATATTTGAAAGTTTTCATCATTTGATAAATCCTTTAATATATCTTCAAAATTAAAATTTAATTCATTTTGAAAGTTCGAATCACTTATTCCTACTATTTCAATTGACTGATCATCTACTTTAATTATATCTATTTCATTATCTAAAACAATTACATTTTCTTTTATTAAAGTCTCTTTTATTTCATCATATTTATTTGACCAAGACTCATGATTACCAGATACAAAATATATTGGTATTTCTTTAATACCTTTTATAAAATCTAACGCTACATTTAAATCATATTTCTTACTATCAATTAAATCACCAGTTATAACTACAATATCAGGATTAATATCTTTAACTTTATTTATTAGACCCTCTTGATTATTACCAAACTCTTCATTATGTAAATCACTTATTTGAAGCATGCTGAAGTTATTAAAAGAATTAGGTATATTTTCATTTATATACTCTATATTAGTTACTTTTATATTTTTATTATTATATAAAACTAATATAATACATATTATAATTAATAATAATATTCCTAATAAAATATATTTCTTTTTATTCATAATTACTCCTATTGATAATTTAATTATACTACTAAATTTTTATATTAACAATCAGTATAATAATTATTATTATTTTAACACTTCAACTAAATCATTTTCATAAAAAACGATTAGTTTATGAAGGGCTCTAGTCATTGAAACATATAATAGTTTTAAATCTAATTGACTATTGATATTAAATTTTGAAATTGATGCATCTGATACTATTACACCATCAAATTCTAAACCTTTTGATAAGTAACTTGGAATAACACATATACCACCATTATAACTATCATCACTGCTTTCTATTAAGTTAAGAAGATAACCTTTTTCTTTTAATTTTAAATATACACAATTGCATTCTTCATCATCTTTACAAATAATAGCTATAGATTTAAATTTCAAATCTAAATATTCATTTAATATATGTTCATAATCATCTATCTTATTTTCTATTTTTTTATAAATAACTTTATCGCCATGTCTTATAACAGGTTTTGCATTATTTATATTAAGATGTGTAGTTATTTTATTAGCTTCATCCATTATTTCTATTGTTGTTCTATAACTTTTACTTAACTGTTTCATATTTGTATTATCAAATAATTTTCTAACTCCATCCCAATTTTCAATTGATCTATATCCATATATGGACTGAGCTAAATCTCCAAATATACTAAATGTTGATTTTGGAAGTAATTTTGTTAAAACATAAAAATTAAATGCACCATAGTCTTGAGCTTCATCTATTACAGTATGTTTATATTTTTCAAAACAGCTTACTCCATTTATTTTATAATGTAAATAAAGCAAACTTGGCATATCTTCTAATTCTACATTTTTTCTTCTTATATTACTTACTGTTTTAATGTACTCATTAATATATTTTTCGTCTAAATATTTACTTTGTAAAAAATCAATATAAAGTATTGGTATTTTCGGTTTAAATTTAGAAAAATATGTTTTTAAAACATTTTTACAACCACTTTTTATTTCCTTTTCAATACTTAAAAGTTTTTTTTTATCTGTAATTTCTCTTTTGAAAAATTCTTCTCTTACATTAAGTAATATTGTAATATTATTATTTATAATATATTTAGATATTTTAGCAATAACTTTATTTACTTTTTTAGATAAAACATCACTGTTTTCTTCGTTATAAAATTTTAATATTATACTATGACCAAGTAATTTAAAATCTTTATATTCTAAATCGTTAGTTGGTTCTAAATTATTTATATAATTATCTAAATATTTATCAATATCTTTTTTTATATTAAGTGATGATTTATAATTTTCAAAATTATCCTGTTCATAATTATTAATATATTTCTTTATTTTATCTTTTTCAGATATTAAATTAAACTCTACTTTTAAATGTTTATTTAAAATATCTTGATAAGTACACTCATAAACATCCGGTGTATCTAAGTCTGGTAATATATTAGATATATAATTCACAAAAAATTTATTTGGGCCAATTACTAAATATTCATCACTTGATACTTTTTCAATATTATTGTAAACAAGATAAGCAACTCTATGAAGCGCCACAGTAGTTTTGCCCGAACCTGCAACTCCTTGTACTATTATATTTTTTTTAATATCTTCTCTTATAATTTCATTTTGCTCAAACTGTATTGTTGATACTATATTTTTAAGCCTATTATCAGCTTTCATATTTAAATATGGCTTTAACATTTCATCATTAGATATTGTATCAACATCTTGAAAACTTAATAGTTTTCTTTCTTCAATATTAAATTGCCTTTTTAAATTTAGTTTTCCTTTTATAACTCCAGCCGGTGAAATATAACTAGTTTCTCCAACATTTGAATCATAGTAAATTGAAGAAAAGGGAGATCGCCAGTCAATTGTAATAACATTATTATATTTATCAAGGACACCAATTTTACCAATATAACATTTTGTTAATTCACCCTTTTCATCTTCAAAATCAATTCTTGCAAAGTAAGGTTTTTCAGTATTTTGAGTTATTAAATTCACTCTAGCCCTAGCCCTATACATTAAATCAGACATTTGTATTGGATCTTTCTTATACCTAAATGGTATTTCTTCAATTCTTTTTCGAGTATCAGATATTTCTTCCTCATATTTTTTAATAGTATTATCTAAATGTAATACTTCTTTTTCAAAGTTTCCTTCCACACTAAAACACCTCCATATAAAACTTTATAAGAGATCTTTGTAGCCCTAAGTAATTAAGCTATACTAATAATATCACAACTTACCTATTTGTACAATAAAATAACTTCAAAAAAATCCTATATTTTAATTCATATAAGATTTTCTAATACTTTTTATCTAATAAATCAACTTTACCTTGAATTATATCTAAGTAATTTTTGAACGTTTGTTTTATTTTTTTATTAAAAGAACAATACTTTCTAAATGATAAGTATAACTAAACATATCTAAAGCTGTTATATTTTTTATTTCATAGATATCTTTTAACTCATTTAAATCTCTAATTAAAGTATTAGGATTACATGACATATAAATTATTTTATTAGGAAGTATTTTATTTATAGCTTCTTTAACAGGAGTGCCCATTCCACTTCTTGGAGGATCAACTATTATAGTATTTATTTTATCTTTTATTTTAACACTTTTATTTAAATCACCTATAATAAACTCAGTATTATCTATATTATTTATTAAAGCATTATTTCTAGCATTTATAACAGCATCTTTTACTATTTCGATACCATATACTTTTTTAGCGCTAATAGATGCACCTAAACTAAGTAATCCAACACCCGAATATAAATCAAGTACTATATCTTCTTTAGTTATATTATCACTTATTAATTTTATGACTTCACTATTTATAAAGGGATTTACTTGAAAAAATGAATTATAACTAACTTCAAAATTTAAATCATTTACTTTATCCATTAAATAATAATTTCCATATATTACATTATCATTTAAAATAATACCTTCAACACTACATAAATCAAGTACTTTAATATCTATTTTATCTTTAGTATTAATTACTAATAAAAGTTTATTTTCATTATTAACCTTTATAGTAATAGAACCATTTTTAATATTTAACTTTTCTATTTCTTTTATATATTCATTAATCTTTTCATTTGCTAAATAACAGTAATTAATTTCTACTAAAGTTTTACTTAATTTTTCATAAAAACCTATTTTACCATCTTCTATTTTTAAACTTATTTTATTTCGATAATTAAGCTCATTTTCATTTTTAATAACATCAACCAATACATCAATATTATTTCTTTTTAAATTATTTTTAAAATTATCTACTTTTACTTTTAAAGAATTTTCATATGATAAATTTAAATAATCGCAACCCCCACATTTATTAAAATATGGACATTTTGCATCTTTTCTTAAATCACTAGGTTTTATAATTTCAATTAATTTTCCTTCACTATATTTTTTCTTTTCTAAAGTAATTTTTGCATCTAATATATCACCAGGTAATGTCTTAGGAACAAATATAATCTTTTCACCTATATACCCGATACCTCTTCCACTATCATCTAATCTAACTATTTCTATATTCATTATTTCTCCTATAAATTATAATATAAAGAATCTGTGTATTCTAAATATTTCCTTTGTTTTTCTCTAACATACTTTGATACTTCATCTACTCTAAGAGCACTGCCCTCTTGCATACAAAGAGGATTTACTATTCTCTTTTTAACATCTAATCTTTTATAAGCACCTTCAAAAAAATCATTACTTTTATTTAGTATTTTTAAGTTTTCAAATTCACTCCAATTAGAAATATGTTTTTTAAATAAATTAATTATTTCTTTCTCGCTCATAATATATAAATCTTGAAATATAATAATATTATTATCAATTAAATATTTAATAGCATCTGCAATAAATCTCATGGTAAACTGATCTTCATTTGATTGTAGAGCTACTGCATAATCATAAACCATTTTATAAAACCCTTCTGCTGATAATTTATCATTAAATCCAAGTTCTAAGTGATTTTCTTCATTATTTAAAACAGTTATATTTTTATATACATTTTCTATTTCAATTAAACTATATCTATTAAGCCATATAAAAGCACTATGTAAAACTCCATCTAATCTATCAGCGCATAACTTAGGACTTTTATTTTCTGCAATAGAATAATTATCAGCATTTATTATATCTTTTAAATTAATATTATCATTAATTAATAATTTAAGTAATCCTTCATCTTCTTCAATTATTTTTTCAATGGACTTTTCAGAAGATTCCTGTCTCTTAGAATCATTCAAATAAAAATCAACACAGTGATTTGTTACAGGTGTACCTAAATCATGAAAAAGTGCAGCAAGAGTTGATTTTTTATCTTTTGTAAAATTATAAGTAATTAATGCTGTTGACAGGCTATGATCAAGTACGGTATACCAAAATCTAATATTCCAAAGTTTATTATAATCACAACCACAAAATTGCCCTATCTTAGTAAGCCTCTTAAGAGAATTTGTTTCTAAATATTTATCAATAAATTTTGGGTAGTCATTATTACATAATATATTGAAATATTTTTTTAACTCTTCATTCATTATATACCTCGCATCTAAATGTATTATAGCATAAAAAAAAGACTTTTTAACAAGTACTTTATTTTAATAACGAAAGCGATACTTTCTTTTTATCTAAATCTATTTTTTCTACATAACAAGTTACTATTTGACCAATAGATAAAAATTCACTTGGGTGTTTTATAAACTCTTTAGTTATTTTGGAAATATGGACTAACCCATCATTTTTAAGACCTATATCAATAAATGCTCCAAAGTCTACTACGTTACGAACAGTACCTTCAAGCTCATCACCAATAGATAAATCTTCAAGTTTTAATATATTACTTTTAAGTATTGGTTTATCAAACTCATCTCTTGGATCTCTTTTTGGTTTTTTAAATGAATCAATTATATCATCAAATGTATAATTATCTATTTCATAATTATTAGCAAATGTAATAGATTTTATTTTATCACTACCAATATCACTTATACTTAAGTTATTATCTTTTAAGATTTTTAATGCGACATCATAACTTTCTGGATGAATTGCTGTTTCATCAAGATGGTTATCTCCATCATTTATTCTTAAAAACCCTACCGCTTGCTCATATACTTTAGGTGTTAATATTTTCTTAAGTTCCATTCTTGATATTATCTTTTTACTTTTTTCACGATATGCAATTAACTTTTCAGCCATCTTACCAGTAATACCAGATACATATTTGAATAAAGAAATACTTGCAGTATTTACATCTACTCCAACTGAGTTAACTGATGAAAGTACTACAAAATCTAAAGATTCTTTTAATAGTTTATTAGCAACATCATGTTGATATAAACCTACCCCAATACTTTCTGGATCTATTTTAACAAGTTCTGATAAAGGATCTTGAAGCCTTCTTCCAATTGATACTGCACTTCTTTCCTCAACTGAGTATGACGGAAACTCACTAATTGCAAGTTTACTTGCTGAGTATACTGAAGCTCCAGCTTCATTTACTATAATATACTGAGTTTTTACATTAGTTTTATCAATTAAACCTGCAATAAACTCTTCTGATTCACGAGACGCTGTACCGTTACCTATTGCTACTATATCTACATTATATTTATTAATTAACTCTAATACTTTTTTAGAGCTTCCTACTAAATCATTTTTAGGTTCATGTGGATATATTTTTTCTATTTCTAAAACTTTACCATTTTTATCAAGCACTGCAAGTTTACATCCAGTTCTATAAGCAGGGTCAAGTGCTAAAACAACTTTTTCTTTCATTGGTGGCTGCATAAGTAAATTCTTTAAATTATCCGAAAAGTTTTCAATCGCTTTTTGATCTGCCATTTCTTTAAGCTCACTTCTAATTTCTCTTTCAACTGATGGATAAATTAATCTTTTAAATGAGTCAAGAATAGCGTCTTTTACATCATTTGCTACGAAAGAATCTTCTTTTTTAATAATTTTCTTTTCTAAAAAATCTATAATTCTAGTTTTATCATAATCAAGTGATACACTTATTACCTTTTCATTTTCTGCTCTATTTATTGCAAGTACTCTATGAGGTTTTGCATATGCTATTTTTTCATTAAACTCATAATACATTTCATAAGTATTAGATTCATCTACTGCATCTTTTTTCTTCTTAGTAATAAGTGATCCAAATTTAAATATATTATCTCTTATATACTTCCTATAAAAAGCATTATCACTTATCCACTCAGCAATAATATATTTAGCTCCCATTATCGCATCACTTTCAGTTTTAACATTTTCATTTAAATAGTTACTAGCTAAATCTTCAAGCGTTCCATTTGTTGGAAATGACATAATCATTTTAGCAAGAGGTTCTAAACCATTATTAATCGCATCAGTTGCTTTAGTTTTTTTCTTTTCTTTAAAAGGTCTATAAATATCTTCAAGCTCAACTAACTTTGTTGCTTTATTAATATTTACAACAAGTTCATCAGTTAAAAGACCCTTTTCATCTATTAATCTTTTTACATCTTCTTTTTTCTTTTCTAAAGATACAACATATTCATATCTTATATTTATTTCTCTTATTTGTTCTTCATCAAGTCCATGAGTTGCTTCTTTTCTATATCTAGCTATAAAAGGTACTGTATTTCCTTCACTTAAAAGTTTTAATACACTTTCTATATCTTTTTCATTTATATTAAGTTCTATACTTACTTGTTTAATTAATTCTGTATTCATATCTTTACCAACTTTCCTTAATTATTATACTATAAAAAAAAATAATTTTATACTATTTTCTAAAATTATTTTCTCTCTCTTATATTTTCTTTTGAAGTATAATAATGATCTCCAGGTATATACACAATTTCATTATTTTCTGAATATTGATTTTGTGGTAAACACTCTTCATAATATATCTCTTCATACTCTTGTTTTTCACTATTATACACAACTACATCAGGTTCTTTTTTTCTTGGTTTTGGTATATAAACTACCGGATTAGAGTTTTTGATTATAGCTTCTTGAGTTTCTTTTATACGCTTATCCTCATTTTCATTTTTTATTTGTTGATCTGACTTTATCATAGGTTTATTTATTATATCAAATGATGATGATAATGCTTTAACCATAACAGTAGCTCCACCAAATAAAACAACTGTCATATATTCACTTGCTATGATAAATCCACTACCTATTCTAGAAAATATATTTCTTTTATTATCTTTTTGTACTTGTTTTTTCATATAACTTTTCTTTCTTTCCTCAACCACTTTTTTTTCATTATCGTGATTATTACTTTCCTGATTTCTTTTTTTATTTTCTTGTAATATATTATATATTTCTTTATCGCTGATAATACTTTGCAATTTTTCTTTAATTTCCTCTAACTTTTTTATATCATTACTTATTCCTCTAACTTTTTTAGGTTCATCCTTTTTCTTATGCCCTTTTAATTTATATTTTATTGCAACCCCAGTACCTATAAGTGATGATATAAATAATAATGCAAACGATGGATTTATGATTGAATATGCAGTAAAAGATAATGGTAAAATAACTTTTAAACTAGTTTTTATTTTCTTTACTGTGTAATACTCTTGGCTTATATTTTTTGCTAATAATAATCTAGTTTTTAAAATATCTATAAAATACGCTATTTGACTAATATTTTCAAAAGTTAATTCAAATTCATTTACAACACCATTATCAAAGTAAATTATAATTTTATTATCGACTAGTAATAATTCATCAATAAGTACTATTTCCAATTCTTTTTTTTCCATAATATTCTCCGTGAAAATATCATACTATAAAATAATTATAATTGCAATTAAAAAGGATGAATTTTATTCATCCTTAAAAGATTTAAATAATGTATTTTTAATAGATTCATTAATATAAAATGCTAGAATTACATAAATGAATACTAATAAATAATCACTTAAATTAAGTGGTACTATTTCAAATAAATTAGCTGCTGGTGTAAAGAAAAGTATTCCTTGTAAAATAAGTAATATAATCATTGTTATATTCATGAAGTTGTTTTTTAAAAATGCTTTATTAAAAATATTTTTATATAAATTTCTACTAGTTAAAGCAAATGTCATTTCAAGTAAAATAAGCGTTAGAAAAGCCATAGTTGATGCTTTTTCTACATCAATAAATTTTACTGTTATAAAGTAAATACTTAATACTATTATACCTTTTAAAACTGATGAGAAGATTATTCTTGCTATTATAAATGGTGTAAAAATAGTATTTTTATTTTTTCTAACAGATCTTTTCATAATGTCTTTATCACCAGGCTCATATGAAAGAGCTATTGCTGGAAGTGAATCTGTTACTAAATTTATATAAAGAAGATGTATTGGTAAAAATATTTCATAACCAAGTATAACACCAACAAATACGATTATAATTTCAGCAATATTAGCAGTAATTAAATATGTTATTGCTTTTCTAATATTTTCATAGATATTTCTTCCTTCTTCAACTGCAGTTACAATCGTTGAAAAACTATCATCTATTAAAACGATATCAGCAACACCTTTAGATACTTCAGTTCCAGTTATTCCCATACCTATTCCAACATCAGATTTCTTTATTGCAGGAGCATCATTTACTCCATCCCCGGTCATAGCAACAACTTTATTATTTTTTTGCCAGGCTTTAACTATTCTTAATTTATGAGCAGGTGATACTCTGGCATAAACTTTATACTTAGACACATTATTTTCAAGCTCTTCATCAGATATTTTATCAAGTTCCACTCCTTCAATTGCTGTATCACCTTTTTTATAAATACCAACTTCAGTTGCTATAGCTATTGCTGTATTTATACTATCCCCTGTAATCATTATTGGAGTAATACCAGCATCATAACAACTTTTAATTGATGCTTTAACACTTTTTCTAGGAGGATCAATCATTCCAACTAATCCAACAAATATAAGTTTATCTTCTACTTCATTTATTTTATATGTTTTTTTCTTAGCAATATTTTTATAAGCAAATGCAAGTACTCTTAAAGCATCGCTAGACATAGTTGCTTCATTACTTTTTATTATATCAATATGCTTTTTAGTAAGTTTTACTACTTTACCATTTAAGTTTATATGAGTACATATTTTAAGAAGAAAATCTAAACTACCTTTAGTTAAAACAATATTTTCTTTATCATGAACATTAACTGTACTCATAAGTTTACGCTCAGAATCAAATGGAAACTCAAATACTCTTTTATTAGTAAACTCTTCTTTTAATTCTTCAACATATTTTAATAAAGCTACTTCAGTAGGATCTCCTATATATGTTTCATCATCTTTTTTAACATCATTACATAAAAACATAATCATATTTAATAGTTTATTTTTAGATACATTTACTATTTTATTATCAATACTAAAACTTCTTACCACCATTTTATTTTCAGTAATAGTCCCTGTTTTATCACTACATATAACACTAGTTGAGCCAAGTGTTTCAACTGATGAAATGTTTCTTACTACAGCTTTTTTCTTAGCAAGTCTAGTCATACCTAAAGATAATATTACGGTTATAACCGCAGGTAAGCCTTCTGGTATTGCAGCAACTGCTAGTGATATAGCAACTATTATTAAATGAACTATATCATCTCCTCTTATAAGACCTATAATAATCATTATAACAATTATTACTGCCACTCCATAAGTTAATATTTTTGATATATTATGAATTTTCTTTTGAAGAGGTGTATCCACACTTTCCTCATGGATTAAAGATGTAGCAATTTTACCAAGTTCTGTATTCATACCAGTACTAGTAATAACTGCTTCACATTTACCATATACAACATTTGATCCTGCAAATATCATATTTACTTGATCACTTATAATAACAGTTTCTTTTATAATTTTTTCTTCTTTTTCAACTGACCCAGATTCTCCAGTTAAACTAGCCTCTTCTACTTTAAGTGATGCACTATATATAATTCTAGCATCTGCTGGAACATAATCTCCAGCTTCTAAAACAAGTATATCACCTATTACTATTTTTTCTATATCAACTATACTTACTACATTATCTCTTTTTACCTTTACATGAGTTACATCTTTTTTCTTTAATGCTTCAATTGCCTTATCTGCTTTAGATTCTTGAATATAACCAAATACAGCATTAAGAATAACTATTGCAAGTATAATAATACTTTCAAAAAAAGATTCCTTTTCAAGTATAGCAACTATAAATGAAAATAAGCTAGCAAATATTAAGATAATTACCATTAAATTTTTAAATTGTAATAGAAATTTATAAAGTTCACTTTTCTTTTTTTCTTCTTTTAATTTATTAAGTCCATATTTATCTAATCTAATAGTTACTTCCTTTTCAGTTAAACCAGAGCTACTACTTGATACATCATCTAATACTTCCTTAACTTTTAGTTTATAATATTCTTTTTTCATAATTATCTTTTACCCTTACTATAAAATAATATCAAATTATAAAGAAAAAATCTAGTTAAACTAGATTAAAATATTATATTTTTGATAAATATTATCACTATATTTTATATATCCATTTTTAGCTAATAAATATACTATAAAACTTTTAGGATATTTTACTTCTTTACTTACATCATAATTTTTATCTTTTACTATTTTTTCTAAATAATCTTTAGGAACCATATAATCATAAGCTAAAATATCAGCATAAGATTCTATATTATCTTTATCATATGAAACTAAATTTTGTCCCTTAGCTTTATTAAAATCTCTTTTCATATGTGCAACTTCATGCAATAATGCAAAATATATATCAGCAATTCTTTTATGTTTATAAGTTATATAAATCGCAGGTTTATTACGATGTACTTTAAATGCACCTCTTATTTTAGCACCAGGAATATCTTCTTCTATAACTAAAAATACTCCATTTTGATTAAAATACTTAATTAGCTCCTCTTCATTAAATATATTATCCATAGCACACTTATTAATATATGAAACTAAACTTTTGATATTTTTTTTATCATAATCTAAAACATTTTGTTTTAAAGTTTTTTGATAACATTTTTCAAGCCATAATACTAGCAACTCATATTTATCATTTTTACTTTTATATAAAATATTCTCATCTATTTCATATACTGCATCCGGCGATGTAACTCTTAAAAATTTCAATATGTCTTTTATAACTTCTAATTTTTCAGTTGCATCTGTAAATGATATATAATTATTATTTATTAAATATTTATAATTAAATTTATTTAAATAACTTGATTTATTAAAATTATTATTATCTAAATAATCACATATTTTCTTTTCAAATTTATAATTCATTTCTACTTTAAATATATATTCAACAGGTATTTTAGTAACAATAGATATATTTTCAATAACTTTACCAGTTAATGGTTTATCTCCATTTAATATATCAATTAAATGTTTTGGTGTTATATTTATTCTTTTAGAAAATTCTTTATTAGTTATATTATTCACTTCTAAATAATCTTGTAAATAATCTTTAAATGAAACACTATCCATTTTTACCTCCTTTAAATATATTAGATCTTTTAAAATCTACATAATGGTGAGTTGAAATATATATTAAATAAACTATATTATTATCTACATCAATTTCTAAAAGTAATCTAATTACTCCACCATTTTTTTCTAAATTAAAACTATAATAATTAGATAATTCATGTTTTTTTTGACTAAATCCATACATATGTGAAAGCGGATTATATAGTAAATCTATATATGAGTTACATAATTTAATATGATTAATAATTTTATTAAAATTATTATGTTCTTTAGGATATTTATTAAGTTTTTTTAACTGTTTATCAAAATCATTATTTCTAATTATTTTCAAATTGCGCCTCCTTAGTTGATTTGTAAGAATATATTAACATTTTGTTTAATATATGTCAACAAAAAAAGAAGAGTTAATCTTCTAAATTTATTTCGTCAATTAATTTACCATGTATAACTAACCTTTTTTCTTCACCTTCATAGCAAGTAGATAAAGTTATTGTTTTAGTATTTATATCAAGTGAACCATCAACTTCATATATACTTCTTTTAGATACTATATCTAGAAATTCTAAATAAGTTTCATCTGTAAAATTAGTTGTTATATAATACTCTTCTACATCTATGGTATATACTGAATATATTTCATATTCATAAAAAGTAGTTGGAGTAATAAACTCTATGATTTTATTTTCATTATAAAAAGTTTCTTCTAAATAAGCATCAAGAGATCCAAACATACTATTATCTTTTCTATCATGTCCATAAATAACTAAATTTTTATCCAGTCCATCTATTTCATTTTTATAATCAGCAAATATCCAACCTGCATCACTATATTTTTTATCTAGAGATTTATACAAATAATAATCATTATCCTGTTTTTGTGTAACTGGATAAGAAACTTTTGTATTATCAATATCTATATAAGCTTTAATATCATCATTTATTTCTAAAAGTTTATCAAAATCAATATCTAATATTTTTTTATCATTGATTATAATTTCTTTAACATTTTCATTAACTTCTTCCATTAAATTACTAGTTTTATTATTTTCAAGCAACCAAATTATTATTTGAAAAACAGAAAAAGCAATAATTATTATTAATATTATTGTTATCCAATTTAATTTTTTTACTTTTAATTTCTTTTTCATATTACTCCTTGAAATTATTATATACTAAATTAATATCTTAATGCAAGTCTAAAAAAAACATAACTTATTTTTAGTAAGTTATGTTTTTTAATTACTCACACACGTAATTCTTTTCTTCGAATGCAGCTTTTAATTCATCTTTAGTTGCGCCTTCAATATTATGTGAAATATTTAAATATTCTTTTGTTGAAGCATCATTATCTATTTTAATTTCATAAGTTTGATTATTTTCTTCTTCATTATATGTACCAGTACAATCTAAACCTTCATAAAGTTCATAACTATTACATACTGCATCAACATGCGATTGTTCAAATCCACCAACAAAATTAAATGACATATCAGCACTTGTGATTGTATCACCATCATATTCTATTTTTACTGAATTTTCTTCTTTCGGTGATTCTTGTGAAAATGTACATGATATTGTATTATTAGTTGCAGCTTCTTTTTCTTCTTCAGCTCCACAGCCAGTTAATAATAAGCCTCCAAATAATACTACAGCACCTATTTTTAATAATTTCATATTCCCTCATCCTTTCTAATGTAATTATACTACTTTTTATTTTTTTTACAAGTAATCTTTAAAAAAAATAGCATAATATTCATAATAACCATTTTTTGGTAAATACTATAAGCAGGTGATATGTGTGCATGTTGTTAAAAGAATTCAAAAAGAGTTTGAGAGTTGTACTGATTTAGTAATTAAAACTTTAGAAATTTCTAAATCAAGAAAAGTTAATATAATATATTTAGAAACTACTGCATCTAGTGATAAAATAAATGATCAAATACTTAAAAATTTAATAAGTATTATTAATTTTTCTAAAAATGTTGGTAAACTAGAAAATATGCTCGCGGGATCTAATACAGTAGTAATAGATAACTTAGATAAAATAGAATTTTACTTAACAAATGGTTATGCCATAGTAACTGATGAAAAAGAAGTTTTAGCAGTTGAAGTAAGATTACTTGTTTTTAGAAGCGTATCTTCGCCTCAGGTACAAAGTACTATCAATGGTCCAAAAGATGCTTTTGTAGAAAACTATTTAATGAATGTTGGCCTTATTAAAAGAAGAATTAAGTCAAGTAAACTAAAAACTAAAAATTTAGTACTTGGTAGAAAAACAAATACTTTTGTTGGAATTTTATATTTAGATGATATAACTGATAAAAAGCTAGTAAATAATACTTATAATAAAATAAAAGATATAGATATAGATGGAATAGTAGATTCATCACAATTAGCTCATCTAATAGATGGTGAGTCAAGAAGTATATTTCCAACTATTCAGTATGTTGAAAGGCCTGATGAAGTTGCTAAAGCACTACTGGCTGGTAAAATTGCAATAGTTGTTGATAATGCTACATTTGTTTTAGTAACACCTTCTTTTTTAGTTGATTTTTTTCATCCTACTAGTGATACATATACTAAAAGTATAAACATAAATTTTATTAAAATAATTCGTATGCTTGCTTTTTTAATAACTATAATGGCTCCTGGTTTATATATTGCAATTGTTAATTATAATCAAGAAGCTATTCCTACCAACTTACTTTTAAACTTTGCTGCACAAAGGGAAGGATTACCTTTTCCCGCGGTAATAGAGGCCCTCATAATACTGGTATTAAGTGAAATATTAAGAGAAAGTGATTTAAGGTTTCCTTCTGCATATGGTTCATCTATTTCAATACTTGGTGCACTTGTACTTGGTGAGGCTGCAGTATCCGCAGGAATTGTTTCTCCAATTATGATTATAGTTGTAGCACTTACCTTTATCTCAAGTATGATATTTACTGATTTAGATATGATTAATGCAACTAGGTATTATCGGTTTGGATTTTTACTAGCCGCTGCATTTTTAGGAATATATGGATGGATGTTAGTACTATTTATATTAATTGTTAACCTTGCAAGTACTTACTCATTAGGTAAAAGTTATATGAATCCATTATCACCTTTTGATAAAGCATATTTTAAAAAAGTATTTTTCAAATCAGATGAGATTAATGATAAAAAAAGAAGCAATGTCTTAGTAGAACAAAACTTAACAAGGGAGAAATAAGATGAAGAAATTATTTTTTTTAATAATAACTATTATTTTAATAACAGGTTGTGTTGATTATAAAGAGTTGAATTCTTTATCTTATGTAACAGGTCTTGGAGTTGATTATATAGATGAGGAGTTTATTGTAGTATTTGAAATAACTGATAATACAAAGGAAGGTGATACTGTTGTTCCAAAGACATATACAGTTGATGGAGTCGGGTCAACTTATTATGAGGCACATATAAACGCTACTGAAAAGTTAAAGTCAACTCCATACTTTTCTCATACTCAAATTATTGTTCTTAGTGAAAATGTAACAAAAGAAAAAATAACAGATATTACTGATTATGTTATAAGAAATCCAAAGCTTAATGAAGAATTTTTATTCGTTATAACAAATGAAGATTCACCAAAAGATATATTTGAAAATACTAGTGAAACTAACCCTTCAGTTTCTTTTTACTTAACTAGTTTAATTAAAGATAATACTTATTCTAAAAATTATTATACTCATTTACCCTTTGCATCATTTACAAGAGATTTAGCTGAAGGCTATATAGATCCTGCTGTCTCAAAAATAAAAATTGATGAAGAAGAATTTATCTTTGATGGACTTGCTGTATTTAATGATACAAATTTAGTAACTACTCTTTCTAAAGATAACGCTAATATATATAATGCTTTTAATAGTCAAAATACTAGTATAGTATTAACAAGCATTTATAATGATTCATCTATTGAAACTATTACTCAATTTGAAAAAATAGATATATCTATTACTGAAACTGATATTGATATAACTGTTGATGTTATAGTTGAAATTAAAAAAAGTCCAGATAATGCTGATTTATTTGATGATGATGTTTATAATGAAATAGCTGATTTATTAAGCATTGAACTTAATAATAAGATAAATGATTTAATGATTAATTTACAAAAATACAATAGCGATATTCTTGGACTTGAAAATGTATATTATAAAAGTACTAGAAAAGATAATAATGAACTGTGGACTAAAGCTAATGTTAATATAGATACTAATTTATCTATTTCAAGGAAAGGACTGATATATAATGCCGATTAGTAAAAGGGAATATATAAGCACTACTTTTTTCCTTGGAAGAGCTATGTTTTTAGGAGTAGGTTTTTCATATATTTTTAGATACAGTGGTAAAGATGCATGGATAAGTATACTTTTAGGATATTTAATTGGTAATATAATTATTATCTTTTATGATAAGATAAGTAAAAATATAAATTTCAATTTAAATAACTTTTTAAATAAAAAAACACTTATAAGTACTTTTTATAAAATAATATTTTTCCTCCTATATATTTATTTAGTAATATATATTAGTGTAATATTTACTAATTTTGTAAAGGTTTATTATTTATTTGAAACTCCCATTTGGGTTACGTTATCTTTACTTTTTGCAGTTGCCTTTTACACAGCTTTAAAAAGCGAAAAAACAATTATAAGGATGAGTGTATTACTCCTTCCTATAAGCCTTGTTATTAATATATTTAATACAGTCTTTCTGTCTTCATTTATTGATATAAATAACTTTTTACCAATACTAACAGAACCTATTAACAATATATTTATTGGAGCTTTAATATTTGCAATATTTTCATCAGTACCTAATGTATTATTAATGGAATATAAAGTAACACTTAAAACAAAAATGATTAGTTATTTTATAGTATTTGTAATTATATTTTTAATTAATTTTTATATAACTGGATTCTTAGGTGCATTTCTTATTAAGACATATTCATATCCAGAATATATGGTTTTAAGAAGAATACAAATATTAGATTTTATAGAGAACATAGAAAATTTTGCATCTATTATATGGTACTTTGATGCGTTCATTCTTCTAAGTCTTTCTTTATCCAAGGTTAGAAAAATGTTTATCACTAAGAAAAAAGATATATTAATTCCTATACTTCTTTTAATTATAACAGTAACAGCATTTTCCATATTTTCAAAATATTACACTGCAATATCAAATTTCTTTTCATCAGGTATTATAATACTAGGAATATTTTTAATACTATCTGGTCCACTACTTTATTTAGTTACTAAAAGAAAAAAATAACTTTATAGCACTAGTTATTTTTTTTATCATCATTTTCTTTTATATTAGTAGAAACTATATTTTCTATAGAATTTTCGGTGTTAACTCTATTAGATTCTTTGTTATCTATGATAATATTTGTGTTATTTATTATTAATGAGTTTTTATATTTATGA
>CAYJNS010000017.1:0-2288 GCA_964371745.1 uncultured Muribaculaceae bacterium
AGTAATCTATTTCAATAGTTTCTAATTTTTCTTTAGAATCGTCGTAACAAATAATTTCTGTATAAATTGATTTAATTCGTTAGGTTTAATTATATTTATTATATTTTCCATTTTTACTCACCATATATATATTACCAAATTTAAGTTATAAATTCTACGAAATATAAATCATTTTAAAAAAACTTGATTTTTTGTAACAAATGTGTTATAATTATATTACAGGAGGGAAAATTATGTTAGGGAATTTTATGAAAAACTTGCTATTTTATTATAAAGAAGTGAGTACTATCGATGATGAAATGAATAGAACAAAAGCAATGGTAAGAAATTTAAATGAAGATTCTGTCGATACAATTACATTTATTAATGAAAAAGGATTAGTTATTAATAATGTTTGGGGAGCTTATTTAGGTGAATTATATGTTCCAGAAGGAAAATCATTTACTGAAGTTTATGAACAAAGTGAAGAAATTCAAAATTTAGTTGCTATAGGATATGTTATAAAAGGAGCTAGTCCACTTACATTAACTGATCAATCTAATCTTTGGGGATTATGGTGTGAAAACTATGAAGAAATGTTAGAATGTGGAAATGGTAATTTAAAAAGGGTAAGATAATATCTTACTTTTAATTTGTAAATTTGACAAAAAGTAACATATATGATATAATTTATTTAGTCGGGGAGTTGAGTGCAACTTCTTTTTAATTAATGGGGTGGTTAATTTGAAAAAACATTTAAATGGCAGATATAAATTAAATGGTATATATTATTATTTGAAAAAATGCGAAATTGATGAAATATATAAAGAGATAATAGTATCAAATTTGGCAAGTTTAATTAATCTTAACTGCGCTAAGTATGAATTGTTTGTCAAAGATAATATTTTATATAGTAAAAGTGAAGATTTAAATTATCAAGGATCCTTTATTTTAGCTTCTAAATGGTCAAATTTGTATAAAAAAAAATACATACCACTTAATGATATTTTGAAACTTGCATATATTTATTTTGATAATAAAGTTATTGAAGATATTATTAAAATGTATATTTTTGATATTATAATCCAAAATTATGATAGGCATGATGATAATTTTGGTTTTATAAAAAATGGTAAATGTTATAGTTTAGTCATTTTAGATAATGCATTTTCTTTTGATTCTGCTTTTTTTCCATATATATTATTTAAAGATAATGTTATTTATAATGGAGATATTTTAAAAGAAAATAGTGAAAAAATAAGTGATTATTATGCATTTGAAATGACAAATGAACTAAATTATTTTAAAGAAAATATGCCCCAAAAATATTGGGATATAATTTGTTATGTTTTAGAAACTATTTCGCCAAATTTTATTGAAAATAAATTTAAAGAACTAATATCTTTTTATAATAGGGAAGTAACTCAATTAGAAAACTTTGATATGCAAAATATGTATCACAGAAAATTATCTGAAAATATTTTAGGAAAATAAAAAGTTTGGCTTAAACCAAACTTTTAAATTGCTCGCATATTATTTATATTTTTAAATGGATTTTTTTTATCTATTTTATCAGTAAATAAAATTCCATTTAAATGATCTATTTCATGTTGGAAGGCTATAGATAATTCTTCTCTAACTCGTATAGTTTGTTTTTTGCCTTCAATATCTTGATATTCTATATTCATTCTAGCGTATCTAGGAACAATACCGTCTGTTTCTCTATCAACGCTTAAACAACCTTCGCCTTCTTCTACATAAATTAATTCTTCACTAAAACTTTTTATAACTGGGTTTATTATAGTATAATTTGTAAAAGACCCATCTTCTTCTTCAATAACAACTACAAATATTTGTTTTGGTATACCAAGCTGTATAAAAGCCATTCCCATACCTGCTCTCAAATTATATTTTTCAATATATTTTTCTTGTTGACTCATTTTTAAATATATTAATAAGTCATTTATTAATTTTTTATCTTCTTCTTGTAAAGGAAAAGAAACTTCACTGCTTTTTGTGCGAAGAACTTTATTTTTTTCATTTAATATTTTAATTTCTGGTAATTTCATAAAAACATCACGAGTATATTGTATCAAATTTTTCATAAAAAAGCCACTTTTTCAAGCGACTTTTATATTTTTTTAACAAGATGGTGTATGATTACATCCGCCGCCAAAAGACCATCCAGCACCTATTATAATTACAAGTAAGATAAATAGTACAATCCATATTGCTGCGCCATTTCCATATCCGCTTGTATATCCAACATATCCTGTAGCTCCATAACTTTGGGCATAATAACCATTATT
>CAYJNS010000017.1:2298-17767 GCA_964371745.1 uncultured Muribaculaceae bacterium
TTCCGTAGTAATACATTTTAAAACCTCCTTATTCTATCTATTATAATGTATGATTTATGATTCTTTTTGACATAATATTTACCTAAGTAATAAAATTTTTCTATGAAAGAGTAGTATAATATGATAAAATTATACTAGGAGATAAATAATGTATAATAGATTAAGAAAACTTGATAAACCCCTTTTGATAGCCACTATCATACTAACTATACTTGGGCTAGTTATGATTTACAGTTCATCAAGCGTTTCAACAATACTTAGATATGATGTAAGTTCATCTCATTTTTTTATAAGACAATTAATATTTGTTATTGTTACTTTTTTTATTGGTTTTTTATTTATTATTCATTACCCAACTAAAAAGTATGGGAAGTATGCTATACCACTTGCTCTTTTATGTCTTTTTTCGCTCACGCTTTTATTTGTATTAGGAGAAACCAATAACTCATCAAGAAGTTGGTTTAATTTAGGTTTATTTAGTTTACAACCGAGTGAATTTGCTAAAACAATTATTATAATATTTAGTGCAGTATATTATAATATGCTTTCAAAACAAAATATAAAAAATATATATCCTTATTTAATACCACTTGCTCTTGGTATACTAATTGCAACACTTGTTATAATGCAGCCAGATTTTGGTTCAGCAGTTATAATACTTGGTATAACAGGGATGATTTTTATATCGGTTCCAGTTGTAAATAATAATGCTCTTAAAATAATAAAAATTTTAGCAGTCGGTGCAGTTATATTAGCTGCAGCACTTTTATATTTTGGAACAAGTATATTAAATTCAGCTCAGATGCAAAGATTTATTTTCCAAGATCCATGTACTAGATATACAGAGGAAACTGGTTATCAAGTATGTAACGGTATGATTGCAATAAAAAATGGTGGTTTATTTGGACAAGGTCTTGGTAACAGTACACAAAAGTATTTATATTTACCTGAAAGTCATACTGACTTTATATTTCCAATAATTGTTGAAGAATTAGGTTTAATTGTTGGAGTAGGCGTAATACTTTTATATGCTTTTATTCTTTTTAGAATGCTCAAAATTGCTAAAGGTGCATCTAATCTTAGATGTAGTATTTTAGCTTATGGTGCTTTTGCTCTTTTTACGCTCCATATTTTAATTAATATATTAGGGATTCTTGCTGTAATACCACTTACTGGAGTACCGTTACCAATACTTAGTTATGGAGGCTCATCAACTGTTAATTTTTTAATAATATTATTTATTACGCAAAGAGTCGCTATTGAAAATAAAGAAGCAAAAACTAAACGTGATATGAAAAAATTACATGGTTAAACTAGACTTTGAAATGAAAATTTGATAAAATAAACGAAAGGAAGATGATATTATGGCTTATATTAAATATAAAGAATTAACTAAATATTTTAATTTTGAAAGAGAAATTAATCCAAGTGATTTACCTAAATACGTTACTGATTATGTTGATGATAGAGAAAAAATATTAATGGGATATAAAAATTCAAGAGATTATGCAATATTTACTGATCAAAGAATTATCCTTTTTGATAAAACACCAATGACAACTTTAAAAAAAATACATGTTATACCTTATAAATCAATTTCAACAAGTGCGATAAGTTATGGACTTTCAAAAGTGGAAATATTTTTATCTTTAGATAGTGGATATCCACTTAAACTTACATTTATTAAAATGGATGATTCTAAAAAAGTAAATTTGAAAAATATTTATATAAAAATGGTAGAGCCTAGATAAGGCTTTTTTTATGGTTTCATAAAACCATATGCCTCTTGTATGATTTTATATACTTCCTCTTTTAAATAAGCTACTTCCTCTTTTAAATTATCTTTTTGTAAATATGGTTTAAAATTTGAAAATTCTTTATCTTTTTGTGCATTGGTTATAGCTTGACCATTAACTGTTTGGAGTATTTGACCAATTAAAGTAAAAAAGTTTCCTAATGAATTTTGCTCGTTTATAGTAAGCGGTTTTGAAATTAAAAAACCTAGTATTGTTCCAATTAAAGTAAATTCATATGGGTCAATACTCGATAAATAATTAGAAAAACTTTTATAGTCGTAGTTAGCAAATTTTTCAAATTCTTTATTATTCATATAAAAAGATATGATAAATTATTATTATAATTGCATTTATTTTAAATTGATTTTATATTAGTGGATTTTAATGAAAAGGAAAGTGATTTAAAAAATATTATAATAATTTAGTTGTTTTAATAAAACTGAGGATTTAGCTTTTAAAAAACATCTTCAATATTGATAAAGGAAATAATAATGGAATAGGTACCTTTATATAATATAGATGAAGCTTTTATTGTTTGTTTAAACAATAATAAAAATAAATAATTGTGAATGAATTTCGATTTTAATTAATATAAAAAGTATTTAGAAAAATATGTCGAAAAAATATTTGAAAATGTACATGTTTTCGTAAGCATGAATTTGGCAAAATAACTATTGCAAATAACTAAGGATTGTGATAAAATACTAAAGGTTTGAAGGGAAGTAGTAAAAAATGAAAAAAACAAAAATAATTTGTAGTATAGGGCCATCAAGTAATAATGAAGATACTATGGTAGAAATGGTTAAAGCCGGAATGAATGTTGCTAGAGTGAATTTTTCTCATGCAACAATAGAAGAAAGGAACTTAGTTTTATCAACTGTAAGAAGTGTTAGAAAAAAAACTGGAGCCAATATTGCTATACTTTGGGATACAAAGGGTCCAGAATTTAGATGTGGAACTCATGTTAATGATCAAATAACTTTAGAAACAGGAAAAACTATAAGAATTGTTAAAGAAAATGTTTTAGGTAATGAAGAAAGATTTTCTGTTAATCACCCAGCAGCAATTGATAATTTAAAAGTTGGAAGTATAATCTTACTTGAGAATGCTAAAATGAAATTAATTGTTGAATCTTTAGAAGAAGATGGAGTGACTTGTAATATTATTAATGGAGGAGTTTTAGGTAATAGAAAAAGTATTTCAGCTCCTGGAATAAAATTAGATATTCCGTATGTAAGCGAAGAAGATTATAAAGATATTGCTTTTGCTTGTGAAAACGGTGGAGAATTTTTAGCTATATCATTTGTTTCTAATAAAGAAGATATTTTTGAGATAAAAGATATCTTAAAAAAATATAATCGTGAAGATATGCAAATAATATGTAAAATTGAAAGTCAACTTGCAATCGATAATTTAGAAGAAATTTTAGAACATAGTGCTGGTATTATGGTAGCAAGAGGAGATCTTGGAACTGAAATAGCATCTGAACTTTTACCTATCGTACAAAAAAATATGATTAAAAAATGTCGTGAAATGGGCAAAATATCTATAGTTGCAACTGAAATGCTTGAAACGATGATGGAAAATTCTAGACCAAAAAGAGCTGAAACTGCAGATATTGCAGCGGCGGTATTTGATGGAACAGATGCAGTTATGCTTTCAGGTGAAACGACAATTGGTAAACATCCAATTGAAACAGTTAAAGCTATGGCGAATATTTGTAAAGTAGCTGAGGATAATACTGAGTTTAATTATATTTCTAAAAATGATAATAATTTAGATATTCCAACTGCAATAGCACAGTCTGTTGTAACAGCGGCAAATAAACTGGGTGCTAAATTAATAGTTGCAAATACTATCAGTGGTTCAACAACTAAAATGATTAGTAATTTAAAACCGAATGCACTTATTTTATCACTATCACCTGATGAAAAAGCAGGTAGAAGACTTGCTCTTAACTGGGGAGTATATCCAATGGACATTAAAGCTTGTTCATCAACTGATGAAATTTTAAACGAAAGTTTAACTTTAGCAAAAGAATTTATGGATCTTCAAAAAGGAGATATTTTTGTAACTACCGGAGGATTTCCATGCACAGGTGAACCAAAACCTACTAATTTAATGAAAATAGATTATATTTAATTAATAAAATAATATTTTAATAAAAACCTCATCTCTTAAGAATAGAAATGAGGTTTTTTAATGGATTTAAATATAAAAATATTCATATGTGAAAATTTTATAAAATTAGCAGTTATATATTGACAAGTGCTAAGCATACTATTATAATAGATTTAGCACTTAAAGATTTATAGTGCTAAAGGTGGTGATGAACATGGAAAAAAGACAAATGCTACTTTTAAAGGAAATAGTTGAAAGTTACATTAAAGAAGTTAAACCTGTTGGTTCTAAAAGTTTATGTAATAAGTTAAAGCTTTCTTCAGCGACTATTCGTAATGAAATGAAGGTTTTAGAAGAACTTGGATTTATTGAAAAAAATCATATATCCTCAGGAAGAATACCTTCTGAAAAAGGATATAGATATTATGTAGAATATTTAATGAAACCAGAAAATTTAACTGGAAAAGATGTATTAAAACTTCAAACAATATTTTCTAATAAAGATTTAGTAGTTAGTGATACTATTACTAAGTGTATGGAAATAATTAGTGATTTAACTAACTATACAAGTGTTGTCTTAGGAAAAACTGCTAGTGATAATTTACTACAAGAAGTTAGAATTATTAAACTTGATGATAGGAATATAGTTGCTCTTGTATGTACGGATAAGGGAAAAGTGGAAAGTAAGAAGTTTACACTTCCGGAAGGTACAGACATAAATGAGGTTGTCAAAACAAGTGAAATTATAAATAAATTCTTAATAGGAACTCCGATTAATGATGCGAGTGAAAGATTAGAGTTTGAAATAAAGCCTATTATTATAAAAGAGATTAATCAGTATGAAACTGTATATAATATTTTTTATAAAGCGTTTAATGATTTTGTAAGTAATAATCAATCAGTCCATGTATCTGGAGCATCTAAAATTATTAGTCAACCAGAATATCAAAATGCAAGTGATATAAAAAAACTTGCTAGTAAACTGGAAGATGTAAGTATCTTAAAAAAAATAGATGATACAAAAGAAAATGATGATATAAAAATCTATATTGGTAATGAAAATAAACTCGACCCCAATCTAACGGTAGTTAAAAAGCATTATAAAGCTGGAGGAGAAGAAGGAACAATCGCAGTTATTGGACCAAAAAGAATGGATTATAAAAAAATAGTGAGTCTACTAAATTATGTAGATGATGAACTGGAAGGGAAAAAATAACTTGGAAGAAAAAGAAAAGAAAGCTTCTACTAGTGTAAAAAAAGTTAAACCTAAAAAAAATGTTGAACTTGAAAAATTAAAAACTGAGCATAAAGAACTTAATGAAAAGTTTTTAAGAACGCTTGCTGAGATGCAAAATATTAAAAGAAGAAGTGAAGAAGAAATCTCACGCATCAGAAGATATGAAAGCGAAGATATGATTGTTAAACTTTTAGATATTGTAGATGATTTTGAAAGAGCTATTACTGTTAATACAGATAATGCTGAAATAAAAAAATATTTAGATGGTTTTGAAATGATATATGCTGCACTTATTGGTATATTATCATCTAAAAACGTTGAAGAAATAAAATGTTTACACGAAGAGTTTAATCCATCAAGCGCACAAGCAGTTTTAACTGAGGCAAGTGATGAATACGAAACAGGTATTGTTATAGATGTCCTACAAAAAGGATATACATATAACGATAAAGTAATTAGACCGGCAATGGTTAAGGTAAGTGAATAAAAAAAGAAAGAGAGAGATAAAAAATTATGAGTAAAATTATAGGAATAGATTTAGGTACAACTAACTCTTGTGTTAGTGTACGTGAAGGAAATGATACGGTAGTAATACCAAATGCAGAAGGAAATAGAACAACTCCATCTGTAGTTGCCTTTAAAGGTGAAGAAGTATTAGTTGGGGAAACTGCTAAAAGACAAGCAGTAACTAATGTTAAAAATACAGTGTCTTCAATTAAAAGACACATGGGTACTGATTATAAAGTGGAAATTGATGGAAAGAAATTTACTCCACAGGAAATTAGTGCTAAAGTTTTAGGAAAATTAAAAGCAGATGCTGAGGCTTATTTAGGTTCACCAGTAACTAAAGCTGTTATTACAGTTCCAGCATATTTTAATGATGCTGAGCGTCAAGCTACAAAAGATGCTGGTAAAATTGCAGGACTAGAAGTAGAAAGAATTATAAATGAACCAACTGCTGCAGCTTTAGCATATGGAATGGATAAACAAGATAAACACCAAACTATATTAGTATATGACCTTGGTGGTGGTACGTTTGATGTATCTATCTTAGATTTAGGTGATGGAGTATTTGAAGTGTTATCTACAAGTGGTAATAATAAACTTGGTGGAGATGACTTTGATAAAAAAATCGTTGAACATTTAGTTTCTGAATTTAAAAAAGAACATGGAACTGATTTATCAAAAGATCCAATAGCAATGCAAAGATTTGCTGATGCTGCTGAAAAAGCTAAAAAAGAGTTATCAAGTACTACTACAACACAAATTAGTTTACCATTCTTAACTCAAGTAGATGGTAATCCAGTACATATGGATTTAAACCTATCTAGAGCTAAGTTTGAAAGTTTATGTAAAGATTTATTTGATTCAACACTAGACGCTGTTAAAACTGCTTTAAAAGATGCTAAGTTAGATAAAAAAGAAATAAACAAAATTATATTAGTTGGAGGATCTACAAGAATACCTTATATCCAAGAATTAGTTAAAAAAGAACTTGGTCAAGAACCATCAAAAGGAGTTAATCCTGATGAAGTTGTTGCAATGGGTGCAGCTATCCAAGGGGGAGTATTAACTGGTGAAGTTGATGATATAGTACTATTAGATGTTACACCTTTATCTTTAGGACTTGAAACTATGGGTAATGTAATGACTGTATTAATACCTAAAAATACAACAATACCAACAAGTAAAAGTCAAGTATTCTCAACTGCTGTTGATAATCAACCTGCAGTAGATGTGCACGTACTTCAAGGTGAAAGACCTATGGCTGCTGATAATAAAACATTAGGTAATTTCCAATTATCAAATATTTTACCAGCAAGAAGAGGAGTACCACAAATTGAAGTTACATTTGATATTGATGCAAATGGTATAGTAAATGTTAAAGCAAAAGACTTAGGAACTAATAAAGAGCAATCTATTACAATTACTGCATCAACTAATTTATCAGAAGAAGAAATTGAAAGAATGGTTAAAGAAGCTGAAGCTAATAAAGAAGCTGATGAAAAGAAAAAAGAAGAAGCTGGAGTTAGAAACGAAGCTGATAGCGCAGTATTTACTACTGAAAAAGCATTAGAAGATCTAGGTGATAAAGTTACTGAAGATGAGAAAAAAAGTGCTACTGAAAAAATAGATGAACTTAAAAAAGCTATGGAAGGAACCGATATTGAAGATATCAAGAAAAAAACTGAAGAGCTTAATAAGTTAGCTATGGATTTAGCTGCTAAAGTTTATGAAGAAGCTGCTAAAAATGCTGCACCTGCTGAAGGGGATACTCCTTCAGAAAATGCAAAAACTGAAGATACAGTTGAAGAAGCAAAATTTGAAGAAAAATAATTAAAAGGTTGTATTATCTACAACCTTTCTATAGTGAAAGGGTAAAAAATTGTTATGGATAACATAATGGATATTTTAATTGATTATACAAATCAAAAAAAACTTTTTGATGAAGAAACAATAGTTGAAATGGCCAATATACTTAAAAGTTATTATGATGTATCAAATTATGTCAAAGCTATAATTTTTGATAAAGAAGAAAAAGATTTTGCTTATTATAATGGCGATAATTTAATAATGGGATTTAATTTAGAAAATTGTCAACTATTTATAAATACTATACCAGAAAATAATGTTTTAGAAAGAAATTTAATATATATAGAGATATTATTTCATGAGTTCGAGCACGTTTTAAATGACAAAAAATGTGATACCCCAAATGAGGAGTTGACACCTTTTGAATGTGTTGAAAAAGATTTGCTGACATTTGAAAGAGATTATAGAATAAATTTTCTTCCATATAACGTAAAAACAGATTTTATGAGATATACATATGAAGAAAGAAGTGCATACTTAAATTCCATAGAGAAAGTAACTGAGTTATTAGAAAAAATGAATTGCATAGAATTAATGGAAATTTATACATTGAAATATATGAACACATTTTTAGAAAGATATGAGTTTTTAACTATTAATAACCAAAATTTACCTATTTCTCCAATAGTGCATTTTTACGAGCGTTTTAATAAAGATGAATTTGCTAAAAAATATTGGTGGTATGATGAAAATCCAGAAAAATGTTTAAAAAAATGTTCTAAAGTTTTTTCTTTTAATGATAGGATGTATTTTGGTTTCCCAATTTCTCCAAAAGAATTAAAAATACCACAAGAAAATAGAGAGATTCAAGTTTTAAAAGTAAAAGAGAAAGAGGAAAGTTATTGTGAAAAAAAATGATAAAAAATTAAAAATAGATTTATCTGATATATATGAAAGTGAAGATTTATTTTTAAAAGAATGCATAGAAGTAGAAAAAAATATTAATAAAATTAAAAAATTTCAAAATCATGTTCTTGATAGTTCTGATAAACTTTTGGAAGCATTAAATTTAGATAAAGAAATATCTGTTATTTTAGAGAAGTTATATATTTATGCGCATATTAATAATGATATTGATTTAAGTATTCCTAAATGGAATGAAAATTTAGGAAAGGTATTACTTCTATTTAATAAATATTCTGAAAATGCAGCATATTTTATTCCAGAACTTTTAGAAAAAGATTATAAACTAATAAAAGAATATATTACTAGTAATAAAGAATTAAAAGAATATGAACTTAATTTAAAAGAAATATTTAGAACTAAAAAACATATTTTATCTAAAATTGAAGAGCAAATTTTAGCAACTCTTGGTGATGCTTTTAGAGTGCCAGGGGATGCTATATCAAAATTAACTGATGTAGATGTAACTTATGGAGATATTACTTTAGAAGATGGTAGTACAGTAACTATAACTAATAGTAATTTTATTATATATTTAGAAAGCAAGAATAGAGATATTAGAAAACAAACCTTTAATGCTATTTATAATGGGTTAAAAGGTATATCTCATACATCAAGTGTGCTTTTAGCAGGAGAAGTAAGAAATGCTAATGTAAGAGCAAAATTAAGAAAGTATTCTTCAGCTCTTGATGCATCACTTGATAGTAATAATATTAATACTAATATTTATGATGTATTAATAAAATCAGTTAGAAAAAAACTTCCACTTTTACAAAAACAGTGGGATGTAAGAAAAAATATATTAGGATTAGAAAAACTTGAAATATATGATACTTATGTACCTTTAATTGAAAAGTTTGATAAAGAGTACTCTTTTGATGAGGCTAGAGATATGATTCAAACATCTCTTTTAGGACTTGGGACTGAGTATTCACACGTTATAAATGATTTCTTTTCTAAAGGATGGATGGATGTAAATCCAGGTGATAATAAAAGAACTGGAGCATACTGCACATGTGCTTATGCTGCGCATCCTTATGTATTTTTAAATTACAAAGGCAAGTATAATGATGTGTCTACTATTACCCATGAACTAGGACATGCACTTCATTATCACTTTGCTAAAGAAAATAACACATTTACAAATTATAACTATTCTATATTTGTGGCAGAAGTAGCATCGCAAGTTAATGAAATACTTTTATTTAAACATCTATTTGATAAAAGTAATGATTTAGATGAAAAATTATTTTTACTTGATAACTCACTTAAAGGGTTTAAAGCTACAATTGTAAGACAAACTATGTTTGCTGAATATGAAAAGGCTATTCATGAGCTTGATCAAAAAGGAACTATTTTAACAGATGAAGTTTTAAATGAAGTATATTTAAAACTTAATAAAGATTATTATGGTAAGAATGTATTTGTAGATGATTTAATTAAATATGAATGGATTAGAATATCACACTTCTTTTATAACTTTTATGTATATCAGTATTCAACAGGTTATATAGCAGCGCTTATAATTGCTGAAGATATTTGGAATAAAAAAGAAGGTGCACTTGATAAATATTTAGAGTTTTTAAAACTAGGATCAACAAAAGATCCGGTAGAATCTTTAAAAGTTGCAGGAGTAGATATTACTAGTGCTAAAGTTTATAATAATGCATTTAAAGTTTTTGAAAAAACATTAGATGAATTTGAAAAATTATATAATAGTAAGGAAGAAAAATAAAAAATGAGTAAAAAAGATTATTACAAAACACTTGGAGTCGATAAAAATGCAAGTGATCAAGAAATAAAATCAGCTTTTAGAAAGCTTGCTAAGGAGTATCATCCAGATAAAAATAAAGATGCAGGAGCGGAGGCTAAATTTAAAGAAATAGGTGAGGCCTATGCAGTGCTTTCTGACGAAACTAAAAGAAGACAGTATGATCAATTTGGAACAGCTGACTTTAATGGTGCTGGAGGTTATGGCGGAGGATTTAATCCTGGTGATATAGATTTAGATTCAATTCTTAGAGATTTCTTTGGTGGAGGTTTTTCAGGTTTTGGTGGAGGATTTGGTTCACAAGGAAGAAAATCTTCAGCAAGACGTGGAAATGATATGAGAATAGCAATTAATTTATCTTTTGAAGAAGCAGTATTTGGTTGTAAAAAAGATTTAAAATTAGATTTAGATGATAACTGTGAAAAATGTGATGGTAAAGGTGGTCATGGAGAAAGTACATGTTCAACTTGTGGAGGCGCTGGTAAAGTTATAGCAGAGCAAGCAACTCTTTTTGGAATGATGCAAACACAAAAAACTTGTCCAACATGTAAAGGTGCTGGTAAATCATATGAAAGTAAATGTACATCTTGCAAAGGAACTGGTAGAGTTACTAAAGAAAAAACTATCACAGTAGATATACCTGAAGGTATTGATGAAGGACATGAACTTAGAATCAGTGGTAAAGGTGAAAGAGGATATAATGGTGGGCCTAACGGAGATATTTATTTAGTATTCCATGTAAAAGAGCATCCACTATTTGAAAGAGATGGAACGGATATTTACTTAGAAGTACCAGTTACTATAACTGATGCTGTATTAGGCGCAAAAATAGAAATACCAACACTTAATGGTAATGTATATTTAAGTATTGATCCAGGAACTCAAAACTATACTAAATTAAAACTTAAAGGTAAAGGTATTAAACATATTAGATCATCATCAAAAGGTGATATGTACGCTGTAATAAATATTATTACACCAACTAAGTTATCTAAAAAACAAAAAGATTTATTCAAAGATTTATCTAAAACAGATTTAGATGATTCTAAAGAATTTAAACATTTTAATAAATATCTATAAAAAAGTTTTGCGGTTATAACCGTAAAACTTTTATTTTTCTCTACTTTTGCGGTTATAACCGCAAAACAATAAATAATTCTAGGAATTTACTCTATTTATTGTTATAATAACTTTATTAGGAGTTGATATTATGAAAAAAATAACTTATGTAACAGGAAATTGGGCAAAGATAATGAGTGCTAAACAAATATTAGAACCTTTAGGGATTGAAGTAGATAATGTAAAAATGGAAACTACTGAAATACAAGCTGACACAGTAGAAGAAGTAGCAATGCACTCTGCAAAAGAAGCAAGTGAAAAACTTAAATGTTCAGTTTTGAAAAATGATACAGGATTGTATGTAGAGGCTTTGGGTGGGTTCCCTGGGCCTTATACACATTATGCTGATGATAAAATAGGTGAAAATGGACTTTTAAAATTACTTGCTGGCGAAATCAATAGAAAAGCGCGTTTTATAGAAGCGTTTGCTTTTTGTGAATACGGAAAAGAACCAGTGATTTTTAAGTCTATTACAAAAGGGAAAATTGCTTATGAAAAATCAGGAGAGTATGGCTGGTCTTGGGATTTTATATTTATACCTGATGGTAAAGAAAAAACAATGGGTAATTACCCTGATGAAGAAAGATGTTTGATGTGGAATACTGATGCCTATCATGAATTAGCAGAATATTTAAAAAATAAAGAGTAAACATTTTAATAAATATCTATAAAGAAGTTTTATAGTTATAACCGCAAAAATATTTGAATTATTCTAGAAAACTATTCAATTTATTGTTATAATAACTTTATTAGGAGATGATAATATGGAAAGTGATAAAAGATAAGCTTATATTAGCTTATAACTGGCAAATTAATTATATCTTATATAGATATAATGTACAAAAAATTAAAAGAAAGAAATTAAAGGAGAAAAAATGATTGAAATATTAAAAAAAGAAGATATAAAACTATATAAAGAACTAATTGATGAATCATTTGATGGAAGTAATGATTTATCATTTTATGAAAAATATAATGAAAATGAAGGTTATATAATATTTGTATATAAACAAGATGGAAAAATAGTTGGAAGCATAACAGCTTATAAACTAGATTTATTTACATTTTCATTTCAACCTGCTATGGAGATATTTAATGTATGTGTACTTAAAGAATATCGCAAACAAAATATTGGTAAATTAATATTTGAAGAAGTAATTAAATATGCAAAAGAAAATGGTTATAAATCATTATGTTTAACATGTCTTGATACTGCAATTCCCGCACATAAATTATATGAAAGTGTTGGTTTTACTAAAGCATCAAGTGTTAAATATAACATGTATTTTTAAGTTGCTATGATAAAATTAATAGCATTTGATTTAGTCGGGGTGTTAGTTAAGGAAAATGATATAAAATTAACTGAGCTTGAAGAAAGATTAGAAAGGTTATTTGGACCTAATATAAGTGATGATGAGTATTTATTAAATGGAAGTAAATATATATCTAATAAAAAAGAATTAATTAATACAACTATTAATATAATAAATAAAATATATGATATAAAAGATATCAATTTATTTAGTAAATTAAAAAACAAATACCCTAACACTAAAATTATAATAGCAACTAATCATATTACTTATATTAAAGATTATATTATAAATAATTTAGATATTAAAAATATTGATGATATAATAATTTCCTCAGAAATTAATAGGATTAAACCCAATAAGAATTTTTATGAATATCTAGTAAATAACTATAATTTAAAATCAAGTGAAATATTGTTTTTAGATGATAATAGTGATAATGTAGATGGAGCAAAGAAAGTTGGCATTAATACTATACTAGTAAAAAAAGATATGGATTTATTTGAAGAAATAGAAAAATATTATAAAATTAAATAAAGGAAAGTGAAGGTGAAAAAAATGAGAATATCAAGTAGAGCAGTTATTTTCAAAGATGATTCGGTAATATTAATTTACCGTGAAAGGGATAATGAAAAATATTATGTTTTTCCAGGAGGTGGTCTTGAAGAGGGCGAAACTCTTGAAGAAAACGTTATAAGAGAAATTAAAGAAGAATTAGGATTGACTATTAATGTAAAAAAACAATTATATGTAGTAAAAGGTGATAATTTTGAACAAAATTTCTTTCTATGTGATTGGGTAAGTGGAGAGCTTGGAACTGGAGATCCAGAAGAATATGATTCAAATAGGCCAACTGGTTTACAAAAACCTATGTTTATACCAATAAAAGAACTTGGAAATTTAAATGTAGTATCACCATTTATTGTAAAGCAGTTACTTGAAGATATAGAAAAGTTTGGTTACACTTTAGATAATGTAACTAAAGATATTATAGAAAAATAAGGGGTTTTTATGGACTTTAAATTTGAAATTAATGATGAAACCAAAGAGTTTTTAAAAGAATCTACCTTTGAAGAAATTAGTATAGGGTGTTCCAATTCCCAAGTAATTAAAATAAGTAAAAATAATGATGTTTACTTTATGAAATTAGCTCCATTAAATGATTTAAAAAAAGAATTTAATGCATTAAATTGGTTAGATGGTAAGCTTAGTGTACCTAAAATTATATTACATAGTACTACTAGTAATAGTGAAATATTAATTACCAAAGCACTTGATGGATTTATGATATGTTCAGATTATTATATTAATGATCCAGAAAAAGCAATAGATTTACTTGTTATAGCGTTTAAAGATATATTATCAGTAAATATTAATGATTGTCCTTTTGGCGTGGGAATAGATTATAAACTTAATTTAGTAAAAGAAAATGTAGAAAAAGGCCTTATAACTGGAGAATATATAAGTGAAGATATATTAGACAAATATAATGGAGTTAATGGTATATTAGATTACTTAATAGAAAATAAATTTTATGATGATAAATGTTTTTCTCACGGAGATACTAGTTTACCTAATATATTTGTAGATGAAAATAAATTTATAGGATTTATTGATGTAGGAGAGTGTGGTATAGCTGATAAATGGTTTGACCTAGCTATTTGTGAAAAATCGATTATAAGAAATTTTGGAGAAAATTACGTAAATCTATTTTACGAAAAGTTAAATATAAAACCTGATAGATTTAAAATAGATTATTATTTATTAATGATGAATTTATATCTATAAAAAGGAGAATATGATGGAAAAGAAGCAAATTATATTATTACCAGGAAATTCAAAAGTAAATATTCCTTGGTTAGAGGATACAAAAAATGTATTAGATAAAACATATAACATAAAGGAAATTCGTTACAATCATTGGGAAAGTGATTTAGAAATTAATTTTGATGATGAGCTTACTAAACTTAAGAATATTAGTAGCAATATGAAAAATTATTTTGTTGTAGCAAAATCTATTGGTTCAATAATTACATTATTAGGTATTAATAGAAATATTATTGATCCAGAAGCAGTAGTTATTTTAGGATTTCCACTTAATCTTATTAAAAAGGAAAATTACGACGTTCTTCCACTAATAAAAGATAACATTAAGGTATTAGTAATACAGCAAAAAAATGATATATTAGGAAAAAGTGAGCAAGTAAAAAAATATTTACCCAGTTATATTGATATTATAGAAATACCTGGTGAAGATCATTTTTATAGTGATATAGAACTTATTAAACCTATAATAGATAATTATTTAAATAAAGGAGAGTAATGGATATAAAAATAGAAATAATAAAAGAAGAGAAAAGAAAAAAACTAGAAAAGTTATTGCAATTATATTTACATGATTTAAGCAATAGCTTTCCTATTGACTTTGACAGTGATAAATGTGAGTATAATTATGATTTATTGAGTTATTTTAGAGAAAATAAAGCTTATTTTATCAAGGAAGAAGATAACATATTAGGTTTTGTATTGGTTGATATTAATGATAATAACACTTATGAAATTAGTGAAATATTTATATTAAATAATTATAAAGGTAAACAAATTGGTGCTAAAGCAGTACAAATGATTTTTGATTTATATAAAGGTAACTGGATAGTTAAAGTAGTTCCTAATTCTATTTTAGCAGAAAAGTTTTGGAATAAAGTAATATTAGAATATACTAATGACAATTACCAATTAAATCATACAGGAAAATATAATAGAGCAGAGTTCTATTTTAATAATATTTAAGTGGAGAGTAAATTGATAAAAAAGTGGAGAGAATTATCTATAGATC
>CAYJNS010000018.1:0-827 GCA_964371745.1 uncultured Muribaculaceae bacterium
AAAAACATTAAACCTATATTAATAAATAAAATCGTTATTAAAACAGCTTTTTGCATTCCATTATATAAATTATCTTTCTTTTGTTTCACCTTTTTACTCCTTTAATTTTTAAATTACACCTTTTTTTTAGGTATAAAATGTTTAGCAAATTTATATTCTTCATTGTCTTTTATATAATAATAACCAAATATAGAGAATATTATTGCACCAATTGCATTAACAATCATATCTTTCATTGTATCTTGAAGACCAATATCTAAATATCCACCATCAATCATTATTTCCTTATCACCATCATAATATATAACAGTTCTATCTATATCATTTACATAAAATATTTCATTTTCACCACTTGGATTTAAATATACTGATTTTAGATTTTCTTTTAAATCATCTTTTTGTGTATCAACATCCATTACTTGATCCATTGAAAACTCGAAAAACTCCCAAATAGTTCCTATAGTTATAGAAAATGATATAGCCACTACTACTACAAACATAGGTGAAAGATATAATTTTATTTTTTCACTTTTATTAAGTATATCCACTAAAGCAAACCCAATAGCTGCAAATAAAAATCCATTTAATGTATGTAACATTGTATCCCACCATGGGATAAGCGAGTAAAAGTTACCCATCTCACCTAATATTTGAGCACTAAATATAAATAAATACACAATACTTTCAAGTAAGTTTGGTAAATCTATTTTTACTCTTTTTTCAATAATGCTTGGCACAAAAAATAATATAAGAACAAGACCACAACTAAATACATTACCCCAGTTACCTCTTATCGCAGCTAAAACTGCAAAAGCTATAACTAAAAA
>CAYJNS010000018.1:837-4530 GCA_964371745.1 uncultured Muribaculaceae bacterium
TTTCTCTAGCGCTAGCCTCCATTTTTTTACTTCTCTTTTTCATAAATCACTACTCCTAATATTATTATAGCATTTAGTTAAATATATGTAAAACACTTTATTTAATAAATTATATTTATATAAAAATATGTTATACTTATTATGGTGATTTAAATGAAAGAAAATATTTTTAGAGAGTATGATTTAAGAGGGAAGTACCCTGAAGAAATTAATGAAACAGTAGCTTATACTCTTGGCCTTAGTTACGGATCTTATATCCAAGAAAAATTTAGACAAACTAAATGTGTAATATCTCATGATAATAGATTATCATCGCAAGCTCTAAGTGATAATTTAATTAAAGGCATTTTAGAAACTGGGTGTAATGTAATTGATTTTGGTTTAACTACTACTCCAATGAATTTTTATGCAAGATATTTAGAACAATTAATGGGTATTATGATTACAGCATCTCATAATCCAAAAGATGATAATGGATTTAAAATATCGTTTGGTGGACCATCTAATGCTGCAGGAGATAAAATAAAAGATTTCAAAGATTACACTTATGCTGGTAATTATTTAAAAGGAACTGGTAAATTAGAAATTAAAAATATTGATGATAAATATATAGAATATATGAAAAATGGAATTACTTTAGGTAAAAGAAAAGTAAAAGTAGTAATAGATTGTGGTAATGGAGCTCCAACTGTTATTACTAGAAAAATATTTCAAAATTTTAATATAGACTTTGAAATTATAAATGAAGAAAATGATGGAACATTTCCAAACCATCATCCAGATCCAGCTGTTAAATATAACTTAGAACAATTACAAAAAAAAGTTTTAGAAGTAAAAGCAGACTTAGGCATTGCCTATGATGGAGACGGAGATAGGGTTGGTTTTGTTAAAAATGATGGCTCTTTTATGTCTACTGAAGAATTTATGATACTTTCAATAAGAAGTATAGTGCCCACTGCTAAAAATAAAACATTTTTATACGATGTAAAATGTTCTAAATCAGTTGAAGAAGAAATAAAAAAATTAGGTGGTACTCCACTACTATATAGAACAGGTGCAAGTTATACACAAGAAAAAACACATACTGATAATCTTCTTTTTGGAGGAGAATTTTCAGGACATGTATTTTTTAGAGATAAAGCAGCGGATATAGGAAGTGGTATATATGCTTCACTTAGAATGGTTGAAATCCTTTCTAAAACATCAGATTCAGTTGCACAATTAACTAGTGATATACCTAAATACTTTGCAACAGAAGAAATAAAAATACCAACAGATGATAATATAAAATTTGATGTAGTTGAAAAAGTTAAAAAACACTGCACAGAGCAAAAGTTTCCATTTAATGATATAGATGGTGTTAAAGTGTTTTTTCAAACTGGATGGGCTTTAATAAGAGCTAGTAATACAGGACCTAACCTTATATTTAGAGCGGAAGCAGATTCTGAAATTGATAAAGAAAAACTTGAAAAATATTTTTTACCACTTATAGATAGTTTTAAAAATTAAATTGCACTTGCAATTTTTTTTTATTAAAAAAGTTATGGAAAAATTTTTCCATAACTTAGCACTTTCTAAACTTATTTTAATCTTTAGTTACATCATCTAAGAACCATAATTTAAGACTTACTTGTCTTCCGTCTTCATTATAGTGTTCAACTACTTTATATATATAATAGTTATATACAGTAACATTCTCACCTTCATCAGCTTTGTTACCATCTTCATCTATTTTATATTCTTCCATACTTGAATACATTGATGGTTCTTCATCATTTTCTAAAGCATTATAATTTATATAAGCAATAACAGCTAAACCAATAAATATAATAAATACTCCCCAGAAAATAAAATTACCAATTACTTTAACAATACTAAATTTTTTATCACTTCTATTTATATCGTCAAATTCGCCTTTTTCTTTAGTCTTAGAAACTTTTTCTTTTGTTTCAACTTTTTCTTCAACTACTTCTTCATTTTTCTTTTCATCTTTACTCATATCAAAACCTCTTTCCTAATATTATATTACCATAATCACTAGATTATTACAAGAAAAAAAGTGCAAAATTGCACTTTTTTAAGGATATTAATTACTTACGTTAGCAAAGAATTCTACAACGATTGAATCACCAATTGATAAATCAGTTAATTCATCTATATCTATGTAATAATTACCATCTTCACCTTCGTAAACCACTGTTCCTAAAGATGTAACTTCTAACGATTTAGTTCCATATTTTATTACTACTGGAGTTTCGTCTGAAATATTTAAAATAGATCCAATATTTGCCACACCTAATACAGTATTGGTAGTTATACCTTCACCGTTTGTTATACTTGTTAAAATATTTGTGAATGCATTATTTAATGCAGAAGTGTCTGCTAAAAACACTTGTGAATCACTTGATGCTATATTTCTTAAAGTATTATGTGTACTAGTTCCAGCTTTTACATCATAACCTACAGCATATCTATTAACCGATGTTCCCATAGCTGTAATTTGAGCTTCCCAATCAATTTCATTATCAGTTGGATCACCATCTGATAAGAATACCAATACATCTTCATTTGAATTTTTCAAACTAGTAAATGTTTCATTAGCTGCTTTAAGAGGTTCTGTATATGGAGTTCCATTCCCATATAACCAATGTCCATTATCTGCTTGTAACGTATTAATTGTAGCAGTTAATTCACTATAATTATCTACATCATAAGTTTTACTACCAATTTTTTCAGCATATGAATCAAGATTTGTAAATGTACATAAAACATCAGCTATTATACTGTCACCAAACTCACATTTATAACCAAATGTATATACTGTTACAGTTGATTTATTATTTGCACTATTTGCAAACATATTATTTATAAATGATATAGCTGCTGTTTTTGCTTCATTAAATTTAGTAGTAGTCATACTACCAGATCTATCAATTGCAATAACTACATTTGCATCTTTAATCGATTGATTTTTAGCTACATATGTTATTGGAGATTCTAAATGATAAGTTGTTTGTTCTTCTTGTTCATTTTCTCCTGAAACAGTATGTTTAAATGTTGTCATTATTGCTTCATATGTTACACCACTAATATTAAGTGTATAATTTATAGTAACAGAACTATTACCATCTATTTTTAAATTATCAATACCATTAGCACTAGTTAAATTTTCATAACCAGTTTCTGGTACTATTGTTCCTGCCACATTATTAGATAATAAACTTAAATCAATATAACCAGCTAAATCACCACTATTAGTAATAGTTATGCTATGATTTATTACTTCGTCATTAAATACTATTGTTGAATCTGGTTTATTGTGAACTACATTTATATTAGCTTCTGATAACATTACAGCTTCATATGTTGTATCTTCTGTTCCCTCTGGCACTAATACACCAGCAGTGTAATTTGGATCCCAATTTGAGAATGTCCAATTATCTTCATCTACTGTTGTTGGTGCTGTTGGATAATTATCTGTTCCTGGTAATACTCTAAATGATGTTTCTTCATCTTCTGCAAATGAACCATGTTCTCCTGCTTCAAATGTTATTGTGATTAATTGTTCTTCATCATCTGTTCCATCACCATTTCTATCTACAAAATATTCTGCTTCATATGTTGTATTTTCTGTTCCTTCTGGCACTAATACACCAGCAGTGTAATTTGGATCCCAATTTGAGAATGTCCAAT
>CAYJNS010000018.1:4630-17698 GCA_964371745.1 uncultured Muribaculaceae bacterium
TATGTTGTATTTTCTGTTCCTTCTGGCACTAATACACCAGCAGTGTAATTTGGATTCCATTTTGAGAATGTCCAATCAACATCATCAAAAGTATCTGGTGCATCTGGATAAACATCAAATCCTGGTAATAAATCGTTAACAACTAACTGATTTATTGAACCAAGTAGGTTAAATGAACCATATTCTCCAGCGTTAAATGTAATAGATATTAATTCTTCTTCATCAGGAATATTTGAATCATTTTTATCTTCATAATATGTTGCAGTAAAATCTAACACTGCACCTGTTAAAGGTATTAAATCTCCTTCATTATATTCTGGATTCCAGTCATCAAACTTATAGTCTTCATCTGCATCAACATCTGGCGCATCTGGATATACATCCACTCCTGGAAGTAATTCTGTAACTTCATTAAATTCTAAAGACCCGTTTAATCCTTCATTAAATGTAACTGTTACAAGTTCATCTTCATCTGGCGTTCCATTGTTATTTTCATCTTCTGAATATAACGCTGTTACTGTATAATCAGCAAGTACATTAGTTAAAGCTGCACTCCATCCACTAAATACAAAATTTTCTCTTGTAGGTAGTACTCCTGGATATACTGCAGTATCTCCTGCATCTACTGTATCAGTTCCTAACTCATCTCCATCAAAATCTTCAAAAGTAACAGTATACGATCTTGTATTACACGTATACTGTGCTACTAAATTCGATTCTCCTTGAATATTAGTTAAGTCACCTGACCAACCTGAAAACTCATAATCACAAAGTACATCTTGTTCTCTAGTTGGTGTATCACCATTATAAAAAGCATCTTGTCCTTCTTGAACTGTCGACTCTTGTAAAATGGTATCATCATAGTTTCTAAAAACTACGCTATAGTCTTCTAATACTTCATCAACTTCGTTAAGTCCATCACCAGTTCCCGCGAACGTGAACATGAATAAACCAATAAAGATAAATAAAGCAATAGCAACTACTTTTCTTTTACTCATATCTTTCCCTCCCTCTTTTGATACCTAATAACTATTATATTCAAAACTATCTTTAAATTTAATACTATTAGGTTATGAATAAACACATCATAAGTTGAAACCATAAAATCCTGTCACTTTAATATATCATATTTAATATGTTTTATCAAGTATTTTTTTCAAAAAAAAGACCTCCCATTTTAAAGAAATCCTATGTTTTTAAGTGGCCAAAATGTAAATAAACATTTACCTATAATATCATCTATATTAATTAGTTCAATATTAGTATTTAATTCATTATTATTTTCTAATAAATAAGTATCGTCTGGTATGATTTGAGTAGTAATTTCTATGCTTGAAAACACTGTTTGATCTTCTATTTTTATTTCTTCTCCAGGAAGAGCAACTACTTTTTTTATTTGATTACCAAACTCTTTAGTTTTAACCATCACAATATCACCTACTTTTATATCAAAAACTTTATAATGAAATTTACTTAAAAAAAGTACATCATCATCATTTATTAAAGGTTCCATATAACTTCCTTTTATTTGAACAATACTAATTAAATATATTGAAATAAAAATAACACTTAAAATTGTTATAGAGTAACTTAATATACTTTTAAAACACTTCATAAAAAAAACATCCTAACAATAATATGTTGGATATTTTTATGTTTTTTATACTAACCTAGTGGCCATAATTTAAATAATATTTGACCTTCTAAATGTTCTTTTTTTACTAAACCAAGAACTCTTGAATCCTCAGAATTTGATCTATTATCACCTACCATAAAATACATATCTTCTGGTATTACAAAAAGTTCAAGTTCATCTTTGTTAACAGTTTCAGGATTTCCTCTATAAACTTTATCGCCAATAAACAAAAGCATATCGTCATCTGATAAAATACCATAATCATTTTCACCTTTTGTAGTATCATCTGGATATGATGAATCTGGTATTACAAATAACTTAAAGTTTTCAGTTACCATATCACTATATAAAGTTTCTTCATATTTTTTTCCATCTAAATATAAATAATTATCTTGATACTCAATTGTTTGACCTGGAAGACCTAATGCTCTTTTTATTAAAAGTCTAACTCCTTCACTTTCATAAGCTACTACATCATTTTGTCCTACTTCGCCAAATACATAATTAAGTTTACTTATTACCATAACCTGCCCATCTTCATATGTTGGCTGCATAGATGGTCCTACTACTTGTGATATTCCAAGTATATAAAGTGAAACTACAAGTACCACTACTATTACAACTATATATTTAAAAGCATCTCTAAAAAACTCTTTAATATCTCTAAAATCCATTTTATTCCTCCGTTTTAATTTATGAAAAAATTATAACATTTTTACAAAAAAAAAGCAATTACTTAAAATTGCTTTTAACTATTTTATAACTAGTTTAATTTTTTCAGTTTTTGTATTTCCAGCCCAATCACGTGCAGTGATAATATATTCGTATGTACCAACTTTATAATTTCCAGTTATTTCATCTTTTTCAATTGTTGGAACTGTTACAGATATATTTTCTGAAGGAATATCATCTGTTCCAAATTCATTATTTATTAAATCTTTAGCTGTTGCAGTAATCAAAGGTAATTCTTCAGCACTATTCATTGTTATAGTACTACGTGTATATAATTTATTATCTTTATAAACCTTTAAAATTATATCTTTTTTAATAATAGTTCCAAAAAATTCACTTACCCAAATTTCAACAACTTTTTCTGATGTATTTCCATAAATATCTGTAGCAGTATAAGTTACAAAATACTTACCAGAATTAGTTCTATCTATTTCACTAACTTCATTCAAATTAGTTTCATATGGTTTTTGATATGCAATATTTGTTAAATCTATAGTTGCAGTACTATCATCAACAGTAATATAATTATTATAATTATCCTTTAAATAAGTTTTACTTATTTTAGAATCTTTCCAAAAATCAAATATTTTACCAGTAATTTTAAACGGACTTTCTAACACAGTAATTACTGGAGCTATTGTATCTTCAACAATAACTTTTCTTTCAATAGATTTTTCACCTTGTCTAGTATTTAATGTATAAGTAATTAAATATTCACCTTCATTTGATGTATCAATTGAACTTACTTCAGAACCATTTTGCATTATTTTTTTCGCAGCAATTTTAGAATATTTTTTTCTATCTAACTTATGCATTTTCACTTCATAACCCGGATCATTAAATTCTGTTCCTAATTCTACACTTAAAGGATTTTCACCTAATAATGTAATTGTAGTTTCAGTATATCCTTTTGGAATACTTGTTTCGTCTAATGGATCTGATCCATTATTTAATTCTTCTTTATTAGTGAATCCATCTTTATCTTTATCACCATTTTTTGATAAAACAATGTAAGATCTAGTAGCTGTTTGAACATTTCCATTTTCATCAGTTACAGTATAAGTTACAATATTTTCCCCTAAAGCAAATTTATTTGTTTTAGTTGTACTAATGTTTACTTTTAAATCATCCTTTTCAGTATAATTATCTGAATATGAAAAACCTTTTGTTACATTATGTTTAGATTTTTTAAGAATTACTACACTTTCAGGAAGTAATTCAATACTTGGTTTTGTTGTATCAACTACATTAACAGTTTTTTCACCTGTAACTTCATTTCCCCATCTATCAACTAATAAATAGTTAACTTTATAAATTCCTACTACACTAGTATCAACATTTTCAGTAATATTAACAGTTGTTGTTATTGTATCATGTGTATCTACTGTAAATGTAACATCTTCGTTATATTCAGTACCAACTTCAAGTGTAATTGGTGTAATATAAGATAATGTTGGAAGTACAACAGTTGGATAATCTTCTTCATCTTCTGGATCAGTATTATTATCTACTTCTTCTTTATTAGTAAATCCATCTTCATCTTCATCACCATCAGCACTTAATATTACTAATGATCTTTGTGCATTTGCACTGTTATTAGAACTATCTGTAGCAGTATAATTAATAATATGTGTACTAACACTTAAGTTAGTTGTATCTGTAATATCTGCTGCTGCTGTTAATGTATCAAAATCATCAGTAACACTTACACCTGTTAAAACATTATAATCAGTACCTTCGATAATTACAACTCTTGTTGGAACTACTTCAATAACTGGTGCATTATCTACTGGAGCATTATCATTTTCTTCATCATCTTCTTCAGTATCATCTTGCTCATCTTCAGTTAAATCTAATGCAGTAGTATCACCCTCTTCATCAGTTGGTGTATTATTATCTCCTTCATCAATTATTTCGTTATCATCTTCAATTTGTTCTGATTCATTATTATTAAGCGTTCCTGCGAATGTAAATGAAACAAGACCAATCACTAAGAATAAAACGATAGCTAAAATTTTCTTTCTACTCATATCTTTCTTCTCCCCTCAACACATTATATGCATTATGTTTTATACACGCATATAAGTAAAATAAAATTTACTATTTCATTATACTAAAAATGTCGAATATTGTCAAGTGTTTGTAACTTTTTTGTTACTTAATAAAAAAAGAGAATTTGTACTCTCTTTTAATGTTATTTTTCTATTCCATAATGATAAAACATATTATCTTCTAAATCATATTTGAATTTTGCTTCATAAGTTTTTTTATTAGTTACAAAATAAGGAACTTCAACTCCAAATATTGTATGGTATTTTTTTTCTAAAGTTTTTTCAACATAACTAAATTCTACTCTATCAACTAAATCTTTTTTAACTTCTAAATAATAGAAAGTATCTAATTCAAAATTAATTGTATTTTCAATTATAGCATCTAATTCTTCTCTGCTGCCATCTTTATAATGCACAATAATTTTACCATCTATTTCAGTATGAATTCTATTATTTAATTTTATTAAAAGAATTTCATTTCCTTCAGCTGGATTTAAATTAGTATCAAGAAAACCAAATAATCCTTCATCACTATAACTCTCGGCTAAACTTAAGTTTAAATTTGTATCAGTTAATTTTTCATAATTAGCAACTACTTTAGTGTCACTAGTAACAGTTAGACCATCTAAAGAGTTATAATATTCTCCATTAACAGTCCAGTTAATTAAAATATAACCATCATATAAATTTTCAAAATCAGTATATCTATCCATTTTAGAATTAAATACATTACACTCATTTATAATATTTGACTTAGCTAATTTTCCAGTATTTCCACAATTACTTAATAATGTTTCTTCTCCAGCTAGATTTGTATAAACACTTAATTTATATGTATTAATAATTGTATATTTAACTTTTTTAGTAATAGTTACTTCTTTACCTTCTTTATCATTATAAGTAACTTTAACTTTTAATTTTCTAGTTCTAGATAATCTATCTTCATCCAAACTTGTTTTAATTCCCGTAACTATATATTTAGTATCTTTAGCGTTCATTATATCTGCTCCATTATTTTTAAAGATATTTACAGTTAATTTAGATAAAATTTCTTCTTTTGGAGTTCCTACAACAAATGTATTTTCTGATAAAGCAGCTTTTACGTCAGTTACTGCCCATGTTTCAAGATCTTCATTTCTAACAACTTTTAAAGTTGTAGTTTCTACAGCAATATTACCAGATGAATCAGTTGCAGTATAAGTTACTGTTTGTGTACCAAGTTTACTCATATCATAACCAGTAATAACTGCGATAATTTCTTCACCTGAGTTATCTGTCACTGTATGTGTATGCATTTTAAACTCACCATTAATTTGTTGAACTGTATTAGTATACTTAAAATCAAATGTTGGTTTTTCATTATCAATAACATTTACTTGTCTTTGAATAGTTGCTGTCTTTCCATATATATCAGTTATTTTATAACTGATTGTTTGTAATCCTAATACATTTTTATTAAATCCTAATATTTCAATATCACTAATAGTTGTTGTTTTATCTGTTGCATCTAAAATTAAACTTACACCATTTGTAATTGCATCATCAGTACCTAATGCTATATTTAAGTCTCCTTCAATATTTATAACTGGCACTTTAGTAGGAATACTTTCAGATGAATCTTCTTCATCCCCACTTTCATTAGGTTCCGGAGGATTGATTGGAGATGGAACTCTCGCAGGTTGACGCACTGTTGTATCACGATTAGTATTTTGATTTGTGATATTAGCTTGATTATCCCCATCAGGTATAACTGGTGGTATTAAATCATCTGGTTGAGTTGGCGGAACTGGATTTTCTGGTTGTGTAGAATCCCCAGGATTATCATCTTCTAATTGAATTAAATTCCCCGATGAATCTCCTGTTCCTGCAAATGTAAACATAGTTAATCCAATCACCAAAAATAAAACTATTGCAAAAACTTTTTTCTTACTCATACTTAACACTCCCTTTAGTATGAAAATCATATCAAAATATTATATTAATGTCAATCAATTTCATAAAAAAACAAGTAATTTTCATTACTTATTGTTTTACAAAACTATTACTTTTATAAGGACCACAAGAAGGTTGTTCTGATTGGAATTTTAGAACATTTTCTGTTGCTATCATAAATTCATAACTTGTATCAGTATCACCAGCAAAACCTTCATACTGATATGGTTCAAATGATAAAATAATTGAATTATCCTTATGTTCATAAGTACCTGTTATTGATGCCATAGATACACATATATTAATAGTCATATCAAAGGTATAATCATTATGAAGAGTTAACTCTGATGGAACTGATCCAGTTGTTTGTTCTATATATAATCCAGCATAAGGATTTTTTTCTTTCCAAGATGCTTTTAATAAAATATCTTTATTAATTTTTGTGTTAAAATCAAACTTTTCATCATTATATTGCCACTCTAAAAAATCATAACCTTCTTTTTCAGGATTTTTAGGTTCAGTTACTAAAGAATTTTCTTCAATTATAACTTCAGTTACTACACCATCTCCAGAATCAAATGTAACTATAAATGTTTTAGTTCTCACATTCAAATAAACAATAACACTAACTATTAATAATATTAATATACCACTTATTATTATAAGTTTTAATTTACCACTCATATTATAACCTATTTAATAATTGCTTCAAGAGCTAGTGTAATCATTTCATTAAGTGATTTTTCTCTATCTTCAACAGTTAAAACTACTTCACTATATTTAGAATCAACTGCAGTTGCCATAATTGCTGCTTTTTTACCCATAGAATTTGCTATATGAACTATTCCAAAACCTTCCATTTCTTCGCCTAGTGGTTTAATTTCTTCTGGAACTCTTTTAAGTGCTGCATCAGAATCTACATAAGGACCAAATACATCCATAGTCATAATTGTTCCAAAATGTACCTTTTGATTTAACTCCTCTGCTGCTTTTTTAATTGAATTATTTAAAGATGTATCTGCTTTTACAATACATGCTTTAGATCCATTATATTGATATGCAAAATTTGATTCTGTATATAAATTATCCGCTACTATTATTTCTGGTATTTCAACACTTTTATCAACTACACCACATGTACCAAAACGAATTATTTTTTGTACATTAAAATAATGAAATAATTCAAAAACATAAATACCCGCTGATGGCATTCCCATACCATGAGCCATTACTGTAACCATTTGTCCTTTATAATACCCTGTGTATCCTAGCATGTTTCTAACACTAGTTACAAGTCTAGCTTTTTCTAAAAAATTTTCTGCAACATATTTAGCACGAAGTGGGTCACCTGGCATAATTACTAAAGGCGCTATATCACTTCTTGATTCGCATTTTATATGAATCGGTTCTTCTCCAATAAACATTTTATTCACTCTCCTCTAACTTAATAAAATAATAACATAAATTTAAAATATAATAAATACTTTTTTTAAAAAAATAAAAAGTTGCGAAAAGCAACTTAATTTTCAAATTGAGAATTATAAAGTTTTGCATAAAAGCCATTTTCTTTAAGTAAATTATCATGTGAACCTTGTTCTATAATATTCCCATCTTTTAAAACAAGTATTATATCAGCATTTTTAATTGTTGATAATCGATGAGCTATTATAAATGATGTTTTTCCTTTAGCTAATTTATCCATTGCATTTTGCACTAAAACCTCAGTTCTTGTATCAACATTGCTTGTTGCCTCATCTAGTATTAAAAATGGAGCAGGTTTTAACATTCCTCTTGCAATTGTTAAAAGCTGTTTTTCACCTGCTGATAAACTTTCAGCATCAGATAATATAGTATTATATCCGTTTGGAAGTGATTTAATTAAATGATCAATTCCTATTTCAGTGCATACTTTTTTAACATCTTCATCTTTAATTTTTGAATTATTATATTTTATATTATTTAATATTGTATCTTCAAAAAGCCATGTATCTTGAAGTACCATACAAAATAGTTCATGGATATTTTCACGAGTTAAATTACTTATATCATGTTTATCTATTATAATACTGCCATCATTTATTTCATAAAATCTCATAAGTAGATTAACTAAAGTTGTTTTACCTGCACCAGTTGGACCTACTATTGCTATTTTCTGACCTGCTTTAACACTAAGTGAAAAATCTTTAATAATCATTTTATCTTCTACGTAACCGAATTTTACATTTTCAAAAGTGATATTTCCTCTTGAATCTTTTAAAGATAATTTTTCTTTTATATGTTTTTCACTAGCAAGCTCTACTTCATCTAAAAGATCAAATACACGCTCTGATGCTGCAGAAACTGATTGAAGCGCTGAAAATGACTGCGCGATACTTGAAAGTGGTTGAGTAAATAATCTAATATAAACCATATAAGCAACTATTACCCCAATTGTTATATGCCCTTCATATGTAAGATAAGCACCAACTACTGTTACAACTGCATATCCAAAGTTTCCTATAAAGCTCATTAAAGGCATCATAAGTCCAGTTAAAAATTGACTTTTCATAGCACTATCAAATAATTTATCATTATATTTATCAAACTTTTTGATAGCATCATCCGTAGCATTTGAAACTTTAACTACTGTATGTGATGAAAAAATTTCTTCAATATGCCCATTTATTTTACCTAGTTCTTTTTGCTGTTTATCAAAATATTTTTGAGAATTTTTAAGTATTATAACCATAACAACAAAACCTACAATCGTTGCAAGTATAGCGGCTATAGTCATTAATACGTTTGTTAAAAACATCATTACAGTTACTCCAACAAATAAGAAAATAGCTGAAACTAATGTTCCAATACTTTGATTAAGTGATTGACTTATTAAATCTATATCATTAGTTGCTTTTGATAAAATATCACCAGTTGACTGTCCATCAAAAAATTTAAGTGGTACATTATTTAATTTATCAGATATTTTTTCTCTTAAGTCTTGACAATATTTTTGAGTAACACTAGCATTTATAAAACCTTGAATTGTTGAAAAAATAAAACTTAAAATATATAAACTAAATAGTATTATAGCTATTTGTAAAACATACGATAAATCTATTCCACTTACCATGCCTTCACTAATAGCATCTGTTATTTTAGTTAATTGATTAGGTCCAATAATAGTAAGAATTGAGCCAAGTAGCGCAAAGAAAAACGCTATGAAAAATGTTTTTTTATATTTACTTAAACTTCTAATTAATCTACCAATTGATTTTTTAAAATTCTTTGGTTTTTCATCAACTACTGTTTTTCTAGGTCCATTATTCATGTTCTAACTCCTTTTCACTTAATTGTGATTTAGCTATCTCTTTATAAACTTTACAAGACTTTAAAAGTTCTTTGTGAGTACCACTACCAACTAATTTACCTTCATCAAGCACAAGTATTTGATCAGCATTCATAATTGTACCAATTCTTTGAGCAACAATAATCATTGATCTATCTTTAAAGTTTTTCTTTAAGGCTTTTCTTAAATTAGAATCAGTTTTATAATCAAGCGCTGAAAATGAATCATCAAAGATAAAAAATTCAGGATCCCTTGCTACTGCTCTAGCTATAGATACTCTTTGTTTTTGACCACCAGAAATATTCGTTCCTCTAGCTGATAATACAAACTTTTCTCGTTTTTCTAATTTATCAACAAATTCTTTAGCTTGAGCTATTTCTATCGCTTTATTAACATCTTCTTTAGATAACTTATCTAAACCATATTTAATATTCTCTTCAATAGTTCCAGCAAATATAACAGGCTTTTGAGAAACAAATCCCATTTTAGAATATAAATATTCTAAATTATAATTTTTTATATTTATTCCGTTTATTAATATTTCACCATCAGTTACATCGTAAAATCTAGGAATTAAATTTACTAGCGATGATTTACCTGATGCTGTTCCACCTATTATAGCAACCATTTGTCCTTTTTTTATTTCAAAAGAAATATCTTCAAGTAAAGCCTCATCTGCATCAGGATATTTAAATGTAACATTTTTAAAAACTATACTTCCATTTATATCTTCTTTCCCAGTATGAGGACCATCCTTTATATTAGATTCTTCTTTTAATATTTCTTCTATTCTACTTGCTGATACACTAGCTCTTGGATATATAATAATAATTACTACTAGCATTACAAATGATATTATTACTTGTACTGCATAAGATGAAAATACTACCATATCTCCAAATAAAGTAAATTTATCTTGCATAGCAGCAGCTTCAATTAAATATGCCCCAGATAAATATATTACAAGTGTTAAGCTTGTCATAATAAGAGTCATTGTTGGCAGTAAAAATGCCATTGCTTTATTAATAAAAATATTCGTTTTGGTAACATCTTCATTACTTTTAGAAAATTTATCTTTTTGATGTTTTTCAGCATTAAATGCTTTTATTACTCTAACACCAGTTATATTCTCTCTAACTATTGTATTAAGTTTATCTGTTAACTTTTGAATGATTTTCGTTTTAGGAAATACTAAAAATATTATAACTCCTACAATTATTAAAAGTATTAAAACTGCTATACCCGTATAAATTGACCAATCAAAACTTTTACCTGCTATTTTAGATACTGCCCAAACAGAAAGAATTGGTGCTTTTAAAATAATTTGAAGTCCCATTGCAACAAATCTTTGAATATTAGCAATATCATTAGTGGTTCTAACTACTAAACTACTAACAGAAAACTTCTTTATTTCTTCCATCCCAAAACCTTCAGTTTTATGAAATGTTTCCTTTCTTAATCTTTGTGAAAATGACGCTGCTATATATGCAACAAAGTATCCTGTTATTATAGCTGCAGCAAAACTACCTAGTGCACATAAAATCATTTTTCCACCAGGAATAAATATATCATTTATTTCTCCTCCTGGCATTTGTAAAACTTGAGTCATTTCAGTTATATAATCAGGTAATTTTAAATCCAAAAATACTTGTAGTACTATAAAAGCTATTACCGGAATAATTAATAAAACTTCTTTTAAACTTAGTTTACGCATTAATTTAATCATAATTAATCTTCCTTTCGCATTATTAATTTTATCATATAATTAAAATATATTACATAAAAACATTATAATTTCACAAATTTTTCATACAAAATAAAAACTATGAATTTTCATTCATAGCCTAAATTGAAATCAAAAACTAAGGCATACATATTACTACATCTTGAGTATTCCCTGAACTAACATCATAGTAAATAGTTTTATTTAGTTCATTATTAACATGATTATTCAAATCTATAACCACACCTTCGGGAAGATATGTAGAACATCCATCTTGTCCAACACCAAATTCTCCAATAGGAACAGAATCGATATGAAAAGTCCCTTCGCTTAATATAATTTTTAACTAATTCATTTTCAGGATTTTTTATTACTAAATTATTACCTGAATCAATTGCAGCATAATATTCTCCGCTTGTTATAGTTAAAGATTTATATATCTCACTTTCACTTAAGACTTCTCCATCTGGTGAATATAATCTAACAATTTCTTCATCCGTCACAAGTAAATTACCATCATCAGTATAAGAAGGTTTATTTACTTCTATTCCACCAAAAATAGGCACCAAATTTTGAGTAATTATTTTAGCAGAGTAATTATTATAACCACCAGCCGCACCTGTTTCAAATTCAAAATATATATTTCCGTTTTTATTTATTACACTATAATAGCTTAAATCATACCCAGATAAATCTAATGATTCTTTATATAATATTTCACCATTATCGGAATCAATAAAAATAGTATTTGCGTCTGTATCAACCACAAAATAATATAATTTATTTTTTTCTTCATCTATTAATGGATATATATTGTTTATATTTTCATCTATATTTAAATTAAGCGCTTTTTTATTTGAAAAATCATATATAAAAGTTTCTTCATCTTTTATAATTATATAATTATGATTTGAACTTTCATCCGTTAAAACTTCACATTCGCTTGAAGTACAATTATATTCACCTTCATATATATTTATAGTTTTTGCGTCTCCTTTATTAATTTCATACCAACCTTCATGATTTATTGGAATTTCTTTTTCTCCATCTTCAGAATCAGCAAATTTTTTTCCCAAATTAAAAGTCACAAAAATAACAATACCTGTTGCAATTAAAATAGTTAAAACCAAAAAAATTATTTTTTTATTTTTAGATGACTTTTTATTTGGATTTCCATTATCATTTTTCATGTTTATAGGTCCATTTACATTTTCATCATTTTCCATATATTACCTCTACTTTCAATATGAATTTTACCATACATAAAAAAAACTTAAAAGCATTTTTTATTTTTTAATAATAAAAATGTAAAATATATGTAAAAAAACTATTCTAAATTTATAAATTAATCATTATCATCTTCATACTCTTTATCAACATGGAGGATTTCTCCAGTTACTGCATCAACTTCATATTCATACTCGTAATTTGGAATTTCAAATTTAACTTCATAAATCATTCTATTATCATCAGAATCTAATTCTATTTCATATTCAATTAAATCACTTTCATTAGTAACTCCAGCATTTTTAAGTACAATTGATTTAACTGTGTTTTTATCTAAATAATTTTCTGTAGCTACACTTTGATTGCTGTTATTATGATCGTCATTATTATTGTTATCATCATCGTCATTATTATTTTTATCGCCATCATCGTTTGTTGTATT
>CAYJNS010000019.1:0-16404 GCA_964371745.1 uncultured Muribaculaceae bacterium
GATGTTAATTATAGTAAAGAAGAGTATTACATTAATAAAAAGAATTTAATGATGCCGCTTACAGCAATTAAATCAATAGGAAAAGAAATAGACTCACAAATTATAAATAATAAACCATATGAAGACATATTTGAATTTTTCATCAAAAATCTAAATTTAAAAAAAGAGATAATATTAACCTTAGTATATGCTGGAGCTTTAAGAAGTTTTAATTTAAATATCAATACAATCATTTCTAACTTAGATATAATTTTAAATTATGCTCAGTTAGGTGGTTATGGACAAAAACCAATTATTGAAAATAAAAAGGAACTAGATGATAATATAATTTTAAATAAACAATTAGAATTATATGGTTTTTATATTGGAAATCATCCGGCAAGTAGATATAAAGATAAAAAATATATGAAATTAATTAATATAAATGACAATCAATTTAAAAATGTTTTAATAGTAGCTACCATTGATAGTATTAAAAAAATAAAAACCAAAAAAGGTGATGATATGGCTTTTGTCAACATAATAGATGAAACATCAAAAATGGACTGTGTTGTTTTTAATGATAAAATAGATTTAATAAATAATTTAAAAAAGTATGATTTAGTTTTTATAAAGGGAAAGGTTAGTAAATCTTTAGATAAAACAAATATAATAATAAATGACATAATAAAGGAGTAAACATGAATAGTGAATTAGAAAGATTTTTTGCGTCAATAGAATTTAAAACGACAAATTTTATAGATACAAAATTAGACAAAGTAATTTTAAATAAAAAAGATGATTCTTTCGAAGTATATTTAATTAACCCGCAAGTAATAGATAAAGAAGAATTAGATAAGTTATTTATTGCGTGTAATAAAGGTATTAAAGGAAAAAAATGTATTGTAAATATAAGATATGAAAGTGTAAGTAATGAAGAAATAAGTAGTTTTATAAATGAATATATTAACGATATAATTTTAAGTAGACCAGCATATAGCTTTTTAAAAGAGTTTAAACTTGAAGTAAATAATGATGATATAGTAATAAATTTAGAATCAAAAATTATGGATGATGAGTTAAATAATGAAACTAAAAATATTTCTAATTTTTTAGAAAAATATGGATATGGAAAATATAATGTTAGATTTAATGTTCCAGAAGAAATTAAAAAGTTAAGTGAAATTATTCAAGAGAATAATAATATTGAATTTAAAGCCCAAACTACTCCAGTTATATTAGGTAAAAGTATTGAGGGTAATATAACTTCATTAAATAATATTTTTGGAGAAACTAAAAATGTTACAACAGAATGTTTTATATTTGATATAGACGCGGTTGAAAGAAAAACTCAAAAAGGCTTTATATATATAATAAATATGAAAATTAGTGATAAAACTGATAGTTATCCTGCTAAATATGTAGTATTTGATGAAACCCAGTATTTAAAAGTTAAGAAAAGATTAAAAGAAGGATCTTGGTATCGTTTTTCTGGACATATCGAAATGGATCAATATATAAAACAGTTAGTTTATTCACTTCGTCATATTGAAGAAATACCTTCAAAAGAAGTTAAAATAAAAGATAGTGCTGAAGAAAAAAGAGTTGAGTTACATGCGCATACAATGATGAGTGTTATGGATGGTGTAATTCCATCAAGTGAACTTGTTAAATTTGCATCAAAACTTGGACATGAAGCAGTTGCTGTAACAGATCATAATGTTCTTCAGTCTTATCCAGATATATATAATACTTGTAAATGGAAAATCAATGGTAAAGTAGAAAACGAGGAAGATAAATTTAAAGTTTTATATGGCGTTGAAATGAACGTTGTAGATATAGATGATAAAATAATTTATAATGAAAAAGAGTATTTATTTAAAGACCAAGAATATATAATATTCGATACTGAAACAACTGGTTTATATGCCGGGAAAGACCAAATGATTGAAATTGGTGCAGTTAAAATGAAAAACGGAGAAATAATTGATACATTTGATGAACTTATTGCATGTGATAGACCTCTTTCTGAAGTAATTGTTAATATTACAAATATAACTGATGAAATGCTTAAAGGAAAAGATACTGAAGAAAATGTAACAAAGAGATTTTTAGAATTTATTGGTGATTTACCACTAATTGCGCATAATGCATATTTTGATATATCATTTATGGAATCAGCATTTAACAAATACAATTTAGGAAAATTTGAAAATACAGTAATAGATACAATGGCGCTTGCTAGAACACTTTATCCTGATTGGTCTAATCATAAGCTATCTACACTTGTACGTAATTTAAAAGTAGAGTGGGATGAAAATAAACACCATAGAGCTGATTATGATAGTGAAGGTACTGGTAAATGTTTTTATAAAATGTTAATATTTTTAGAAGAGGAAGACGTTTTTAAAACAACTGATATTAAAAATATAATTGATCATGAAAATATAGTTAAATTTGCTTTTCCTTTTCATATGAATATAATAGCTAAAAATAATATAGGTCTTAAAAATTTATTTAAGATAGTATCACTTGCAAATACTAAATATTTATTTAAAGGTAAGGAACCTAAAATCCCAAGGGAAGATATAATAAACCATCGTGAGGGGTTAATATTTGGTTCTGGGTGTATTAATGGTGAAGTATTTAAAAATGGATTTAAACTGGATGATAACGAACTTAGAAGTATGATGGCTTTTTATGATTATATAGAAGTTTATCCCGCTAATGTAGTAAGTCATTTAATTGGAAAAGAAGGTAACTTTCATTCTGAGGCAGATTACTATGGTTATGTTAAAAGATTGATAAGTATTGCTAAATCTATTGATAAACTAGTAGTTGCAACAAGTGATGCACATCATTTAAGACCAGAAGATTTAATATCTAGAAAAATAATAGTAAGTCAAAAAACTGGTGGTAAGTTACATCCGTTAAACAGAAAAAATATGGAAGTACCTAATCAATATTTTTTAACTACTGAAGAAATGCTAGATGCTTTTACATTTTTGGATGAAGAAACAAGATATGAAATAGTAATAAAAAACACTAATATGATAGCTGATTCTGTTGAACATCTTCAAATAATTAAAAATGATTTATATTCTCCTATGTTAGAAAATTCAGCAAAAATAACAACAGAGATGACTTATAAAAAAGCTAAAGAAATATATGGGGATCCACTTCCAAAAAATATTGAAGAAAGAATAGAAAAAGAACTAAACGGTATTATAGGTGGAAAGTATGATGTTATATATTTAATTGCTGAAAAGTTAGTTAAAAAAAGTAATGCGGATGGATATTTTGTTGGATCTCGTGGTTCAGTAGGTTCATCTATTGTAGCAACGTTTATGGGTATTACTGAGTGTAATGGACTACCTGCTCATTATATATGCCCTAAATGTAAAAAATCAATATTTGAGCTAGATGGTAAAGCCTTAGGTGAAGATTATTCAAGTGGATATGACCTGCCTGATAAAACTTGTGACTGTGGAACTCTTTTTAAAAAAGATGGGCAAGATATGCCATTTGCAACATTCTTAGGATTTAAAGCTGAAAAAGTACCTGATATCGATCTTAACTTTTCAGGTGATAATCAAGCTGCTGCTCATGATTATGTAAAAGAGTTATTTGGTGAGGCAAATGCATATCGTGCTGGAACTATTGCAACAGTTGCTGATAAAACAGCATATGGTTTTGTTAAAGCGTATTGCGAAGATAAAGGGATTGTTTTAAATCCTGCAGAAATAGAGCGCCTTGCAAAGGGGTGTACTGGAGTTAAAAGAACAACAGGTCAGCATCCAGGTGGAATAATAGTTATCCCACAAAATATGGATGTATTTGATTTTACAGCATATCAATATCCAGCAGATGAACCAGACGCCACTTGGTATACTACCCACTTTGACTTCCATGCTATTCATGATAATGTTTTAAAACTTGATATACTAGGGCATGATGACCCAACAATGCTAAGATACTTAGGCGATACAACTGGTATTGATGTAAATGATATTACATTTGATGATCCTAAAGTATTATCGCTATTTAATTCTCCTGTAGAATTAGGAGTTAAAGAAGAGGATATTATGTGTCCAACTGGATCTTTAGGGTTACCTGAGTTTGGTACAAACTTTGTAATAAGAATGCTTTTAGAAATAAAACCAAGTAAGTTCTCACATTTAGTTAAAATATCTGGTTTATCTCACGGTACTGACGTATGGCAAGGAAATGTTAGAGATTTAATAGTAGAAAATATAGCGTCTTTTGATGATGTTGTAGGTTGTCGTGATGATATAATGGTTAGTTTAATCAACTATGGAATGGAACCAGCTGTAGCCTTTAAAGCAAGTGAATATATTAGAAAAGGAAGGCCTACTAAAGAACCTGAAGGATGGCTTCCTATAGCGCAACAAATGCGTGAGGTAAATGTACCAGAATGGTTTATAGAGTCTTGTCGAAGAATTAAATATATGTTCCCTAAAGCTCATGCTGTTGCTTACTGTATGATGTCATATAGGATTGCTTGGTTTAAGCTATATAAACCACTTTATTATTATTCAGCATTCTTTTCAATAAGAAGAAGTGATTTTGATGTGGCCGCTATGCTTAAAGGAACTGATGGAATTAGACGTAAACTTGCGGAAATTAAAGAAAAAGGTTTTTCTGCAACTAATAAAGAGCAAAATGTTGCTGATACTCTTAATGTTGCTTTAGAAATGCTTGCAAGAGGATATACTTTTGCAAAAATAGATATAGAAAAATCAATGGCTAAAACATTTGTAATAGATGAAGAGAATAATCTATTATTAATTCCATTTATGGCAGTCGAAGGCTTAGGTGAATCAGTAGCCTATAAAATAGAAGAAGAAAGAGAGAAAAAACCTTTTTACTGTATTGAAGACTTTGCTACTAGAGGAAAAGTTAATCAAACAACAATTGGTAAACTTCGAGATTTAGGAATATTTGAAGGGATGGCTGAATCTGCTCAAATGAGTTTATTTTAGAAAATAAGAGATTTATTTTCTTTTTTCTTGCTTGTTTATATTGTATTTAGTATAATTTATTTATGTATGCAGAAATAATAATAGAATATCCAGTTAAATCACTTGATAAAATGTTTACTTATATAATTCCTTCAAATATAATGGAATTAGTTTGTGTTGGAATGAAAGTATTAGTTCCTTTTGGAAAAAATACTGTTAATGGATTTATATTAAAGATAAAAGAAGAAAACTCTAGTGAATATGAGCTGAAAGAAATCATTGATATAGTTGATAAAGAACTTATATTAAGTGAAGAATTATTAAAATTAGGTTCATTTATGCAAGAAAAAACATTGTGCACAAGAATCTCAGCATATCAAGCAATGCTTCCTTCTAGTTATAAAGCAAAAACTAATAAAACTAATTATAATATATACACAGAGTATATTTTATTAAATAAAGATATAGAATATATAAAAAAATATATTGAAGAAAATAAAAGAAGTAAGAAACAAAATGAAATACTATTAAACCTAATAGAAAATAAAAAGGTAAATAGAAAATCTTTTCCAACTAGTTTAGTAAAAATACTTTTAGAAAAAAAATTAATTAAACTTGAAAAAGAGCAAGCATATAGAGATATAGTTTCATATAAATCTGAACAAATATTTAAATTAACAACTAAACAAAATGAAGTTTACGAAAGTGTAGACTTATCAAAAACAAATACATATTTATTATATGGAATAACTGGTTCTGGTAAAACTGAAATATATTTAAAGCTTATTGAAGATGTAATAAAAGCTGGAAAAACTGCAGTTATGCTTGTATCAGAAATAAGTTTAACTATGCAAATAGTAAAAAGATTTTATGCTAGATTTAAGGATAATGTTGCAGTATTTCATTCGGCTTTATCAGAGGGTGAAAAACATGATGAGTACTTAAAAATAATTAATGAAAAAGTAAAAATAGTTGTTGGAACAAGATCAGCTATATTTGCTCCACTTAAAAATATTGGCATTATTATAATAGATGAAGAGCACTCAGAAACTTATAAACAGGATAACAATCCAAGATATAATGCAAAAGAAATGGCGCTTTTTAGATGTGAGTATAATAACTGTCCACTTGTTTTAGGGAGCGCTACTCCAACACTTGATTCTATGGCAAGGGCTATTAAAGGTGTTTATAAATTACTTGTATTAAACGAAAGAGTAGGGCAATCAACACTTCCAAATACTATAATTGTTGATATGGAAAAAGAAATTAAAATGGGAAATAATTATTTTTCTAAAGAGCTAATAGATGAAATTAATAATACACTTGAAAAAGATAAGCAAGTTATATTACTTTTAAATAGAAGAGGTTTTTCCACCTTTGTAACATGCTCATCATGTGGATATAATTATAAATGTCCTCACTGTGATATTACTTTAACATATCATAAAACTACTAATAATCTAGTTTGTCATTACTGTGGGTATTTAACTAAAAAAGAAGAGGTTTGTCCTAAATGTCATGAAAAAGCACTTAACTTTTTAGGTCTTGGAACAGAAAAATTAGAAGAATATATAAAAGAGTTATTTATAAAGGCAAAAGTAATTCGAATGGATCAAGATACTACTACAAAAAAAGGATCACATGATAAAATAATTGAAAGTTTTAAAAATAAAGAATATAATATCTTACTTGGAACTCAAATGATTAGTAAAGGATTAGATTTTAAAGATGTAACTTTAGTGGGTGTAATAAATGCTGATACATCACTAAATGTACCTGATTACAAAGCGAATGAAAACACTTTTTCACTTTTAAATCAAGTAGCAGGTAGAGCAGGAAGAAGTAATAATAAAGGTAAAGTGATACTTCAAACATTTAATCCAAATAATGATATACTAAAGTTTAGTGCAAATAATGATTATAAAAGTTTTTATTTATCTGAAATGAAGTTTAGAAATAAATTAAAATATCCTCCATACTATTTTTTAGTAGGTATTAAAATAATATCTAAGGAGTATAATCAAGCACTTAGTGAAGCAAAAAAAATAGTAGATTATTTAAAACAAAACTTAGAAAAAGAAACAATAATTTTAGGACCTACTACCGCTGCGCTTTTAAAGTATAAAAATAATTATCGGTTTCAAGTTATTATTAAATATAAAAGGGATAATAAACTGTTAAATGTACTTAAAAACTTAGATATAAATTATGCTGTTAAAAAAGAAGTAATGATTGAAATAGATATTAATCCAAATAAAATTTAATGATCTTTACTTGAATTATATTTTAAAATATGGTATATTATTTTTATAATTAATCATTAATGAAAGAAATAATATATTTATTTTTTATAGAGAGCTAAAAGTTGGTGGAATTTAGCAAAAAAAAATATATTTAGCTACTTTCTAGATTAATCGGTGAGGACCGTTATCAAAAAAAGTTAAATAAAGGATGGTACCGTGCGTAAGCACTCCTTGGTATTGTCTTTTTTGTTTTATAAAAGGAGAGAAGAAAATGAAAATATTTTTAATTGGTGGAACTGCTGAAAGCGGTAAAGGTGAAGTTGCAAAATATATAAAAGAGTTTTATATATATAAACATCAAAATGTAGCAATAACTGAATATGGTAAATATTTAAAAAAATTTGCTATGGAACTAGACGGTTGGGATGGGAATGAAACTAGTAAACCTAGAAAGTTTTTGCAAGATTTAGGTAAAAAAGTAAGAGAAGTTAGTCCAAATTATTTAATTAAAAATATGTTTCAAGATATTGAAATATATAAATTATATGTTGATGCTTTAGTTATATCTGATGTGAGAATGCCTGAGGAAATTGACAAAATGAGAGATTATACTGATGATGTAGTTGCTATAAATGTAATTAATCAGTATTCTCAAAGTAATCTATCAATTGATGAACAAATAGATATAACTGAGCTTGCACTTGAAAATTATAATGAGTTTGATTATACAATAGTAAATGATAATCTTGAAACATTAAAAGATAAAGTATTTAAAATTATGGAGGAACAATAATGAAAAAATTAAATTCAAAAGAACTTAGAAAACTATATTTATCTTTTTTTGAAAGTAAAAATCATAAAGTAATCTCATCTGCTTCTTTATTACCTGAAAATGATCCAACTGTTTTATTTACTACAGCAGGTATGCATCCTCTTGTGCCGTATTTACTTGGTGAAAAACATCCAGAAGGAACAAAAATCTGTGATGTTCAAAAATGTATACGTACTAGTGATATAGATTCAGTAGGTGATTCATCTCATTTAACATTTTTTGAAATGTTAGGTAATTGGTCTTTAGGAGATTATTTTAAAGAAGATGCAATTAAATATAGTTATGAATTTTTAACAAGTGATGAATATTTAGGAATACCAAAAGATAGACTTTATTTTTCATGTTTTGAAGGTGACAATGATACTCCTAGAGATGAAGAGTCAGCATCTATTTGGAAATCATTAGGTGTAACGGAAGATCATATTTACTATCTACCTAAGAGTGAAAACTTTTGGATACTTGGCTCAGGTATCGGACCATGTGGACCATGCACTGAAATGTATTATGATACAGGAAAAGAAAAGTGTAGTGATACTTGTGATTTAATGTGCTCTTGTGGGAAGTATTTAGAAATTTGGAACGATGTATTTATGGAATATTTTTCAAATGAAGATGGAACGCTTAGCGCTTTAAAACAGCAAAATGTTGATACTGGTATGGGTCTTGAAAGAACTATTACAGTACTTGGTGGTTATGAATCAGTTTATGATATAGAAGATTTTATGTCTTTAAAAGAAAAAATTGAAGAATTATCTGATAAAAAATATAGTGAATATAAAAAAGAATTTCGAATTATAATGGACCATGTTAGAGCTGCTACTTTTATTTTAGCCGATGATAAAAAAATAATTCCAAGTAATGCTGGAGCGGGTTATGTTTTAAGAAGGCTTATAAGAAGAGCGATACGTAATTTAAGAAAATTAGATATAGAATATGATAAAATTACTAAACTTGCTAAAAAAGTAAGAAAAGAGTATCGTGAAATATATCCAGAACTTGAAAGAAATAAAGATTATATAAAAAATGAACTTTTAAAGGAAGCAGAAAAATTTTCAAAAACACTTAAAGATGGAGAAAAACATTTTTATAAAATAATTAAAAATACATCTGATGTTATTTCGGGAGAACATGCTTTTAAATTATTTGATACATTTGGTTATCCTTTAGAAATGACTATAGAGCTTGCTTTAGAAAATAGTTTAACTGTAGATGTGGAAGGTTTTTATACTAAATTTAAAGAGCACCAAGAAAAATCTAGAACAATAGATTCAGGCGCATTTAAAGGAGGTCTTGCAGACACTTCTGAAACATCAGTTAAATATCATACTTTAGCTCATTTACTTCTTGCAACACTTCAAGAAGTTTATGGTAAAGAAGTTATTCAAAAAGGATGTAACATTAGTTCAGAGAGAATTAGATTTGATTTTAATTTAGACCATAAGTTAACTGATGAAGAAAAAGAAAGAATTTCTACTAGAGTTAATGAAATGATAAGTACAAGTACTGATGTAATTATTGATGAAATGACTTATGAAAAGGCAAAAGAAAATGGCGCTCATGGAACATTTACTGATAAATATGATTCTTTAGTTAAAGTATATACAATAGGTGATTTATCTAAAGAAATATGTGGAGGGCCACATGTTAAAAATACAAGCGAACTTGGTAAATTTAAAATTATAAAAGAAGAGTCATCATCTGCTGGGGTAAGACGTATAAAAGCAGTATTAGAATAAACTATCAATTTGATAGTTTTTTTTAATTTAGCCTAAATTATTGTGCTTTAGGGAGTAAAATATTAAAATTCATAGATGAAATTTAATACTCCTTTAATGAATTATTAATTTTGTCAATTTGCATAAAAATTAAATTTATAGTATTTTATAAGTAAGCTTATTTATGTTATAATATTATTAGGAGGAAACATGAAAACAATTTTAAAGTGTGAAGATGTCAAGAAAAAATTTGGTAAAAAAGAAATTTTAAAAGGCATTAATTTAGAAATTAATGAAGGAGATATATTAGCGTTTATTGGACCTAATGGGGCTGGTAAAACTACTACTATAAAATTAATATTAGGACTTCAATCAATTACTAGTGGTACTATTAAAGTTAATGGTTATAATATAGAAAAAGATTTTGTTAAAGCTATATCAAAAGTAGGTGCTATAGTTGAAAATCCAGATTCATATATGTATTTATCAGGTAAGGATAATTTAAAATTACTTAAAAATAGTTATACAGGAATTACTAATAAAGATGTAGATGATGTTATTAAATTAGTTGGGCTTCAAAATAGAATAAAAGATAAGGTAAGTAAATATTCTTTAGGTATGAGACAAAGATTAGGTATAGCTAAAGCGTTACTTGCAAAACCTAATTTATTAATTCTTGATGAACCTACTAATGGGTTGGATCCAGAAGGTATTAGAGATTTACGAAAACTTTTAAAAAAACTAGCTAGTGATGGTATTGGTATTTTAATATCAAGTCATAATTTATCAGAACTAGAAAGTTTTTGTAATAAAATATGTATTATTAATAAAGGTCAAATTATTGAAACCAGTGATGTAAAAGAATTTAAAAAGGTAAGCAATAAATACTATATTAGAGTTGATAGTACTAAAAAAGTTAAATTCGATAATATATCTTCTTTAACTGAAAATTCATTTATACTTGAAATAAGTGAAGAAGAAATACCAAATATAATTAAGAAACTAGTTGAAAAAGATATTAAAATTTATGAAGTTACCGAATATAAAATATCTTTAGAAGAAGCATTTTTAAATAAAACTGGAGGTGAGTCAATTGATTAAATTAGTATTAAATGAATTATTCAAAATAATAAAAAAGAAAAGTACATTTATCTTTTTAGGGGTAGTACTATTAATAATTGGGTTAATTACTCTAACTATTTCTATAGATAACGTATTTTATGATAGTTATTCTGACACAGAATACTATGAAAGTAATTTAAATGAAATAAATACTTTACTAAGTGAAATGGAAAAAGATTCTTTAGAATACAATCTTAAGTTAGCTGATAAAGAGATGTTTGAACTTGCGCTTAATACACCGGATATTACTAAAGAATATATTAATGATTTAATATTTACACACTATCATAATGCTGCATATGATTATTATAATGCTCTTTATTATGAACAAGATGAAGAGATAGATAAGTTTCTTGATCTAAAAAATGAAATCCAAACTGCGGTAGAGGAAAATGATTATAAATATTATTTAAATATAGTAATAGATGATAAATCTAAAGATGTTGAAGCTGCAAAAATGATTTTAAGCGATTCTATAGATGAAACGGAAAAAAAAGAGTTAGAGATTAGTATTAAGTCTAATGAAAAGTTAATTGAAATATATGAATATAGGATGAATAATAGTATTGCATATGATTATGGATATTATGATGAAAAATTATTAGAGTTAGAATGGAATGTAAATAATTATTATGATTTAGAGTTAAATGATAATAGAAATAAGGCTGAAGAAGATGAGTTTCAACAATTATCAAAAATATTTTTATTAAATGAAAAAATTCTAGAAGATAAAAACACTTCAATGAAATATGATTCATTAAATTATTTGATTCAAGACTTTTTCACTAATTATGGAATATTACTACTTATATTTGTAATCTTTATATCGGGCGGAATCTTGTCACAAGAGTTTAGTAAAGGAACAATTAAAACATTATTAATTATGCCTTATTCAAGAAGCAAAATATTACTGAGTAAATATATTACTACAGTTAAAATTATATTTATAACAGTTATAATAATGGTGTTATTTCAAATATTAATTGGCGGTTTACTTTTAGGCTTTGATTCACTCTCATCAAGTGTACTAGTTTATAATAGTGAAAGTTATTCAGTTATGGAATATAATATATTTACTTATTTACTAATAAATTTAGTTGCATTTTTACCATATGTATTAATATTTAGTGCATTAGCCTTTATGCTTTCTGTGCTTATTCCATCAAGTGCATTTGCAATTACAATTCCGATTGTAGCCTCTATTGGCGCTGATATTATTAATATGATTGCAATTGATTTTAATGTTGAAATATTAAAATATTTTATTTCATTAAACTGGGATTTTAGATATTTCTTATTTAATGGAGAACATCCATTTAATGGTATAACCTTTACACACTCTTTAATTGTATATTTATGTTGGTTTATTCCATTAATTATTATAAGTTTTATTGTTTTTAAGAAAAAAAATATTAAAAATTCGTAAATGGTGGTATACTATATATATGAACAAAGTTAAAAGAAAAATAAATAAACACAAAAAAAATATGGAAAAAGTGGTATTTACATTAATATCACTTTTAATGTTTGTAATAGTTATAATACCAATTTTTGCAATAGTTGTTAATATGCCTGTATCATATAGTGCAGAACCAAAAGAAATAGTTTCTACAGAAAAAATCACTAATGAAATTGTAACTGACTATAGTAGTGCAACTGACGAATATAGTTATTTGATAAAAAATGCTATATTTAATGATTTAACTAATGATAAATTAAATACGGATTTAGCAAGTGTTTTAAATCCAGAATATATTAATCCATTTACAGAAAAACTAGTGGAATTATTGTATTTGAAATACCCAATGTTTATAGTTTCGGAGTTGTTAAAAGAAAATATTGTAATAGAATATAGTTTTTATAAAGAATTTTTATTAATTAAATTTACTAATCATATATATGAAGAAAATGAATTTGATTTAAGAATTTATTATAATGAAATTAAAGATTTTCATAATTTAGATGTCGATATAACTTTAGAATATCAAAACGAAAATGGTTTTGAATATGATCCAAAGAAAAAAACAGTAGCAATAACATTTGATGATGGACCATCATCAAAATATACCCTAGATGTAATTAATACACTTAGTATCAATAAAGCAAGGGCAACGTTTTATATGTTAGGGCTAAGCATAGAAAATAATTATGATATAGTAAAAGCAGTATATGATAGTGGTAATGAAATTGGAAATCATGGTTATACCCATACTAATTTCGAGCGTATGGAATATGATGAAATAAATAAAGAAATAGCAGATACTAATGAAATGATTTATTCAATTACAGGGGAGTATGCAACCCAAGTTAGACCTCCTTATGGAAGTTATAGTCAAGATATAAAAGAAAATATTAATTATCAATTTGTACTTTGGAGTGTAGATACTGATGATTGGAAAACGAAAAATACTGATAAAATAGTTAACCATGTTTTTGAATATGTTGAAGACGGCGCTATAATTTTGATGCATGATATATTTAGTGCAAGTAATGAAGCATTAAAAATAATCCTCCCAGAATTATATCTAAGAGGATATCAAGTTGTTGATGTAACAACACTTGCTACACTTAAAGGTGCAAGTTTAGAAAATAATAAAAGTTATCGTAGTTTTGAATAAACTACTTTTTTATTGCATAATTATTATAAGTTTTATTACTGACTTTAAAATAACCAATAATAAAAATTATAGATGCTATAAACACAGTGATTGCTATTGTATATATCCAAATGCTGTTAATAGTAGTATAGTTATCTATAAAAAGATAAATTGAGTAAATAAAAGCTATAACTCCAAAAATTAATACTCTAGTAATTCTTTTTTTAAATAATTTGCCTTCATCAGTATTAAAAAATTTAGTTCTTAATTCCTTTTTTTCTTCTTTAGTCATTCTTTGATATTTATTTTTTAACATATTTCATCCCTCGTATAAATTTTAACATTAATATTTAAAATTTGCAAATGTTGTGCTATAATACAAAGTAAGTGGACCGTTAGCTCAGTTGGTAGAGCAACTGACTCTTAATCAGTGGGTCTAGGGTTCAAGTCCCTAACGGTCCACCATTTTTTTTAAGGTGGTAGTATTATGTATTGTGGTGAATGTGGAAAAAAATTAAAAGAAGGTGCTTTATTTTGTGGCAATTGTGGTCACAAAATAGAATCAATAAAAGAGCCAATAAAAGTTACTAAAAAAGCTAGTAAAAACTCATCTAAATTAATCCTATTAATTGTCGGCGGAGTAAGTTTATTAGCTATTGTTGGAATAGTATTTTTAATTATCTTTTTTAACAGTAAAAAAGAGTTGGAAGCACAATTATTAAGAGATTGGAGTAGAGTAGAGTACTCCGATAGTACATATTATACTTTGGAATTAGATTTTACAAATAGCACTATAGAATATAATTTTATTAGCACATATTCATTTTTAAATACAACAATCGAAACTTATGATTACGAAGTAATAAGCGGCAATAAAATATTAGTAGATGGTTATCGTGAATTTACAATCGAATTGAACGACGATAAAACTATGATGACTATGACACCTGCAATAACAAATACTGATTCTCTTGAATTTTGGTATATTCATTAAAATGCATTTATAGTAAAAAGTTAAAAAAATATAAAAAAAGTATTGCAAAATTCAGCAAAATAAGGTAAAATGTAATAGCAGTCAAAAAAATGGGCTTGTAGCTCAGGTGGTTAGAGCGCACGTCTGATAAGCGTGAGGTCGGAGGTTCAAGTCCTCCCAGGCCCACCATTTTTGATGGCCCGTTGGTGAAATGGTTAACACACATGCCTTTCACGCATGCATTCACGGGTTCGAACCCCGTACGGGTCACCATTGTAAATTAAAGTTCATTTTGAACTTTTTTTTTTACTTAAAATTGCATTTTTGATTGGAATGGTTTATAATAAATTTAGAAAAGAGGGATTGAGTTGAAAAATGAAATAAATAAAAAAACTATTAAAACAATATTTATATTTGCCTTAATATTAATATTAGTAAATTGGGGATTATCGAATTATTTAGTAGTTGGAAACTTTATACAAAATATATTTAGAATTCTATTTCCAATTATGTTAGGTTTTATAATAGCCTTTGCACTCAATATTCCTATGATATTTTTTGAAAAAAACTTATTTAAAAATTTAGAAAAACCTATATTATTAAAATTGAAAAGAGGAATATCGTTAATTTTATCTATTTTAGTTATTTTATTAGTTCTTGTGTTTATAATAATATTAGTTATACCCCAAATAATTCAAGCATTTGTTTTATTGGGAGAATCTCTTACAAAAGCTTTACCTGAAATAGAAAAATGGATCAATATAAATATCTCTAGTGGTACATTTGAAATAGAGGATTATATTAAAAACCTTAATTTTGATTGGAAAGAAATGACTGAAAATGGATTTTCTTATATTATGTCTAATATAGTTCAATTATTTGGTTCAGCATTTAGTATTTTTATTGGTCTTATGGGTGGTATTACAAATGCAATTTTAGGTATAATATTTGCAATATATATATTAATTTCAAAAGATACTTTAAAAAGACAAACGAAATCATTATTAACTGCGCTTTTATCTAGTAAAATGTTCTTTGTTATTAAATATGTAATTAATTTATCAATTACTACATTTTCAAAGTTTGTAGTAGGCCAAGTCACCGATGCACTTATTTTAGGATTAATGTGTTTTTTAGGAATGTTTATATTTGGTTTCCCTTATGCATTAACAATAAGTGCTTTAATTGGCGTAATGGCGCTTATCCCAATAGTAGGTGCTTTTATAGGTGGAGCAATAGGAGCATTTTTAATACTAATGGTAGACCCTGGATTAGCTGGTTGGTTCATAGTATATTTAATTATACTTCAGCAAATTGAAGGGAATTTAATTTATCCTAAAGTAGTAGGCAATAGTGTAGGGTTACCAGGATTATGGGTATTAATTGCTGTTACAATTGGTGCGAGCTTATGGGGAATAGTAGGCATGCTTATAATGGTTCCTACTGTAAGTTTAATATATATACTAATGGGATTATTTATAAAAGCATTGAATGAAAAAAAGTCAAACAAAGAAAAGAAGAAATTTATAGATGCTTTATATAAAGTGATTGCGGAGAAATAAGTGTTATGAATGATAAAAAAATAAAAACTAAAAATGCTTTAACAAAAAGTGTTTTTAGAAAGGATAATTTATTTATAGATTTAATAAGAATACCAGCATGCGTTATGTTAGTTATGGGTGTTGCTGGTATATTTGCAAGTTATGAATTTTGGTATATATATTTTTTTGCCGCTATTGGTATGTTTTCTGTTATGGAAATTATTCAAATACTTCATGATATAAGAATTAAATTATATGAAAAAGAAAGAAAATAATATTACGACATTAATTACAATTAAAAAAAGTCTTATAACCAAAGGTTACAAGACTTTTATTTTTTTTTATTTAGGAGAAAGATAGATTTGAACTATCTCATCAGTTAACATATCTAAACCATTATCATGTTCGACTATTCAGCCT
>CAYJNS010000020.1:0-10271 GCA_964371745.1 uncultured Muribaculaceae bacterium
TATGGTTTTATAAATTAAATATATGGATATTTATCATTTTTTTATCAGTTGATTTGATAAGTATGTTTATGGGTTTGTTTTATGAAATAAAAATGACCTATATACATATAAATGAAGAAGATAGTTTTGTTGTAAAAAATACTATTGTAGCATATGTTATAAGATTTACACTTAGTCTTTTAAATAATCCATTTTGCTCTTACATAGGATTGTTCTTTTCTTCATTGTACCAATTTATATTTTCTCATTTTTATTACAAAAAATTATTGAAAAGAAAAAGTTGATAGAAACTAATCTATCAACTTTATTTTTATTATGGGGCGACCTACGAGGATCGAACTCGCGAATACCAGAGCCACAATCTGGCGTGTTAACCACTTCACCAAGACCGCCATAACACTTAAGATTTTATCAAAAAAGTAAGAAAAAAGCAAGTTTTTTATTAACAATTCCTAAAAAAAATGTTATAATTGATAAAGAATAGGAGAATAAAGATGGCGTTGAAGAAAGATGAATTAAAAAAAATAAATGAATATTGGAATGCTTTAAATTATTTAGCGGTTGGGCAACTTTATTTGCTTGATAACCCTTTACTTAAGAAAAAATTAAGTTTAAGTGATGTAAAACCTAACATTATAGGACACTGGGGAACAGTTCCTGGTCAAAATATGATATATACTCATTTAAACAGAATTATTCGTAAAAATGATTTAAATATGATATATATATCAGGTCCTGGTCATGGTGGTAATGCTCCTGTATCATGTACTTATTTAGAAGGTAGTTATACAGATGTTTATCCTGATATAACTGGCGATGAAGTAGGAATGAAAAAATTATTTAAAAGATTTTCTTTTCCAGGTGGAATATCTTCTCATGCTGCACCAGAAACTCCTGGATCTATCCATGAAGGAGGAGAACTTGGCTATAGCCTGGCTCATGCATATGGTGCAGTTCTTGATAATCCATCTTTAATTGCTGCGACTGTAGTAGGTGATGGTGAGGCTGAAACTGGTCCTCTTGCTGCATCATGGCAAGTTAATAAATTTATAAATCCAGAAAAAGATGGAACAATTTTACCAATACTTCACTTAAATGGTTTTAAAATAAATAATCCAACAGTTTTAGCTAGAATAAGTAAAGATGAGTTATATAATTATTTTGTAGGACTAGGATATAACCCTTATTTTGTTAGTGGTAAAAGACCAGAATCTTTACATAAAAAATTAGCTCATGCATTAGACTGTGCTATTGAAGATATAAAGTTCATTAAAAAAAGACAAAGTAAATTAATAAAAGTATTTTGGCCAATTATAATATTTGAAACTCCAAAAGGAATGAGTGGCCCAAAAGATATTGTTGGAACTTATAAAGCACATCAAGTACCCTTTCAAGTAAAAACAGAGGAAGATGTTGAAAAATTAGAAAAATGGTTAAAATCGTATAAACCAAATGAATTATTTGATGAAAAAGGAAGACTTAGAAGTGATTTAAAGTTACTTAACCCTCATGGTAAAAAGAGAATGGGATCTAACCCAGTAACAAATGGTGGAATATTTTTAAAAGATTTGAAGTTACCTGATTTTAAAGATTATGCACTAGAATTTAGAAAAAGAGGTTCAATTGAAGCATCTGACATGATGGAACTTGGTAGATATTTAAAAGAAGTATTTAAACTTAATAAAACAAATAAAAATTTTAGAATATTTGGACCAGATGAAGCAATGAGTAATCGTTTTAATCATGTATTTGAAACTGAAAATAAAACTTGGAATTTAAAAAAATACAAAGATGAAACTTTATTAGAAAAAGATGGAAGAGTATTTGATGGTATTTTATCAGAACATGTTTGTCATGGAGCATTAGAAGGTTATCTTTTAACAGGTAGACATGGGTTAATGCACTCTTATGAATCATTTATTAGAGTGGTAGACTCAATGGCTTCACAGCATGCTAAGTGGATTAAAGTTTCAAAAGAGTTATCTTGGAGACGTGATATATCGTCACTAAATTATATATTGTCTAGTCATTTATGGCAACAAGATCATAATGGTTACACACATCAAGATCCTGGATTTTTAAATCATTTAGTTAGTAAAAAAGCTGAAATTGTAAGAATTTATTTACCATATGATGCTAATTCATTAATTTGTACTATTGATCATGTATTAAAAACTAAAAACTATATAAATGCAGTAGTTGCATCTAAACATCCAAGACCTCAGTGGCTTTCAATGAAAGAAACTATAAAACACTGTAAAAAAGGAATTTCAAGATGGGAGTTTGCTAGTAATGATGAGAGTGAAGATGTAGATGTAGTACTTACTTGTGCGGGTGATACTCCAACACTTGAAATTTTAGCGGCTTCATCAATTCTCCGTGAATTTATGCCAGACTTAAAAGTTCGAGTAATAAATGTAATAGATTTATTTAAATTAGTTTCTGCAGATAAACATCCTCATGGTTTATCAGATGATGCTTATGATGAATTATTTACTAAAAAAGCACCTATTATATTTGCATTCCATGGATATCCTTATTTAGTTCATCAACTAGCTTATAATCGTAATAATGATAACTTGCATGTAAGAGGATATAATGAAGAAGGAACTATTACAACTCCATTTGATATGCGAGTTCAAAATAAAATAGATAGATTTAATCTAGTATTAGATGTACTTAAATACACTAAGAAAAAAAATAAAAAGTTAGAAGAATATTGTACTGAAATATTAGATAAACATAAAAAACATATTAGAAAAAATGGTAAAGATTTACCAGAAATTACTGATTGGAGATGGAGAGAATAATTTGTTTTCTCTTTTTTTTTCACTTAATATGTATTATAATATAAATATATAAAGAAAGTGTATGAGGTGTTAGATGGCATTAATTATTGGAATTATTTTAATATTATTTATAATTGTATTTTTAATTTATTCAAAAAGGAAAATTAGTTTAGTAAAGGAAAATAGTTTAAAACTTAATAAAGTATTAAAATTAAATGAAAATTATAAATTTCATAAAAATGTAAAAGATAAAAAAGAAAGTAATTACTTTGTAAAAAGTAAAACTGATTTATCAAAAATTAATTTAGATGATGTTCTTCTAGATGAAATCTTTTTTGATAATGTGGATAATGTTTATATGAATTTAAAATATGTAATTGATAATGAAGAAAAGTATGAAGTTTATTCAAAAAAATATAATGCGATAAATGATGTAACTGATCCTGAGATTATTGCTGTTACTAATATTAAATTAAAAAATTTTTTATTTTTAGAAAAAAGATTATATAAAAAATATAAATTAAAACCAGTAACATCTATGAAATTTAATTTAATAGCTAAATTTTCATCTCCAAAAGGTGATAATAAATATCAAAAAAATAAATCATATAAATATGATGAGTTAAAAACATACTATGATAAGTATGAGAAAAGAGGTAATGAAAATGAAAATATATAAATGTATGCACTGTGAAAATCTTATAGTAAAAGTAGTAGATAAAGGAGTAAATGTTATATGTTGCGGAGATATAATGGAAGAAATTATACCGAATACTGTTGATGCTGCTGTTGAAAAACATGTTCCATTTTTTAATGAATCAAATAATGTATTGGAAATAACTGTTGGAAGTGTTATTCATCCAATGGAAAGTGAACACTATATTATGTTTGTAATGCTGGAAAAAGTTACTGGATTTGAAGTATTTAGTTATAAACCAGAAGAAACTATAAAAATAAATGTTAATAAGGATAATATAAAAGCTATTTATGCTTATTGTAATTTACACGGTTTATGGAAAAAAGAAGTTTAAAAATATTTAAAAAAATATATATTGAAGTAACTAATATATGTAATTTGAAATGTTCGTTTTGTCCAAATGATGATTTAAAAAAAGAAGAAATGTCTGTTGAAAATTTTGAAGTTATTATGAAAAAAATAAATGATTATACTGATTATATTTTTCTTCATGTAAAAGGTGAACCTTTAATGCATAGTCAAATAAAAACAATTATTAATTTATGTCATAAATATAATAAAAATGTAAATATTACCACAAATGGCGTTTTGTTAAATGAAAATATAGATATTTTGAAAAATGTAAGAGAAATAAATATATCACTACAAAGTTTAGTATCACTTGATTATTTACATGATATTTTTAATGCAGTAGATATATTAAGTGAAAATACATTTATTGAATATAGACTTTGGACTAAAAATAAATTTGAAGAAGATATAAAAAAAGCATTATTAAATAAATATGGATCACTTAATAATAAACTTTCAAATAATGTATATTTATCTATTGGTAAAGAATTTATTTGGCCTAATTTAGATAATAATTTTATTAAAACCACTGGTAAATGTTTAGGCACTAAAGATCAGATAGGAATTCTTGTAAATGGAACTATAGTTCCTTGTTGTTTAGATAGCAAAGGTATTATTAATTTAGGGAATATATTTAATACTTCAATTGAAGAAGTTATAAATAGTATAAAATTTAATAATATAAAAAAAGGATTTGATAATAATCAATTAGTTGAAGAGTTGTGTCAAAAATGTGGATTTAATAATAATTAAGGAGACTTATGAGTAGGAAAACTGAAATAGCATATTATGTAGCAAAGTATTGGGCACTTATTGTTTATAATAGTAGTAATATAAGCGATGAATATTATAATAAATTAGTTACTAAACTATTTCAAAGTTTAGTAATTGAATTAAATCAAAAAAATAAAGTTACTTTAAGTTATAATAAAGTTTTTACTAATACATTAAATGAGCTAAATATAAAATTAGATAATTATTATGATTTTAAAATGGAAGTTACTAAAACAAACGTTAAAACTTATAAAAAAGGGAATATAATCCCATTTCCAGTGAATAATAAAAATAAATAAGGTTTGACACCTTATTATATTTTTGATAATATTTAAAATAGGGAGATGATAAAATGATAAAAGTAGTTCAGTATGGCTGTGGTAAGATGTCACAGTACACTACTAAATATTTAAAAGAAAAAGGATATACATTAGTTGGTGCACTAGATGTTAATGAAAAATTAATTGGTACTGATATTGAAGGGATTACTATAAAGGATATTAATCAAGCAGAAATGTTGTTTAAAGAAGTTAAACCAGATATATGTTTAATTACAACAATGAGTTTATTAAGTGATTGTAAAGATGCGTTTATGGTATGTGCTAAAAATGGAGTAAATGCATTAACTATATGTGAGGAGGCTTTTTATCCATTTAATTCAAATCCAAATCTTGCAAGGGAAATTGATAAACTTGCTAAAGAAAATAACTGCACAATAACAGGAACCGGATACCAAGATGCATTTTGGGGTAACTTAGTAACAACTCTTGCGGGTGCTACACATGAAATAACTAAAATAAAAGGATCTAGTTCTTACAATGTTGAAGATTATGGAATAGCTTTAGCAAAAGCTCATGGAGCAGGACTTACAAAAGAAGAATTCCAAAAAGATATAGCGTCTATTGATAATATAAGTGAAGAAGAAAGAAACAAACTTATTAATGAAGGAACTTTTTTACCAAGTTATATGTGGAATGTAAATGGTTGGCTTTGCGATAAATTAGGTTTAAGTGTTACAAAACAATCTCAAAAATGTATTCCTACATTTAGCTCAGAAGATATAAATTCAACTACTTTAGATATGGTGATAAAAAAAGGTGACGCTACTGGAATGAGCGCAGTTGTTACTACTGAAACTAAAGAGGGAATTATTTTAGAAACAGAATGTGTTGGAAAAGTATATACTAAAGATGATTTTGATACAAACCAATGGACTGTTGAAGGAACTCCATCAACCACTATTACTGTTGAAAGACCAGCTACAGTAGAACTTACTTGCGCTACTATGGTTAATAGAATTGAGGATGTAATAAATAGTGAATCAGGATTTGTTCCAACAAGTAAGATGGGAGAATTAAAACATAAAAAAAACAAGATTTAAATCTTGTTTTTAATTATGCAGCTTTATCAACATCATTGTTAAAGTTTGATCTTCTACCATTAAAGTTTGAATTATTTTTTTCAGCTTTTCTTTTATCTCTGCATTCTTTACATCTAGCTGGTTCACTAAAACCTTTTTCAGCATAAAATTCTTGATCTCTAACTGGGAAAACGAATTCTTTTCCACAATCTTTACAAACGATAAGTTTGTCTTTTTTTTCTTCAGTCATTATTAGTTCCTCCTTTTTTAAAAATTAAATTTAGTTAGAAGTTTTCATTTAAAGGTCACTAATAATTAAATCCAAGAATAATTTACCATAAATTTACTTTAATTGCAAGTTTTAAAGACAATTATACGTATTTTTTAGCTATTACTATAAAAAAATTATGAAAATAAACATTTATATGTTATACTTTATAAAGTATTATGAAAGGATTAGAAATGAAAAAAGTATATTTAAAAAGATTTGAAGAATTAGATGAAAGTATTAATGATGTAGTATATGAAATGATTGATAAAGTTGTAAAGGAAGAAAGTTTTAAATTTAATGGAATAGTTCCATTAAAAGTACACTTTGGAGAAAAAGGAAATGTTACATATATTAAGCCAGAATATATGAGTGGAATTAAAAGTTATTTAAAAGATAATAATATAGAAACTTGTTATATTGAAACTAATGTACTTTATAAAGGTTCTAGAACTGAAACTAAAGATCATTTAGCAACCGCTAAAGAACACGGATTTACAGATTTAGATATTGTTATTGCTGATGGTGATGATGAAAATATGTATAATGAAATAGAAGTTAATCTTAAAAATTTTAAATCATGTAAAATTGGTTATAAATTTAAAGATTATGATAATTTCATAGTAATATCACATTTTAAAGGTCATGGTATGGCTGGTTTTGGAGGAGCGATTAAGCAGCTTGCTATGGGTTTTTCATCTCGTGGTGGAAAGCTACATCAACATTCACAAAGTGTTCCTATAATAAATGAAAATACTTGTATATCATGTTCAGCATGTGAAAATAAATGCCCAGTAGATGCTATATATATGGATGGTATTGCTGTAATTGATGAGAAAAAATGTGTAGGATGTGCTTCATGTACTACTGTTTGCCCAGTAAATGCTATTACTAATAGTTGGCAAGTTAGTAATTTCCATGAAAAACTAGCTGAGTATGCATATGCTGCGCAAAAGAATAAAAAAAATATTTATATTCAGTATGCATTTAATATTACAAATGATTGTGACTGCGTTGGTCATAAAATGGATGTAGTAGCGCCTAATATTGGTGTATTTGTATCTACTGACCCAGTAGCAATAGATAATGCAACATTTGATCAGTTTAAAAAAGTAAATGCATCACATATTTTTGATAGTGCAAATCTTACACTAGACCATGCAGAGAATATTGGGTTAGGCGCAAAAGAATATGAATTAATTGAACTTTAACTACCAAAAGAATAATTTTTCATATAATGTAAAGAATAGTTATATGAAAGAAAATGTGAAATTATTTGGAATTAGTTTAGTTATAGTCATTATAGTAAGTTTTATTTACTCATTTTTCTTTATAAAATAAAATATCAAATCATTTTGATATTTTTTTCATGTTAACAAATATTTTTTCTATATATTTATCAGGATAATGTTTATCACAAAAATCATCTACAAAATTATTACTCTCTATATTATTATATCTTTCATTATATCTATTACATGCTATTATTGTAATTGTTATATTAAATATCATAAATATTAAAAGTATATAAAATATTATATTTCCTATTTTAATAGGTATTTTTTCTATGTAAGAAGAAAAGTAGGGATAAATAAATTTTAAAAAAAGTGCTCCAATAAAACCAAAAAATAACATATAAATTATACTTGTTCTTCCATCTATATTTAAAAGTTTATTTGTGTAATCCCAAGAAGTTGTATTAAATAAAAGTTCCTGGAAAAAGTGAAATGTAAACTCTATTATACCACCAATTAAAACTGCCAATAATAAATTAATAATAAATAATCTTTTCTTTTTACCTAAAAAATAAGTTATAATTAAAGCTCCTATACCATATATAGGATTAAGTGGACCATATAAAACACCTCTATGAAATCTATAACTAGTATCTGGAGCATCTATTATTATTCTTTTTAAAAATAAATATCCTTCTTCCCAAAAAGTTCCTATTATTGACCCAAGTAAAAATACAAAAAACAATTTTTTAAAACATATTCCTTTAGCAAATACTTTCATATTATTAGTATTTGATATTTTTAAAAAATTATAATAAAATTAATTGATAATATATTAAATGTATTATATAATGTATTTGTAAGCAGATAACTGCATACAATAAAAAATGGAAGGTACTTAAAGTAAGTCTTAAGTACTTGCCAATTTGGTTGGTAGTACTTAATTCAAATCAAAAAATGAATTAAGTACTTTTTTATTATATTACTTTGTATAAAGTAATAGCTAATAAAATAATAATTACGTATAATACTAAGATATGAAAATCTTTTGTAAACATACTTATCAGCCCCTTTCATCAAAGTTTATATCCCCTGAATAAAATGAAAGGCAAGCACTTAATCTTTAAATAACTTCCAAGGATGTATTATAACTTATAGTTATTAAATAATTTGTCGAATTATGTAGGTATTTGATATTTTTTTAAAAATATAATATAATTATATTAGTTACAGTATTATATGGAGGAATTAATAAGTAATGAGCGCATGGTCCATAGTGGATGACGAGGTATGTAGTTTATCGATAATCAGCGGATGCTACATCGGCCAAGAGTGGTCGTTAAATATATGACAAAATATAAAATCTAAGATTATAACAAAACATATATTATTTGAAAGGAAAAAAATATGTGCGGAATAGTAGGTTATGTTGGTGATAGAAATGTTACTGATGTTTTAATCTCGGGTTTAAAAAATTTAGAATATAGGGGATATGATTCAAGTGGAGTAGCGCTTGTTAACGAAAATAAAATTGATTTAATAAAATCAGTGGGAAAAGTTATTTCTTTAGAAGAAAAAATGACAAATAAATATAAATATGAACTTGGTATAGCTCATACAAGGTGGGCAACACATGGAGGTGTAACTGAAGCTAATTCTCATCCTCATAATGTTAATAAAATAACACTTGTTCACAATGGAATAATTGAAAACTATAAAGAGTTAAAAGATGATTTAATTGCTAAAGGTTATAAATTTAAATCAGAAACAGACTCAGAAATAGCTGCTGGTTTAATTGATTATTATTTAAAAGACGATAATATGTTAGATGCAATAAATAAAGCAAAAGAAAAATTAAGAGGAAGTTATGCACTTTTAATTATCAAAGAACATGATGATAAATTATATGCAACTAGAAAAAATAGTCCATTAATAATTGGCGTAGGAAAGAATGAAAACTTTGTAGCATCAGACATATCAGCAATACTGGAATATACAAATAAATATATGGAAATAAATGAAGATGAAGTCTTTGTTATAAAAAAAGATAATATTAAAATTTATAAAGGTAGCAAAGAAATAGAAAAGGAAGTTTTAGAAGAAACTTTAACTATAGAAAATGTTCAAAAAGGTGGATTTGATTACTTTATGTTAAAAGAAATAAATGAAGAAGCTTATTTACCAAAAAAACTTGTTGAAAAATATTTTCCAAATAATACTTTTTCTAAAGAAATAATAGATTTAACAAAATATAAATATATAGATATAGTAGCATGTGGATCTGCTGTATATGCAGGAATGGTTTTTCGTGATTTACTAAGTAAATATGCAGATGATTTAATAATAAACTTAGATATAGCAAGTGAATATAGATATAAAAATCATTTCTTTAAAAAGGACACTTTACTTGTTTTAATAAGTCAATCAGGAGAAACTGCAGATACTATAGCGGCGATGAGACTTGCTCATGAAAAAAATGTAGATACACTAGCAATAGTTAATAATCAATTATCTACAATAGCTAAAGAGGCTAAACATATAATTCCAATGATTGCAGGTCCAGAAATAGCAGTAGCAACTACAAAAGGCTATTTTACTCAAGTTACAATACTTAACTTTTTAATATTAAAATATTTATTAGTATCTAAAAAGCTGGATGAAAAAACTGTAATAAAATTTATGAACGAAATAAAATTATGTGAAAATATTTTAAAAGATATAATTACTAGTAGTATGTATAAAGGTTTAGCTAAAACATTAAAGGATGAAGAAGATATTTATTTTATAGGTAGAAGAC
>CAYJNS010000020.1:10281-15148 GCA_964371745.1 uncultured Muribaculaceae bacterium
ATGGAAGCGTGTTTAAAACTTAAAGAAGTAAGTTATATTCATAGTGAAGCATATCAAGGAGGAGAACTTAAACATGGGTCTATTGCTTTAATAGATGATAATACACCTTTAATATGCCTTGTAACAGAAGAAGACTTAGTAGAAAAAACTATTAGTAATATAATTGAAACAAAAAGTAGAGGGGCTAAAGTTTATATCTTTAAAAAAGAAAATATAAATATAGATGAGTCTGTAGCAGATTACACTGTAAATGTACCAAATGTTAATGAGTTTTTACTTCCTATTATATTTGTAGTACCATTTCAAATGCTTGCATATTATGTAGCTTTAGAAAAAGGCTTAGATATAGATAAGCCTAAGAATTTAGCTAAATCAGTGACTGTTGAATAGATAAATTCGGTGTGTTATAATTAGTTATTAAGGGAGGTAATTATATGTCAGAAAAACAAGTTAATTCTTTTGTATTAGGTGTTTGTGTTGGATCTTTAGCAATAGGAATTGTTGTTTTTGTCGATACTTATAATCAAGATTTAGTAAATGATAAACCAATATATGTTGCATTTGAATTGCAAGCATCACTTGAAGAATTTATTGAAGTTAGTGATATAACACAGTTACCAACAATTTATAGTGGAAACTTACTCGTAAATACTATATATGATGAAGAAACTGATACAACAAAATTTAAATATTCTATTATAAATACTAATGAAGAAAGTTCGGGTATAGCTTATGGAGAATGGTCAAACTGGAGTGAGTTTGTACTTTTAGAAGAAAGTGATTATTTAAATTTAATTATGAAAGAAAAAAATACTGATAACATGTTATTTAGGTATAATATTATAAATGATAAACTTTATGTAAGCTATAGTGTTCGTGAAACAATAGGTGAACTTGTAATTGATGAAAAAGTAAGATATAAAAGAATAAAAAAAAATTACTATTAAGTTAGTAATTTTTTCTTTCTCTTTGATTTCCTAATATATTATCTGGATCAATATCTTCACTTAAATCTTTTTCATAAGTATTATGTATAGGGTTTCTAGTTTTAATATTAGTGCTAAAAACAATTTGATAATTTTCAAAACCTATTGGTTTACAAGATATTTCATCTCCAATTCTTAAAATTCTATCAGAACTATTAAGTTTAATTGTTTTATTAATTTCATCATATTTTATTTTACCACTATTAATATTTTTTAAACTAATAAATGATTGTGGCATACCTTTAGCGCATACTACAATACCTCTAGGTGTTATTTTAGTTATGAACATAGAGTATTTATCATTAGATTTTATATCTAGTAAATTAAAATATGATAGAGAGTCACTTTGAACCTCTGCAATTGATGCTGCATATTCTTTATCATTCATATTATCTACCCATGAGCTCATAAGAGAGCTAATTTCTTTAAGGTCATTATTTGGTATATCTAAAACATTATCATATTCTAAATATTTTGAAATTGCTATATGATTTATTAAATCAGCACTTCTTCTTATTGGCGATGTAAAATGAGTATAAGGATATAAATTAAGACCAAAATGGTGAAGGGCATCTAAACTATAAATTGCTTTAGCCATAGCAAGTAATATAATATTCGTAGCTACAAAACTAATTTCATTTTTATCTAAAGAATTTATATATAAAGATAAATGTGATGGTTTAGATAATTTTGCTGTATTTGTTAAACCACTTTTAGCTAATTGTTTTAAATTTTTCATTAAAGTTTTAAATTTATCTTTGTCAATAAAATCATGAACTCTATATATTAAAGGTAATTCTTTACTTTCGCAAAAAAGAGCAATACTATTATTAGTTTCTAACATAAAGTTTTCAATAAGTTCATTATAAATTCCATCTTCTCTTACTTTAGAATTAATAACATTATTATTCATATCATGTTCAAACTTTAGTTCATTTGAAAATACTTTTAAATAACCTCTATTATTTTTAATGTTTGTAAGTAGTTTTGATAATTCTAGCATGTTTTTTAAATCTTTCAAATAAGGTTTATAATCATCATCAATCTTACCAGTTTCATAATATTCATTTAAATCTTCATATCTCATTTGCATTCTAGAGTATATATATGATTTATAAACTTTAGAACTTATTTTTTCACCATATTTATTAAATCTCATTTCAGTAGTAATTGTAAGTCTTACTTGGTTTTCATTTAGTGAACATAATCCGTTAGATAAAATTCTTGGTATCATAGGTTCAACCATATTATTCAAATAAACACTTGTACCTTTAGATAGAGCATTTTCTAGAATATGAGGACATTTTAATAGATAATGTGATACATCTGCTATATGAGTTTTTAGAGTGTATTCTCCATCGTTATCTATTTTTATAGATAGTGCATCATCTATATCTTTAGTTTCCTTGCCATCAATTGTAAAAACAACTTCATTAGTTAAATCAACTCTGCCTTTTAAATCATTTTCATCAATTTTATTTATAATGTTATTTGCTTCATCTTCTGCATCTTTTGTAAAACCGACTTCTAATTCATTATTTGCAAGTATAGTTAGGGTATGTGCATCTTTATCATTTTCATGACATAATTTTTTTATAAAGTTTCCATGAACAATTCCATCAACTTTATAATCATTTGGCTTAATAATAATTCTATCGCCATCTTTAATTTCCTCATCAATTAATATTTGTGGATTTAAATAAATGTCGTTAATTGATTTTGGTTTATAATTTTCATCAGTATAAATATTAAATAAAGTTACTGGGTTAAAAGGGATTATATATGGCTTATTATCATGTATTTTAACTGTACATGTAATTGTTCCTCTAGAAACTAATCCTTTAATATCAACAAAATTATATTCTGGTAGGGGAACTATAAAAATTTTATCACCTGCATTATAATGTGTATCATGTATATTATAATAACGATTACTATTAAAGTTAACATATTTAACACCTTTAGTATCTTTATATATAGTAGTTACAAAATATTCATTAGGTTTTCTTTTATATTTATTATTTTCAGGAATATATATAATAGTTCCATCAGCTTTTAATTTATTTAAATAATAATTAATATCTTCTTTTAAATAACCTTTATCAGTAAAACTTTGAATAATTTCATTTTTATATCTTTCTTTATTTTGAATGTGCTTAATTAACTCACTTTTTAAATCCACAATACCCACCTCTAAAGTTAATATACTATAAATTAGTATTAGTTGTAAATAAATTTAGTTATATTTTGTAATTATTTTTAAAAAAAGTTATTTATTAACTATAAAACGCTATATAATACTGGAAAGTAGTATATATTTAATTGCTTATAAAACATTTATTTGGTAAAATATAGTTGGTGAAAAAAATGGAACAAAAAAAGTTTAGGAATTTTTCTATTATTGCACATATAGATCATGGTAAAAGTACTTTAGCAGATAGAATACTTGAGATGACTCATGCAGTTGAAGAGCGAGATATGCAAAATCAACTACTTGATAGTATGGATTTAGAACGTGAACGTGGTATTACTATTAAACTTAATGCAGTTAGATTAAAACATATTTATGAAGGTGAGGAATATACATTTAATTTAATAGATACTCCGGGACATGTTGATTTTACTTATGAAGTATCAAGATCGCTTGCTGCATGTGACGGTGCTATATTAGTAGTAGATGCATCTCAAGGAATTGAGGCTCAAACTTTAGCTAATCTTTATTTAGCAATGGAAAATGATTTAACGCTTATACCTGTTATAAATAAAATAGATCTTCCTAATGCTAATCCAGAAAAAGTAATTGATGAACTTGTAAGAGTACTAGGTTTTAAAAAAGAAGAAATTCTTTTAGTAAGTGGTAAAACTGGAATAGGTGTAGATAAATTATTAGATGCTATTGTAGAAAGAATACCTGAACCTACTATTAACAATAATGAAAAGACAAGAGCATTAATATTTGATAGTTATTTTGATCCATATAGGGGAGTTATACTTTTAGTAAAAGTAGAAGAAGGTTCTATAAATGTTGGAGATACAATAAAACTTATTAATATGAAAAGTGAGTTTAATGTAGTAGAGTTAGGTTTTAAAACTCCTAAAGATGTAAAGGTAAAAACACTTGACAGTGGCTGTGTAGGTTATATTTGTGCAGCTATTAAAGATATTTCAGAAGTTTCAGTGGGGGATACTGTAACTACTAAAGAAAATGAAGCAATGAATGCTTTACCTGGTTATAAAGAAATGAAACCAATGGTGTTTTCTGGTATATTTCCAACAGAAATAAATAAATATGATGATTTAAAAGTAGCCTTAGAAAAATTAAAATTAAGTGACTCATCACTAACTTTTGAACCTGAAACTTCAGATGCATTAGGATTTGGTTTTAGAATGGGATTTTTAGGGCTTTTACATATGGATATAATTATAACTCGTTTAGAACGTGAATTTGATTTAAATGTAATTGCAACTTCTCCATCAGTTATCTATGAAGTATATTTAACTAGTGGTGAAAAACTTGAAATAGATTCACCTAATAAAATGCCTGATAAACAGTTTATAGATTATATAAAAGAACCATATATTAAAACTAATATAATTTCTCCAATTTCTTATATAGGTTCAATTATGGAACTATGTCAAGAAAAAAGAGGGATCTTTAAAAATACAGATTATATAGATGAAGAAAGAGTAAATGTTCATTATGAAGTTCCTTTATCTGAAATAGTATATGATTTTTATGATAAATTAAAAAGCTATACTAAAGGATATGCATCTTTTGATTATGAACTATGTGGCTATAATGTAAGTTCACTTGTTAAAATGGATATTTTACTTAATGGGGAAATAGTTGATGCACTTTCGGTAATTGTTCATAAAGATCA
>CAYJNS010000020.1:15158-16385 GCA_964371745.1 uncultured Muribaculaceae bacterium
ATGCCAAAGGGAAAGTAGTAACTAGTAAACTTCAAAAATTAATACCAAGACAAATGTTTCAAATACCAATTCAAGCTAGTATTGGTTCCAAAATAATAGCAAGAGAAAATATAAGTGCAATGAGAAAAAATGTACTTGCAAAGTGTTATGGGGGAGATATATCTCGTAAAAGAAAACTTTTAGAAAAACAAAAAGAAGGTAAAAAGAAAATGAAAATGGTTGGTTCTGTTGAAGTTCCATCTAATGTGTTTTTAGAGGTTTTAAAAAATGAATAAAGGTGTATCAAGTGTATATATTCATATTCCGTTTTGTGCTAAAATATGTTCTTACTGTGATTTTCCTAAATTACTTTATAATGAAGAATATGTACTTAATTATTTAAATGCTTTAGAAAAAGAAATTATTGAAAAGTATCAAGGGGAAGAAATAAAAACTATTTATATAGGTGGAGGAACACCAAGTGTTTTATCGGTTTCTTATTTGAAAAAATTATTTAATATTATAAGTAGATTTAAATTAAGTGAAACTTTAGAGTTTACCTTTGAATGTAATTTAGATGATATTAGGGTAGAGCTTCTAGAAATTTTAAAAACTAATAAAATAAATAGATTATCTATTGGAATTCAATCATTTAATGAAGAAAAATTAACTGTGTTAGATAGAGATAGTGAATATAAAGATGCTAAAGTGAAAATGTCTTTATGTAGAAAACTAGGTTTTAATAATATAAATATAGATTTAATATATGCAGTTCCTGGTGAGAAACTATTTGTTACTAAAAGTGATTTAAATAAAATTATAAAACTGGGTCCAGAACATATTAGTACATATAGTCTTATTATTGAAGATAATACTAAGCTTAAAATAAATAAAACAGAGTATATAAGTGAAATATTAGATAGTAAAATGTATAATGTTATAAAAAATAAATTAAAAGTGAAATATAATCATTATGAAGTTAGTAATTTTGCTAAAAAAGGTTATGAATCTATTCACAACTTAGTTTATTGGAATAACGAAGAGTACTATGGTTTTGGTTTAGGAGCAGCTGGTTATTATGGTGGAGTAAGATATGAAAATCATAAAAATATTAAAACATATTGTGATGGTTCATTTACTAATACTAAGGATTTAATTTCCAAAAAAGAAGTTATGGATTATGAATTAATGTTAGGTTTTAGAAAAATTAATGGAATTAATATACTTGATTTTGAAAATAAATATAAT
>CAYJNS010000021.1:0-16310 GCA_964371745.1 uncultured Muribaculaceae bacterium
GTGGAATAAATGTGTACTCTGAATATGAATTTAATAGTTATGGTTATGAGTTTAATAAAGGTTATAATTATTTAAATGGTGAATATGCTCTGCAGTTTTCTAGAGAAAGAAAATCATTTGTTACTGGCGATAGACAAAGAGGAGAAAATCAAGAAGAAGTAATTAAAGCAATAATTAATAAACTATCATCAACTAAGACTTTACTAAATAACTATTCTGATATTTTAACTTCTTTAGAAAAGTCTATTCAAACAAATATGAGCAAGGAAGAGCTTACTAATTTATTTAAATACAAATAGATGATATGCCTAAATGGAGTATAACTACTCATAACTTAAATGGATATGATGAATATAAACATGTATATTCCAGTAATAGTGAGGCTTATGTAATGGTTCCAAATGAGCTTACAGTAGATCGTGCCAAGGAACTGTTAAATGAATAAAAATAATAATATAGTTATTGTTATTGAAAATAAAATAAGTTATAATAAGAAAGAGGATAAAAAGAAATGGAAGATGTAAATTTTAATGAAATATTAAATTATTTCAAAAGTAAAATAGTATTTATTTTAATAATGATTTTATTTGTTGTAGTATTAGGTATGTTTTATTCATTATATATAAAAGTGCCGTTATACCAGTCAACATCAACAATAGTTTTAGCAAGACCTGAAACTGAAACACAATCACTTCAGTCAGATTTAACGCTTAATCAAAGTTTAGTAGATACTTATAAAGAAATTGTAAAAAGTAGAAGTGTATTAGAAAAATCAATTGAACAATTGGATTTAAATATGAAATATGAAACGCTTTTAAATAATGTATCTGTTGACAATGTAACAAACACTGAAGTAATAAAAATAACTGTAATAAGTGAAAATAGTGAAGAAGCTACTGAACTTGTAACTACTATTACTGAGGTATTTAGTGAAGAAGTTACTGATATTTGGGATATTCAAAATATAAAAGTTTTAGATACAGCATCTACAGAAGAAGAACCTTTTAATATAAACATGTATAAAGAAATAATAATATATATAGGAATAGGTATGGCTTTATCTTTTATTACACTTTTAATTAGATATTCACTTGATACAACAATAAAAAATGTAGCTGAAGTAGAACTTGTTACTGGTTTACCTATATTAGGTGCAGTACCTATATTTGAAGAAAAGAGGGGTATTTATGAATAAGGAAATCATTGTTGAATCAAATCCTAAATCAGTTATATCTGAGGCTATTCGTATGATAAGAACTAATATAGAATTTTCAGCAAAAGGAAAACACGCTAAGACAGTATTAGTTACTTCATCGCTATCTGGTGAAGGTAAAAGTTTTATAAGTACTAATTTAGCCGCAGCTTTTTCTCAAATGAATAAAAAAGTTATTATAATAGATGCTGATCTTCGAAGAGGGAGATTACATAAAATATTTAATTTAGAAAATAAAAAAGGGTTGTCTACAATTTTAAAAAATAATGAAGTAAGTAATATAGATGATTATATTATAAATACCGGTATTAAAAGTTTAGATGTACTTGTAAGAGGGGAAATACCAATAAATCCAAGTGAACTTTTGACTTATAAATGTATTGATATATTAATTGAAACATTAAAAGAAAAATATGATTATATTATATTTGATGGAGTTCCAACTACAGGTTTATCTGATTCCCTTATTATGGCTAAAAAGGTAGATATGACTTTAATTGTATCAGCCTTAAATATAGCAACAAAAGAACTTCTTAAAAATACAAAAAAATCTTTAGAATCAGTAAACGCTAATATTATTGGAGTAGTAGTTAATAAAGTCCCAAGACAAGGTAATGGCTACTATAAATATGAATAATGAAAGATTTACATAATCATTTATTATTTTCAATAGATGATGGGCCAAAATTTGTAGATGAATCAATTTTTCTACTACAAAAAATGGAGGAAAAAGGTTTTGATGAAATTATTCTTACCCCACATTATTATGAAGGTTGTAATTATATTGCAAATAACTTTATAAAACAAAAATTATATAATATATTAAAAGAAGAAATAAAAAAAGCAAATATAAATATAAAAATACACTTAGGTAATGAGATATTTATTAGTGATGATATTATAAAAAATATTAATGGTAATAAGATATTACCTTTAGGTAATTCTAAATACTTATTAGTTGAATTTCCAATGAACGTATATTATCCTATATTTGATAAAATGATAGATGATTTAATAAATAATGGTTTTATACCAATAATTGCTCACCCAGAAAGATACAATTTTTATCAACTAAGACCTTTTAAAATATTAAGTTTAGCAGATAAAGGAGTATTATTTCAAGGGAATATAGGCGCTATAATAGGTTTATATGGTAGTAGTGCTAAAAAAACATTTAGGAAATTATTAAAAGAAGGAATATATTCATTTTTATCAACTGATTTACATAACAATCAAGTTATATTAAATGATTTAGATAATATAAAGAAAAAAATCATTAAAATTATTGGAGCTGATGAATTTAATAATTTAACTAATGTAAATATCACACATGTAATAAATAATGAAAACATAAAAAAAGAATTAGTGTAAGGTTACTAATTCTTTTTTCTTTGGATAAGGAGTGTTTCATTATGCTTTATTTAAAAATACTTATTTTAAATCCCTTACATATATATCTTAATATATAAATGTGTTAAAAATATGAAGAAGTTGTGAAAAATAAAAAAAAGACCTAACTTAAAAGGTCTTTTAACTTTCCATATGGCGTTCCCGATAGGATTCGAACCTATGACCGTACGCTTAGAAGGCGTATGCTCTATCCAGCTGAGCTACGGGAACAACTAGACAGTTATTATTATACCTTAAAAACGCAAATTAATCAAGCAAAACCGATACATTTTCCTCGTTTGGTAGTTCAAATATTACTGATTTAATATTATATGTATCTCTAATAGATAAATAGATAGAATATTTAACTTCTTCAATTATATTATTGCTACTAAGATCCGCTAAAAGATTATTATCAAAACTTAAGTTTATTGTTTCTTCCATAATTTCATATGATTCTAAATTTGCTGATGCTTTTAAATAACTAATTAAATTAGTTTGATTAATAGGTGATGTTTTTAAATTTTCAATTATAATTTCTATCTTTTCATTTGAACTATTTTCATATTTAGATATTGGAATATAATATGTTAAATTATCTGTTTTTGATATATAATAATTTATTGTCATATCAACACCTTTAAAAGATGTTATATCATAAATTTTATTTATACCAAAAGATTTATCTAGGGTATTAGGTAAATCTTTTTGTAAGTAGGGAAGTTTGTTTAATTTTATTCCGTCTATAAAAATCATAATTTCTTCAACTTCTTTAAATTCACAAAGAGAAAATATAAGAGACTCAAAAATTATAAGTTCATTATCTTTTTCATAATTTAAAAATTCTTTAGAAAAATCTATTTTCAAAATATTTTCATCTAGACTAAGTTCATTTATTTTAGTGTTTTCTGGAATAACTGCTTTAAATCCATCTGGTAAATAACTAGATTCTGCGCTATTGATTGTCAATGTACTTATTATGTTTTTTATATTTTTTAGTACTTCCTCACTAGATTTTAAAATATCTATTCTAGCTACATAATTGTTTTTATCACTCAAGTAAATAGGCATTTTTATTGCATCAATATAAGATATTTCTTCTTCAATATTATTTTTATTATTTACTGGAAATAAATATAAAAATAATAATATAAATAAAGCTAATGTAGATATTAATATTCTTTTAAAAGCATTTTTTTTAAGCATATAGTTCACCCTAATAAAATATATTCTAAAAATTAATATATAGCACAAAAAAAGCCAATTGGCTTTATAATTTAATTTCACCTAGTTTTAAAAGTTCAACAATAGCTTGACTTCTACCTTTAACATCTAATTTTTGCATAGTATTTGATACATGATTTCTCACGGTTTTTTCACTAATATTCAGTTCTGTTGCAATCTCCTTAGTTGTTTTATTATTTGTTAAAAGGTCGAATATTTCTTTTTCTCTAAGTGTTAAAATACTTTTTGTCATAATCCTCACTTTCCTAATATGTTTCAATGTATTTTATGAAAGATATTAGGCAGTGTGAGGGTTTTAACCCTGAAATTTCACAGTTATATACATTTGTGAATCAAACATTTCTTGAGTTGCTCTTATAATTTCATTTGCTAAACTAGAATCATGCTGATTTCCAGAAATAATAATGTTTATTTGATCGCTATTTATTTTTACAACCGATTCAAGTGAAAACTTTTCTTTAATCATCTCTTGCATTTCTTCTGTTTTACTTTTTTTAGTATTAATTGCTTGTAATCCATCATATGCATCGTTTTTTTCTTGTAAAGTAGCATTATTATCTAAAAGTATTTCTTCATATTTTTGAATTTCAGTTAAAACTTCTTCTTCAGCTGCAATTCTAAGTGCCATTAATTCATCGCTTTGAGAAATACTTACTACAGGTTCTGAATCATCTATTACATTTTCTATTTGCAAAGATTCATCTGCCATTGTCACATAATAAATGCCTAAAACAAGTATTAATGAAAATAAAGTTACAAACCACAAATTTTGCTTATTAATCATCTTTTTCCTCCATATTTACTAAATTTTATGACTTTTTTATAAAAAAATGAAGAAATTTGCGAAAAAAAAAAGGAAATTTCTACTTTTCCGGTAATATAAAAGGTAGGAGGGAGAAATATGCCTAGAAAAATTTTTGTAGTAAAACAATTAAGTGAGAAAGATTGTGCACCTGCATGCTTGTTATCAATAATAAAATATTATAATGGATTTGTTCCACTTGAAAAAATAAGAATAGACGCTAAGACTAGTATTAGTGGTACTACTGCTTATGATTTGATTAAAGCTGCAAATAAATATGGTTTTGATGGATGTGGATATAACATAACTATTAAGGATTTATATGAAAATAATAAAGTTTATCCTTTAGTTGCGCAAGTTATGTATAAAAATTTTAGCCACTTTGTTGTGATTTATCAAGTTAGTGCAAAAAATGTTTTAATAATGGATCCTGCTAAAGGTAAAGTTACTTTAAAAATTGATGAATTTGAAAAACAATGGACTGGTTTAATTTTAGAATTTATCCCAAGAAATAAAATTATAATAATGAAAAAAGATAATAAAGTTTTTGAAATTTTTCTAGAGACAATTAAGCTTGAAAAAAAATTAATTATTAAAATAATACTTAGTAGTCTTTGTTTAACTGTTGCTACAATTATATTAAGTTATTATTTTAAATTTGGTATTGATAATTTAACAACTGATGTGAATCTTCTCAAATTTATCTGTATTTTTTTCTTTATAATAGTACTATTTAAATGTTTATTTTATAATTTAAGGCGCCATTATGAAATTCATTTTAATAAAAATTTAGATGTACATTTATATAAAGAGTTTATTAGTCACATATTCTATCTTCCTTCTAAAGTAATGGCTACTAAAACTATGGGTGAAATAGTAACTAGGATTGGAGATTTAAGTAATCTTAAAATATTATTTTCTGAGATTATGATGTCACTTTTTTTAGATTTTCTAATGATGCTTATAGCTATTCCAATTTTATTTACAATTAATGAAACATTATTTTATATTCTTTCTTGTGTTTTAATTGTATATTTATTATTAGGAATTTTATTTAGTAAACTTATTTATAAAAAAATACTTGAAAACAAAGAATATGAAAGTGATTTTAATACAAAAATGATTGAAAGTATCACAATGTTTAATAGTGTTAAAAATCTTCATAAAACAAGAAGGGTGTTATTAAAAATAGAAAACTCTCTTGCAAATTATTTATATCATAGCTTTAATATTGATAAAGTAAATAATTTACAATTTTCAATCAAATATTTTATATACGAAATAGGTTTTTTCTTAATTAACACTGTAGGTTTTTATTTAATAATTGATAATAAACTATCTATAACATCGCTTGTTACATTTAATACATTAATGGGATTTTTTTTAGAACCAATTAAAAACTTAATCGATAATATACCTAAATATAATTTTGTGAGAGCATCAATTTATAAATTAAATGAATTTATGAATATAAGCGAGGAAGTTTATGGTGATAAAATAAATTTGAATAAGTATGATATCGTTATTAAAAACCTTACCTTTGGTTATAATGATTTTACAACTATAATTAATAAATATAATTTAAGAGTAAAAGAAAAAGATCACATTTTAATAATGGGAAAAAGTGGAGGTGGTAAAAGTACCATTTGTAAACTCTTAACTAAATTTGAAATGGATTATAAAGGTGATATTTTAATTGGTAATATAAATTTAAGAGATTTATCTATTGCTACAATTAAAAACAATATCACATATATTTCTCAAAAAGAATATTTATTTTCAGATACTTTAAAAAATAATATATTATTTTTTAGGGATGTTGATTTTGAAAAGTTTAATCATATTTGTAAACTTTGTAAACTAGATAGTATTTTGGATAATAAAAAATTAAGATATGAGTCAATGATTGAAATGGATTCACATAATTTTTCAGGGGGAGAAAAGCAAAGAATAATATTAGCTAGATCTTTATTAAATGATTTTAAAATTTTAATAATTGATGAGGCTCTAAGTGAAGTTGATAAAAAGGTTGAAATAGAAATTATTAATAATCTAAAAAAACACTTTTCTGATAAAACAATAATTTATATAAGTCATAAAAGCTTAGAAAAACATTTCAAAAAGGTGGTGGAACTTGTTTAATTTAAATTATCAAGATTTAATAAATCTAAAATCTAGAAAAATATTTATTATCTTTATCTTTTTATTTCTGATTATAATATTAATCATATTATCATTTAGATTTAAGGTATATAGTACTCATAAATATTATGGAATAGTTAATAGTGAATTAATTATTTTAAATTTGCCAATGTTAAACTCTGATACAATAAAAAATGGTGAATTTGTAAAAGTAGAAGATGAAAATTATAACTATGAAATAATAAGTTATGGAACTATTATAAATGATTATCAAGAAGTCTATATAAAAGTTGATAATAATGATTTTAAAGAAAATGAAATTTTAACCATTGATTTATATTATGATAAAGAAAGAATTATAGAAAAAATAATAGAAACTATTTTTTAGAAAGGAGAAAAATGAAAGAATTAACAAATCTAGAATTAAATAATATTTCTGGGGGCGGATTTAGTATTGGCCTTGCCGCAGCGATTGCCGCAGGTGTAATCTTTGCCTTAGGATTTTTAGATGGTTGGATTAATAAAAAATGTTAGAAAGGAGAAAAAACATGAAATTAACAAATCTAGAGTTATATAATACTATAGGCGGGGTATCTTTCAGTGCATCTTTATTAAATGCTATTTCAAGATTAATTGAAACAACATATAATATTGGTAAGTCTGTTGGTACAACATTTAAAACAATATTCGGAAAAAAATATTGCTAAATTTAAGAATCCTTTAATGGATTCTTTTATTGTAAAGTAAAACAATAAAAGAAAATAAATTATATACAAGAAGATATAAATATTATAAAATATAAGTGAGGTATATTTATGAAAAAAGATGTTTTTAAAAAAAATATGATTTGGAATATGTTCGGATCACTTACTTATGTTTTTACTTCAATGTTTTTTTTAATTGTTTCAACTAGAATAAATACTATTGACGAAGCCGGTATTTTAAGTATTGCATTTTCATTATCAAGCTTATTATTATGTGTTGCAAATTACGCTACTAGAACATTTCACGTTACGGAAAATAAATTAAAAGATAAAGATTTTATAAATCATCGTTTTTTTTCATCAGCAATTATGATTATAATTGCACTTGTTTATGCACTTTTAAGTAATTATGATGATTTTAAATTTTTAGTTTTAATGCTTTTTGTAGGTTATAAAGTTTTAGAAGCTATTTCTGAAATTATATACGCTATTATGCAAAAAAATGATGAATTACATAAAGTTGGAAAATCGCTTTTTATAAAAGGCATTATGGGAATTGGAGTATTTACTATAGTCAATATAATAACTCAAAATTTAATATACGCTTTAATTGCATTAATAAGTATAACTTTTATTATAATGATTATATATGATTTAAGAACCATAAAAAAATATAAGAAAGAGAAATATAGTTTTAGTTTTAAAAATGTTCTTGAAATATTTAAAAAAGGTTTCAACCCATTTTTATTTACGTTTTTAGGATTATATGTAATGAGTGCTCCTAGATATGCTATGGATTCAGTGATGGATGATAGTTATCAAGCAATTTTTGGTATTCTTATGATGCCAGCGACTATAATTATATTGCTAAGTCAATTTATGATTCAACCATTTCTAATTTCCTTAAGGGATAAAATAAAAAGAAATAAAATAAAAGATTTTAAAAAAACTATTTATAATTTACTTCTAAAAGTATCAATTATGGGAGTGATTATTTCTTTATTATCATATTTTTTTGGTGAATATATATTGAATTTAATTTATGGAGTAAGTTTAAATAATTTAGATATTCCAATTACTATAATAATTATTGGGGCATCATTATGTGGTTTATCATATATAATTTCTGCTGCTTTAACTACAATGCGAAAAACTTTAGGACAATCAATTATATATATATTTATTAGTATTAGTACATTTTTCACTTGCTTATATTTAGTGAAAAACTATGAAGTTTTAGGTGCAACGATAGGATATTTAATGTCCATGATAGCGCTCTTTATACTATATTTTATTTACTTTGTAATATCTGTTAATACAAAAAATAAGAAAAAAGCCTAAATGAGGTTTTTTTCTATTGTATCTTTTAAAATTAGATGTTATAATAGTTATTGAAAAACGAAGGGAGGGCGATGATGACAAAGGTTGTAGTTAAAGACGGTAACGTTGATTTAGCAATAAGAAAATTTAGTGCGAAGTTTGCCAAAAGCGGTGTCCCTTCAAATCTAAAGAAGAAAAAATATTATGAAAAACCTGGGGTTACTAAGAGAAAAGAAAAAGAAGAAAATAAAAAAAATTCTCGTAAGTCTAGTAGAAATTATTAAAAACAGAGTGCAGAGGCATTCTTTTTTTTTCGTAAATATGTTATAATAATATATATGAAAAATTTATTTGATTACTCAAAAAAAGATTTAGAAGATTTTTTTGAAAGTTATGGAGAAAAAAAATTTAAAGCTACTCAAGTTTTTGAATGGTTGTATAGACATCGAACATATAGTATTGATGATTTTTCAAATGTAAATAATAATATAAAAGCACTATTAAAAGACAATTTTGAAATTTTATTTTTGAAAATTGTAAAAATAGAAGAAGATAAAGATGCAGCTAAATTTTTATTTGAACTTTTTGATAAAGAATATGTTGAAGCAGTATTAATGAAACATAGATACGGTAATTCTATATGTATTTCAAGTCAAGTTGGATGTAATATGGGTTGCACGTTTTGTGAAAGTGGAAAATTAAAAAAAGTACGTAATTTAAGCGTTAGTGAAATGGTACTTCAAGTAATTCAAATTGAAAATCATTTAAAAGGAAAAATAAATAGCATTGTAATAATGGGAATAGGTGAACCATTTGATAATTATGATAATGTAATAAAGTTTTTAACTATTTGCAATGAGCCAAAAGGTATGGAAATAGGAGCTAGACATATGACTGTTTCAACATGTGGTGTTGTTCCAAAAATATTAGAATTTTCATCATTTCCTTTGCAAGTTAATTTAGCAATATCGCTTCACGCTGCAGATGACTTAATAAGAAATGAATTAATGCCTGTAAATAAAGTGTATAATATAAAAGATATTATTGATTCAATTAAGGTATATTTAGGTAAAACGGGTAGACGAGTTACTATAGAATATGTTATGCTTAATATGATCAATGATCAAAGAAAGGATGCAAGAAATCTTGCAGCTCTTCTTAAAGGTTTAAATGTATATGTAAATTTAATTCCATATAATGAAACTAATGGAAAATTTTCTTGTAGTTTAAAAGAAAATGTAGATAATTTTGCATCGATTTTAAAAGAAAATAATATAGATGTTACTATAAGGAAAAAATTTGGTGATAAAATATCAGCTGCATGTGGACAATTAAGAAGCAAAGAGGTGAAATAAATGAAAGCATTTTATTTAACGGACGCTGGAAAAGTCAGATCTCATAATGAAGATAGTGTAACTATACTTAAAAATTTAAATAATGAATATTTAATGGTAGTAGCAGATGGAATGGGTGGGCATAGAAAAGGTGAAGTTGCATCAGCTTTAGCTTTAACTCATTTAGGAAAAAGATTTTTAGAAAGTCCATCGATTGGATCGGAACTTGATACTATAAATTGGCTTAAAGATAATATAAATATTATTAATAGAGATATACTGGAATATGCAGAAACACACGATGATTCTAAAGGGATGGGAACTACTATAGTTGTTGCAATTTTGACTAAAACAGCTCTTTTAATTGGTAATATAGGAGATTCTCCAGGTTATGCTTTAATAAACGATAAGTTACATTTGGTAACTAAACCTCATACTTTTGTAGAACTTTTAGTTGATGCAGGTAATATAACAGAAGAAGAGGCTAAAAATCATCCTAAAAAAAATGTTTTAATGAAAGCTTTAGGTGTAACTCCTAAGGTTGATATGGATATTTATGTACTAGAAAAACCATGCGATGGAATACTTCTTTGTAGTGATGGTTTAACTAATATGCTAACAGATGAACAAATAAATAAAGTGATAATTGATAAAGAATTATCTATAGAAGAAAAGGTAAGTAAACTTATAAGAAAATGCAATGCTAGAGGGGGGACTGATAATATATCAGTGGCATTATTGATGAATGAAAGTGGTGATAATTAGTGATAATGAAGGGACAAAAAATTAGCGAACGCTATCAAATAATTAAAAATATTGGTGAAGGCGGTATGGCTAATGTTTACCTAGCTTATGATACTATTTTAGATAGAGAAGTAGCAGTAAAAGTTTTAAGAGGCGATCTTGCAACTGATGATAAATTTGTTAGAAGATTTCAAAGAGAAGCTTTAGCAGCATCAAGTTTAAATAATCCAAATATTGTAGAAGTTTACGATGTTGGTGAAGATGATGGTGATTATTATATTGTAATGGAATATGTTGAAGGAAAGCATTTAAAACAACTTATAAAAAAACGAGGTAAATTAACAATATCTGAAGTTGTTGATATAGCACTTCAAATTACGAATGGTTTATCAGTAGCACATGATTCTTATTTAATTCATAGAGATATAAAACCTCAAAATATATTAATATTAGATAATGGTTTAGTAAAAATAACTGATTTTGGTATCTCTGTTGCAATGAATGCAACGCAGCTTACTCAAACTAATTCAGTTATGGGTAGTGTGCATTATTTACCACCTGAACAAGCGATGGGGAAATCCTCATCTTTGCAGAGCGATATATATTCAATAGGGATTTTAATTTATGAACTTTTAGCAGGAAAACTTCCATTTACCGGTGATAATGCAGTTGAAATAGCGCTAAAACATTTGAAAGAAAACATTCCAGATATTTCTGATAGTGTAAATGTCCCTCAAAGTATAGCAAATATTATTATTAAATCAACAAGTAAGAATCCTAAAAATAGATATGCTGATGCTAGAGAAATGAATGAAGATTTAAAAACATGTTTGGAAGAAAATAGAATAGATGAACCTAAAATAGTTTTAAAACATCCTGAAACTGATTATGATGAGACTAAAGTTATGAAGATGGTTCAGAAGGAAGAAAAAAAAGAAGATAGCAAGGATGATGTTGTTATAGCAAAAAAAGTTAGTGGTGATAATAAAACCCAAAATAAATTTTTAATAATATTAGGTAGTATATTTACAGGATTAATAGTAATAGTTACTACGCTTGTACTTTTTATACCTTCTTTGGCTTCGTCTGATGTGATAAAAATACCTGAAGTAAGCGGATTATCTATAACTAAGGCTATTGAAACTCTTCAAGATGCAGGATTTACAGTAAGCGATGAAGAAATAGAGCAATCTAGTAAAGACATAGAAGAAGGTAATGTTATAAAAACATCTCCCGCTGAAGGTTCTGAGAGAAAAAAAGGTTCTTCTGTAACTTTATATGTTTCAATAGGAAATACACTTTTGACTATAGAAGATTATGTAGGACAAAAAGCTGACACAGTACAAGGTTCCCTTACTACACTTGGACTTCAAGTTACTATTGAATATAAAAAGGTTGATTTAACTGAAAAAGAATATGAATCAGGAATTATTATAGAACAATCGGTAGAACCAGAAACTGAACTATCCGAAGGTGATAAAATAATATTATTTGTACCAAAAATTGATGGTATATATCCTGACTTTTTAGCTGAAGGTATGGATATTGATGATGTTAAAGATTTTGCTGAGGAATATGGCTTAGTATTAACTATTGAAGAAGTGGAAACAACTGAGTATGAAGAAGGTGCAGTATATTATCAAAGTAGAAATGCTGGAGATGATGCTGTTGCTAATACCCCGCTTAAAGTAAGAGTTGCGGTAGCGCCAGCTGGAACAACTAATCCTATACCTGATCCAGATACTAATCCAGACGAAGATAATTGTGTTGCTGAAGATGGAAGCAATTTATGTTAAACGGAACAATTATTAAAAATACAAGTAACTTATATGTTGTTTCAACTGAAAAGGGTGAATATAAATGTACTCCAAGAGGTATATTTAGACATAAAAAAATAACACCTTTAGTAGGTGATAATGTTTTAATAAATCCAACAACCAAGGTCATTGAAGAAATAAAAGAAAGATCATTTATTTCTTCAAGACCACCGGTAGCTAATGTAGGTTATGCTTTAATTATAACTAGTTTTAAAGAACCAAATATATCTTTAAGTTTACTTGATAGACTTATAGTTATTTTTGAATCAAAAAAAATTAAACCTATTTTATGTTTTACTAAATATGATTTAGTAAGTAATGATGAAAAAGCTGAATTTGATAATTTACTTAGTTATTATAAGAAAATAGGTTATCAAGTATTTTTAAATACAGAACTTGCTGAAATAAAAAAGTTACTTAGTCAAAAAACATCTTTCGTAGTAGGTCAAACAGGTGCTGGTAAAAGCACGCTTTTAAATAGATTGGATGTGAGTTTAAATTTGGAAACTAAACCTATTTCTAAAGCGTTAGGTAGGGGAGTTCATACAACTAGGCATACAGAAAGTTTTAAAATTTGTGATTTCTTTCTAATTGATACACCTGGTTTTTCATCAATAGATTTTGTAGATATTAAAAAAGAAGAAATAAAAAACTATTTTATTGAGTTTAAAAAATATACTTGTGAGTATAAAGATTGTAATCATGATAAAGAAGTTTGTGAAGTTAAAAAAGCAGTAAAAAATGGTGAAATATTAGAAAGTAGATATAATAATTATATTAAATTTTATAAGGAGGTTTATGAAAGTCGCAGTAAGTTATTTAAGTAGTATATATAACTTGAAAAAAACAATTAATTTAATAAATAAAACAGATGCAGATTATATTCATATGGATATAATGGATGGTAAATATGTAGATAATAAAAATTTTTCTAAGGGTAAAATAAAAAAAGTATTGAAATATACTAAAAAGGATTTAGATATACATTTGATGGTAAATAACCCTTCTAAATATTTAAAATTGTTTTTAAAAAATGAATATGTTCGTAATTTATTTTTTCATCCGAGTACTGAAAAAGATCCTTATAAGTTTATTTTAGATTTAAAAAAATATAATATATCTCCTGGTATTGTAATAAATCCAAAAGAAGATATTGAAGAATATTTGGAATATTTTAAATATATAGATAGAGTTTTAATTATGAGTGTAACACCAGGCGCTGGTGGTCAGAAATTTATTACAAGTACTATTTTTAAGCTTGAAAAATTAATACAAACTAAAAAAGAAAAAAAAGAAATATTTGAAATAGCCGTAGATGGCGGTATAAATGATAAAACTATTAATAAATTAAAAGATTTAAAAATTGATTATGTAATAAGTGGATCATTTATTTGCCATAGTGATGATTACGATGAAAAAATTAATGTTTTAAAAAATTAACTTTACTTTTAAAGTTTTTTTTTGTATGATTATATTAGGAGGAAAATATATGAAAAAAATTGAAAAATGTTTATATGAAGATATTGTCAAATTTTTAACAAAAAGAAATAAAATGTTGGGTGATATAAGTCCAGTTCAATATTTTATTAATTTAGATGAAACTGTTTTATCTAGTAAAAGCATTGAAAGTTTAGATGTAGATTATTCAAAAAATTTAGAAAAATTAAATGAATACTCACTAGGTTTAGATTCTATGTATGATATTACTAGTAAAAATTATACAAAATCATTTGAATCATTTATGAATGAATATGAAGCATTAAGTGCAATGAAAAAATATTGTCTTGCAATACTAAGTGGATGTTATTTAGAGGTTGAAGATAAGGAAAAGAAAGAATTTTATTATTTTGGAGAAATAAAGGATATTACTGATGAAGAAATAGAAATTATGGATACATTTAATAATTTTAATGAAGTTGAGTTTTTAAATTATATTGTTGATTTATCTGAGAGTTTAAAAACTAAATATGAGGATTTACAAATAACTAGTCCAAGTAAAGCATTTAATTTTGCTAGAGATGATGAAAAAGTAGAGGTAAGAAAATTTTTCGATACAAAAAGTTTTGTTTTAGAAAAAAAAGAAGACGGGAAATTAAATTTTGATAATGAAAATTATGATTTTATAACTAGCCCAAATGAATTAATGGGTGGTTATAGTCCTATTAATTATTTTAGAAATTTAGAGTATAGTGAAATATCACTTTCAAACATAGAGAAAATGGAAGAGAATTATACATATAATTTAGATCAATTACTTAAATATACATCATTACTTGAAAATATCTATAATATTGATAATAGTGTGGATAGCGGCTCTTTATATGAAACGATTCAAGCTAAATATGATGAAGTTTTGGAATCTTTTATATCTGATTATGAAATATTAAATACTATTGAAAAAGCAATGTTATATGCAATTAATGGAAAAGTATTCACAGTTGAAATGGGATATGCAGATTACGAAGAAAGTTATCAATCATCAGTTGAACCATTAGACGATGAGGAAATACAAATTTTTGAAAATTTTATAGGATATTCTGAAGATGAGTTAGTAAAATATATTGTGTACTTAACTGAATCTTTAAAAGAAAGATATGCCTTGCTGCAAATTTCTTCGGGTAAAAATGTAACTGTTTTATTAGATAGTTTAAATAAAGAAAATGTTAAAGTAAAAAAATAAAATAAAAAAGAACTTAATTTAAAAGTTCTTTTATTATGCAGCAACTACATCTTTTTTTGATTTGCTTTTTTTATTTAATGTTTTTAACCCTCTAGCACTTAGTTTAACTTTAACTCCATCAATAACTTTTGATTGAAAGTTAGGTTTTTGTTGCATTTTAGTTGCATTAAGTGCATGTGATCTTTTATTTCCTGTTAAAGGTTTTTTATCTTTAATTGTTTTAGCCATGACTCCCGCCTTTCTTTGTTTCTATAAAATTTTACTATATAATGAGCAAAAAGTCAATGAATTTGAGGGAATTACAAGAAAAATCACTATCTTTTTTTCTTTTTTTGTATCTTATAACAATTATAAAATAAAATATGATATAATAATTTAAGAAAGAAAAAATAGTTAGGGAGGTTATATAATGTACAATGTATTTAATATTAAAACTGACTATTATTTATTATGTAGTTTAATTAAAATAAATGATTTAATTGATTTTTGTGTAATAAATAAAATACACACTTGTACAATATGTGATAATAATTTGTCTGGCAGTATAGAGTTTTATACTAAATGTAAGAAAAATAATATTCCTATTATTGGATTAGAAGTTATATTTGATGAATATAAAATATATTTATATGCAGAAAATATGATGGGATATAAAAATCTTTTAAAAATAAATTCATGCGTTGAAAATGATAACCTTGATAAAACTAATTTAATTAAATATAGCAACAATGTTTTATGTGTTTTACCTTATAAAAAAATTTCACTGATGAATGAGTTTTCATTTTTTAATAATTTATATATTGGTTATAAAAATGTGGATGAAAGAAAAAATGCTTTAATTAAAACAAATAATGTTATATATAATGTAGATATAAAATCATTAAAAAAAGAAGATAATAAATATTTTTGCTATCTAAATG
>CAYJNS010000022.1:0-16084 GCA_964371745.1 uncultured Muribaculaceae bacterium
CATCATCTGAATCCATTATTGAAAAATTTTTAGATAATGAACATTTTTCAAAATTCTCTTTTAGAATTCTTACACCAAAAGAATGAAATGTTCCAACGAAAGAATTATTTTCATAAACCAAATTATTTAATCTATCACGCATTTCTTTTGCTGCTTTATTTGTAAATGTTATTGCTAAGATATTATATGAATTAACACCTTCTTCAATTAAATGAGCAATTCTTGTTGTTAGTACCTTTGTTTTACCAGAACCTGCACCTGCGATTACAAGACATGGTCCCTCTTTATGCATTACTGCTTTTTTTTGATTTTCATTAAGTGTATCTATATAATTCATACTACCTCCAACTATAGTTTATTATACCAAAATAAAAGAAAGTTTTAAACCTTCTTTACATATATTTTAATTACCATTTATCATAAAAGTTATATTATTTTTATATTTAATTTCATTAGCTAAACCATAATTATTTATTACTTCAACATAATAAGTTAAATCAGTTTTAATATTTAATGCTGTTATTTGTATTTCAGTAGTTGTAAAATCATTTACACCTTCAAACGTAAATTCTTTACCACTAGTAGATGTGTACTTTACAAAAGCATTGTTTATATTTTCATTTAAATTAATATTGAATAAAAAGTTTTTATCATAAACTTTATTTTCATTACATGTTTCATTATCACATATAAATGAAATTTTTATATCTTTAGAAATTTCATTAAAACAATTTTGATTTATTGGTACACTTTTTTTATAATCCTCATCAAAAGCAACTTCGCTATCAGTTACTTTTAGTACTAAACAATTTAATTTTGCATCTTTATTCCTTGGATCATATAAGATATTTTCTTCATCTTCACTTATATAATTATTAGATATTAAATCATCAACTAAAATATATCCATTTTCAATACTATTATCCTCTATATAATGTTTAGTTTCTATAGTAATTTGAGTTATTAAATTATTATACTGAGAGTCTTTCACATTCGTTATAATCCCATTATAAGAAACTATAGCAATACTGGATAATATCGCTAAAATAACTATTACACCTAATAATTCAATTAATGTATACCCTTTATTATTCATATACATCTCCTTACTATAAGTATATCTTATCATATAATTAGTGTAATATAAAGATTAAACTTTCAAAAAAAAACTAGGATAACCTAGTTAATTTTATTTATTATACACAGTCTATATATGTATCATTTAAACATCTAATACTGCATAAACAGCTGCAATCCATTGTAAAGAAAGAATTTGTTGCTATATATGGATTTAAACTTGTAGTATCTGGATTAGTTTCTAACACTCTAAATGTTGCACAGTTACAATCTAGTTTTTCTACTCTAAATACTGTTGAACAATCTGCTGTTACTGTTTCTCCACTACAATTTGTTATTGATTCTTTACTAGTTGGAACACTCCAAGGTACGCCATTTCCACAGCAAGTATAAAGCATTACAGGTCTAGTATTGCATATTAAACAGTTTGGTCCTCCACCTAATAAAGGTCTATCACAAGTATCTAAACAATTTTCTGGACAAGCATTTTCTTGAAGTACTAATATTACTTTTAAAATATCACAAATACAATTTGAAGAATTCGAATTATTCATAATTTCACCCTTTCACTATTTTCACTATTAATTTATGTGTAATATTTTTAAATGTGAATGAACATTTACCTATATTATGAAAATATTTTAAAAAGGTTTTATTTTATTATAAATTATAGTATAATTAATTTAGGTGATTTAAAATGGATTTAGGAATTTTATTACAATATTTAATAATAGGTATTATTCTTATAATTATAATATTAGTTATATTTAAACTTAATAAAAAGGGTTTTGATATTGAAGCAAATAAATTAATAACTCATTTAGGCGGCAAAGATAATATAGTTAATGCTGAATGTAATATGAGCCGATTAAAAGTTATTTTAAAAGATGTAACTAAAGCTGATAAAGACGCTATCCAAAAATTAGGAGCTAAAGGCGTAGTTGAAATTGATAATCAACTAAAAATAATATTTGACAAAAAAGCCAAAGAATTAAAAAAATATATCGAAGATTTAATCTAAGATATATTTTTTTATACTATTTCAATATCAAAAATTTCATTTAAACGTATTTTTTCTCCATCAAGAGTTAATAAACAATCATTTGTTTTACCAACAATTGTTTTTTCTCTCATTCCACTAGATGTTGTTAAATATACTTTTCTTTTATAAATATATTCATTTGAATTAAATATTTCCCTTATTTTAACTGATAAGTTTTTTCTTGAAGTAGTTCTTTCTTTTGAATTACATTCCCTTTGAAAATTTTTAAATTCTTTATCTATTTTATTAACATAAACTCTCGGCAAGTCTTTCATAATATCAACCTCATTATAAAATATGCAAAATTTTATTTTTTTGTACCATAATAATAATATGATAAAAAAGAAAAAATATTTTCCTATTTTAATTATATTTATAATTATGATTTATAGTTTACTTAATATGATTAATTTAGAATTAATTAGTGATATTTATGATAATTATTTTTATAAACAAATTATATGGTTTATATTTGGTTATATAATAGTTTTTATATGTTCAAAATTTAATATAAAATTATTATTTAATTATAGCTTTCATTTATATATTGTCTCCATAATTTTATTACTATTAGTTTTATTTTTGGGAATTGAAGTTAATGGAACAAAAGCATGGTTTGATTTAGGCTTTATGTCTTTTCAACCAAGCGAACTTACTAAACTAACACTAACTTTATATTTATCTAATATAGCTAATGAATTTAATCAAAAAAAATCCAAAAAAGAATTTCTATTTTTATTAAAAATATTTATTATAACTTTAATTCCATCATTTCTTGTTTTTATAGAACCGGATACTGGAGCTATTATTTTTTATTTAATTATATTAAGTGTAACTATATTTAATTTAAAAATAAGTAAAAAATGGTTAATTTTATTTATATGTATTATAATTATATTTATAGCATTATTTTTTTATTTATATTTTTTTAATACTGATTTATTAATTAATTTAATAGGTACATCATTTTTTTATAGAATAGAAAGATTATTTAGTTTTAATGATAACTATCAAATAATAAATGCGCTTATTTTAATAGGTTCTGCATCCAGCTTTGGAGTTGGTATAAATCAAATGAATTTATATGTACCTGAGGCAGGGACTGATTTTATATATGCTTTTAATATAGGTAATTTTGGAATAATTAACGGTGTTATAATTACACTATTATATTTTATATTTAGTTTTATTTTATTAAAAAGTATAAAAAAAGCAAATAATAAATTATTTACTAAAATATTTATAGCGCTATTTTTATTTCAAACTATTTATAACATTTTTATGACAATTGGTTTATTACCAATAATGGGAATACCCCTTCCATTTTTATCCTATGGTGGCTCTAGTTTAATAATCTATTTCTTATTTTTAGGGATATATTTAAAAAATTTAGATTATCTATAAGTTGGATAATAATAATTATAACTAGTACTTCCATAAGGTCCTGGTGGATAATATGGTTGATATGGCGGAGTTACATATACTGGTCTAGGTCTTGATGCACTAACTAAAGCTCCACCTAAAAGTCCACCTACTAAAAGGGGCGCTGCAAAGAAAAACCTATCACCTTCCTCATGTGAATATCTATAAGTAGTTTTTATTGGTATTGCAAATTTTCTAGGATTAACATTTTGATACATAAAAAAACTCTCCTTTCCATATATAATATGAAAAGAAAAGTTTTTACTTAGTTATATATGCCTAAGAAATATTTTTTCTTACCTATTTTAATTAATATAACTGTTTTATCTATCGCATCATCTTTAGAAATGATTTGTTCATAATCAGTTATTTTTTTATTGTTAATAGAAATAGCACCAGCAGTAATAAATTCTCTTATTTCTCTTTTACTTTGACAAATATTATAAGATGTTAATAATTCATTAATTACTATTTTTTCTTCTTTGATATTTACAGTTTTGACACCAGTAAGTGATGAAGATATTTCTGATGCAGTTAACTTAAATATATCTTCGCTAAATAAATATTTGCTTATTTTATCTGCTTTTTCAAAGTCTTCTTTTGAATGTATATCACAAATTATTTCTTTAGCTAAAGTTTTTTGAGCAAGTCTATCTTCTGGTTTTTCAAAATGTTTTATTTCTATTTCTCTTATTTGATCTAAACTTAAGAATGTATACACTTTTAAATAATGAATAATCATTTCATCATCAAAGTTTATTAAGTATTGATACATTTCGTAACTAGATGTTTTAGTTTTATCAAGCCATACAGCGTTACCTTCACTTTTACCTATTTTATTACCATGTTTATCAAGTATTAAAGGCATTGTAAAGCCAAAGCTTTCCTTTTCATGTTTTTTACGAATAAGTTCAATTCCAGCAGTAATATTTCCCCACTGGTCAGATCCAGCAGCTTGAAGTGTACATCCTTTTTCTCTATATAAATATTCAAAATCTAAAGCCTGCATTATCATATATGAAAACTCAGTATAAGTAATACCAGTTGACAATCTTCTTTTAATAATATCTTTATCTAGCATATAATTAACACTAAAGTATTTACCAAAATCTCTTAAAAAATCTATAAAATTAATATCTTTACACCAATCATAATTATTAACTATTTCGGCTTTACCTTCTAAAATATGATCTACTTGTTTTTTTAAACCTTCTAAGTTTTTATTAACATCTTCTTTAGATATAATCCCTCTTTCACTAGTTGGTCTTGGATCTCCAATTAAACCCGTTGCTCCACCTACTAAAAGAATTGGTTTGTGACCAGCTTTCGCAAGTCTTTTAGCAGTTACTAGCGATGAATAATGACCAATATGTAAACTATCAGCTGTTGGATCAGTTCCCCAGTAAAAAGTAATACTATTTTCATTTAATTTTTTTTCTAGTTCTGGTGAAGATATATCTTTTATTAAACCTCTTTCTTTTAATTCATCAAATAATTTCATTTAATATTCCTCCTTTATTATATATTCTATTTCATCTATTGATTTTATAGTTTTAAAATTACTTTCTTTATCACACGGATTAAAATACAAAGCTTTCATTCCATATTTAATAGGCATTGTTACATCATTTATAATATTATCACCAATCATAATACACTCAGAAAGTTTATGTGGCAAACATGCTTTTTCATATGTCTCTAAATCAGGTTTAAAACCTAAATTATCTATACAATATATTTTATCAAATAAATCAATTATATTTGCAAGTTTTAATCTACTAAGCTGTAATTCTAGATAACCATTTGATAAAATATATATTTCATAATCTTCTTTCAATTTCATAATAATATTTCTAGTGTTATCATTAATAAGCTTAGCTTTTTTACTAAACTTTTCAAATAACTTATTAAAAATATATTCTGAGTTTCCTATTTTTAAATATTCTTTTATATAATAAAACATTTTATCTTTATCTAAAAATAATTTTTCTTTTTCAAATTTAAACCAAAGTTTTAAAAATTCTTCATCAGGAAAATTCATATTTTCTTCTTTTTTTATTTCCTGTAGACAATCTAATAACTCTAGCTTTGATACAAATAAAGTATCATCGATATCAAATATAATTCTTTTTATCATTTATCCTCCAAAATAAAAATCATAAACTTAGGTTAAGGACGAATATATTATCCGCGGTACCACCTTAATTTATGATTTGATCATACTCTTTATAGTTTTATAGGACTACTCCTTTTTAGCTCCAGAGTCGTAAATTCTTTCTTCACTAACAATATCATTATATAAAATAATTTATAAATTTTCAAGTATTTTATTCACAATTTAAATTATCTACTTTGTAATCAAAATTCGCATCATGTGTTTCTTGTGTTGACAAAATAGAAAATTCTAACATAAAATTAATTTTTATATCTTCATTTTTAGCAGTTATATTAAGTGGATTAGAATTTAATTTAACTACTTCATTTTCCTTTATATCAGAAGCCGTTACTGGTTCAAGAGTAGTATCATAATCAAGTTTAGCTTCAAAAACTAAACCTCCACTCATTTCTTCATTAAAATGTAAAACTAAATCATAAGTACATGTAACCTCATCTAATGTTTCAATTATCAAACTAGTATTACCAGTAGTAATAACATTATCTGTTATTCCAAAACTATCAAAAGAAAATTTCTTATTAGAACTGCTTATAGTTATATTATCAATTGGTTCAATTGATACTTTTACATCGTTTTTATCCTTATTATCATCTTTATCAAGTAACAAGACTATACCTATTATTAAAATAGATAGGCCTAATAGTATATATAATATTTTTTTAGCATAATAACCTTCTTAAATATTTTTAACATTATGATATATTGCAGTTACATCATCTATATCATCTAATAGTTTGTATAATTTATTAAAATTTTCTAAATCTTCTCCATCTAATTCAATTTCATCTTTAGCAAACATTCCCACTTCATCAAATTCATAAACAATATCTTTATTAATAGCTTCTAAAGCTCCTTTTAATTTATCATAATCTTTTGGATTAACCGAAATAGTAACATCATTACTATCACTTTCCATATCTACTGGATCTATATCATTTTCAATTAATGCATTAAATATTTTTTCTTCATCTTCTTTTACTGTCACAACTGCTAAATAATCATAATTATATGATACAGAATTAGTAACACCAAGTGATTTATTTAACTTATTAAAAGATGCTCTTACCATACCTACAGTTCTATTAACATTATCAGTAAGTGTTTTGATTATAAGAGTTGATGCTCCAGGTCCAAAGCCTTCATAAACAACTTCTTCATAATCTTCACCACCAGCACCTTTTGCTTTATTAATTGCTCTTTCGATAATATCGTTTGGTACTTGTTCCTTTTTTGCCTTATCAATTAATCTTCTTAAAGCATCATTAGTCGCTGGATCAGGATTACCTTTTTTTCCTAATATATATATTTCTTTAGCATAGGTTGTATATATTTTACCTTTTGCGGCTCCAGTTTTTAGTATACTTGATTTTCTAACTTCATATGCTCTTCCCATAAATTCCTCCTAAAAAAATTTCAATTCACTTATGAATTTATATGCTATTATATCACATTTTTTCTTTTTTATCTTTTTTATTTCATTACAAGGTTTATATATTTTATCGTATGAATATTTTTCTTTTGTCATAATATATTCTAAACTTTTAATAACTAAATCTTTTTTATTTTTAGTAAAGAAAAATGTTTCAATTCTTTCTAGAGTTCTTCTTTTTACTCTTCTTGTTATCCATTTATAATAAAAATCTTTATGTTTTATAAAACAATATTTTTTTCCATCTAATTTTTTTAAAATTCTTAATGTATCCATGTATCCCATTTCAATATTTTTTTTAATATTATTTTTATCGACGTTTAACATCCCACCTAAAGATCTTGTTGGGTTTATTTTTATAAGCTCAGCTTTTTTTAATTTCTTTTTTTTAATTCCTATACTTTTTAAACCTACTATATAAATAGTTTCATAATTTTTATTTTCTAGCATATTGGACGGTGATGCATCATAAAATCCACCATCTAAATAATAACTATCGCCATCTAAAAGCATAGGTTTAAATACAGGTAAAAAGCAACTTGCTAAAATATAATCAGTAATTTTACCATCAGGAATATCTTCTTTAAATAAATAAAGAGGTTTTTTATCTTTAATTCTATATGTTACTAAACCATAATCCATATTGCCTTTTCTTATTTTTTCTTCATTAATAATTTCATCTAATTTATTTTTAAAGTTTTCAACATTTAAACCTTTATTTTTTAAAATTGTATTATAAGGGAGCATTTTATCTTTTATTGCATCTACAATTCCATTGATTTCATGTTCATCTTCAAAAAAACCTAATATCTTACCCATATTTTCATTTAACCATAGTTTTTCTAAAAGATCATCATCACCAGCAGCAATTAATGCAGCATTAAGTGAACCAATAGATGTTCCAGTAACACCATCAAATATTATTCCACATTCTTTAAATGCTTTTAATGCTCCAACTTGATATGCTCCTCTAGCACCTCCACCTTCAAGTGCTAGACCTATCATTTTCTTCTCCAAAATTTCACATATATCTTAGCAATAAATTTAGATATAAATGAACCTTTAAAATTATAAGTAAGTCTATTAAAATAATTATCTAATGTATCTTTTTGATAATTTAATAATATATTTTCTTTTTTATCATCATTATTTATTGGCGAATAATAATTTTTTTCTATAAATATATCACTTAATAAAAATTTATAACTAAAACCCCTAGAATCCAATATTTTTTTGAGTAAATCAGAATATTTAATATTAAAATCAATTCCACTAGTTAAATTAATACTTTTTTTATTAAAGTTTTTATTTTCATCTATTAATCTTATAAGTGCATATGCTGCATCTATTTTAGTAATACAATTTATGCTACTATTTTTTTTGACATTATAAATGAATGAATCTTTTTTTGATTCCGGCAAAACATATGGAATCCTCGCTATTGTATATTTTTTTAATTTTTCTTTAATTAATTTTTCAGCTAAAAACTTATATAAACTATAATAATCACCTTGCTCATAAGTAATCTTAGAATTTATTTTTATTTGATCTATATCACCATAAAGTGTAGTTGATGATGCATATATTAAAAAACAATTAGGATTATAATAATTTATAGATCTTATGATATTTTCAAGCGCATCATGTTCAATTAATTTACTTAAATCTTTTTTAAGCATTCCTAGTGGTGGCAATACAGAGGCTAAATGAATAACATAGTCATGGTCCTTTATTAAAGCCTCCATTAAAATTCGATCACAAACATCTCCATATATTATGTTAATTCTATTTCTATATTTTTTAAGTTTTGAATGTACATTTTTATTTTTTAAATCAAGTGCAGTAATTTCATATTTGCCTTCACTTAATAAATATTTAAGCAATACTAAACCAATAGTTCCAGCAGCTCCAGTAACTAATATTTTTTTCATTACTACCTCTTTTCTTTATAATATTAATTATATCATATTTAGTAATATTTTTTCAAAAAAAAAAAATTAATTTACATTAATTTTCTTTAATATTAAGGTGTCGTATCAGCAACACAAACTAAATTTTCAACAGTTAATGCGCCACCAAAAGTATCCCCAGCTAATTCACTTTGATTTATTGCTAAATTATAAAATCTAATTTCAAAGTCCCAATCTAAAATAGTTTCAGCTCCACCAGAATAAGTAAACGTTAAATCACTAGCTAAATTTGTAGCAGCATTCAATCCACTTAATGATCTTTCAGCGATAGCATCTCCTGTAGGAGACCCACCAACTGTTGAAGTTCCTTGGATTGTAAGTTCATTTAAATTACTTGTATTAGCTACAGTATTTGTAAATACATCAGTTGGAGTATATACAACATCATAAGTACATGTTCTAGTAGCTGAATCCGCACTTGAATCAACAGTTACCCTAATATCTCCAAAAGCATTTACAAATGGAGGATTATCATTATCTCCATTATCCTCCAACATATCAGCAAGTGTTACTGTTAACGCTATGTGATCCGCGGCACTAGAAATGCTATCTATTGAAGATGTTTGCACTTGTACATTTGAGGCTTCTGAACCTGATCCAGTAGCTGTAAAGTATGCAAACGTTGCTCCTACTACTGCTACTAAAAGTGTAGCAACTGCTATAATTGTTAATAATAAAGTATTTTTCTTTTCCATAATTCTTATTTCCTCTCTATAATAAATATATCAAAAATTCATTTATATTTCAAGTGTTTTTTTTGTTTTTTTTGTCGAATTATATATTATTAACATTTATTTAACATTTATTCTATATTTTGATTTAGAATACTCCCCTCTTTTATTAATTCACCACCATAAAATGATGGTACTCTTCCGTTTATTAAAGTAGCGTCAATTAAAATATCATAATTAATTTGTACTTCTTTTTCCGTGACTGGAGTTGTTATAAGTTGAGTTATTTGAACTGATACATATAGTTCATTTAATACATTATTTAGTCCATAACTAGTAATCTTAGTTTTTAAATTAGTAACTACAGTACCTATAAAATCTACTCTTATAGGAATATCTGGACCTAAAGATGAAATTATTACATATTCACTTGCGATAAATAAAGGAACATCTATATACATAGAATTTTTAGCCATTTTAAATTCAGTATTTTCAAAATCACCTGCGTCTAAATTATCTATAGAATTTATAATTGAATTATTAATCATGTTATTAACGCTATATGCTTTTTCTAAATTAAAATCAACGGATAATATTTCTCCTTCATCATTTTTAGTAATAATTAATATATCTTTTAAATTCTTTTCTGTTACAAGTTGTGTATTAACTTCATTAGTAATGATTTCATACGTTGTTTTTTCCAATTTATTTTCAATGACTATATATACTTTGGGTGTAACTTTTATTAAATACCAATTCAAAATACTACAAGTTGTAGATATAACCCCTATTAAAAATAATAATAAAATAAATATTATTTTACTTTTCTTGTCTTTAAAAAAAAATTTCATATTAAATTATATGAAATTAAAAGTTTAATATTGATTTAAAAAATATAAATAAACCTACAATGAACGCAAGTAATATAATTACTACTATTATTTCTGTCACAATGCTTCTTTTTCCATCTTCTATATCTAATTTTTCAAAATCTTTTTTAGCAAATTTGGTACTGGCTGTATAAAAGTTTTCTTCTATATCATTACTTTTTAACGCCGCTGTTTTTTCTTCAGTCGATTTAATTAACTTAGTTATTTCATTTTGTTCATTTTTTACTTCATCTAAACTTTTAGAAATAACTTCATTACTAGTTTCTTTTTCCATCGGTTTTAAAACTTCGGTTTTATCATCACCCTTTAAACTACTAAGTAAATCTAACTCATCAGTATTTTGCTTTGTTTCATTTATAGATATTGTATTTATTAAATTTAAAAGATTTTCATTTTTTTCTTCCTTCGGGTCTTCTTTTTCTACATCTAATTTTTGTAAAATATCATACTGAGTATCTCTTATTTTTTTTACTCTTTCTTCTTCATAAGTAGTTACCTTTTCACTTTTAGCCTTATTTAAAATACTATTTATATCATATTCTTTTGTAATTTCTAAATCTTTTTCATAAGTTTCTTCAGGGTCTTCTAAACGAATACTTTTTCTTTTAGGAACCTCTTTATACCTCGTATCCAATATTTTTTTTAAGTTTTCAATATCTATTTGATTTTTTTTATTTTCACCTATTATTGCAGTATTATTATAAACATTATAATTATCTAAATCATTTTTATTTAAGTTTTTATATAAGTCATCATTTTTCTTAACTCTAGATAAATTATCATTTTCATCTACATTATACTTAGACATTCTACTATCCATAAAATACGCCTCCTATGAAAATAATATCATACTTTACATATTTTTTAAATATTTAGTTGCTTTTTTTTTAGATGTTTACTATAATTATACGAGGAGGAACAATGAAAAAAATAATTTTAAGAGACGGTGCTTGCATTGGATGTGGTGCTTGCATTGCTGTAGATCCAGAAAATTTCGATTTTAATGACGATGGTTTTGCAATTATAAAAAATGAATCTGCCACTGGTGAGGAAACTAATTCTTTACTAAATGCAGTTACATCATGTCCAACAAATGCCATTATAATTGAAGATAGTGCTAACGATGATGATAATAATTGCCCTGAAGGATGTACTTGTAAACCAGTATGTGAATGCGGCGATAACTGTGATTGTAACGAAAATAAAAATATCGAAGAATAATTTCGATATTTTTTATTTAATATTATTTGTCTCCATAAAACTTTTTAATTTCTTTTACAGATAATTCTCTGTATTCACCTGATTTTAAATTATTAACATCTAAATGTGCATAATTAGTTCTTGATAATTTTAAAACTGGAAAATTTAATTTTTCAAATATTTTTTTAACGATATGATTTCTACCTTCATGTATTATTATTTCCATTAATGTTGTATTTTTTATATAATCTTTTTTTCTAACTTTAAATTTTGCAATACTTACTTTTCGATCATTTATATAAATACCTTTTTTTAATTTATCAACAGCTTGAGCATCAATTATTCCCTCAAGTTTTGCTACATAAATTTTTTTTACTTCATTACTAGGGTGCATTAACATGTTAGCAAAATCCCCATCATTTGTTAAAAGTATTAAACCAGTTGTATCATAATCAAGTCTTCCAATTGGGTATATTCTTTCTGTTGTATTAATTAAGTCAATAACAGTTATTCTACCTTTATCATCACTAACTGAACTTACTACACTTCTAGGTTTATTTAATATATAATATTTTTTTACTGATTCTTTATTAATAGTTACACCTTTAATAGTAATAATATCATTAGACGAAACCTTAGTACCAAGCTCAGTTACTATTTCATTATTAACTCTAACTTTACCAGCAGTAATTAACTTTTCTGCCTCTCTTCTAGAACAGTATCCATATGATGCAATTTTTTTTTGTAATCTTTCCATAACAACACCTATATATAGTATACCATATTCTTTGTTAAAAGAAAATATTAGTTAGTACAATTGCTAAAACAATACCAATAAAATCCGCAAATAAACCAACTTTTAAAGCATATCTACTCTTAGTTATTTTTACACTACCAAAGTAAAGGGCTAAAACATAAAAAGTGGTATCTGTACAACCTTGTAAAATACTTGATAATCTACCTATAAAACTATCAGGTCCATAAGTTAGAAATATATCATTCATTATTGTAAGTGTTGCTGTACCAGAAATTGGTCTTAGAAAAGCCATAGGCATTATTTCTAATGGTATATTAATTAAATTAAATAAAGGGACTAATGCAGAAAATATAAACTCAAGAAATTTACTATCTAAAAATATATTTATTGCAAATACCATTGCTATTATAGATGGAAATATTTTAAAAGCTATCTCCATACCTTCTTTTGCTCCATTTAAAAATGAGTCATAAATATTACTTCTCTTTTTAATAGCGTATATAATTATTAATATTATAAATAAAGGAATTACGAATTTAGATAAACTATTCATGATTTTTCCTCCGTATAAAATAATCTAGCACTAGACCTGATATATTCGAAAGAAGAGTTGCTATTATAGCAGGAATAATTATTTCCATAGCATTATTTGAACCAGCTGCTACTCTAAGTGCAATAACCGTTGTAGGTATTATAGTTACACCACCAGTATTAAGTACTAAAAAAGTTATCATAGATGATGTAGCAGTGTCTTTTTTAGGGTTTATTTTTTGTAATTCATCCATTGCTTTTAGACCAAATGGTGTGGCGGCGCTTCCTAAACCTAACATATTTGCTGCTACATTTGAAGCAATATAACCTAGCGCTGGATTATCTTTTGGAATTTTGGGAAATAATTTATTTAAAATTGGTGAGAAGAAGTTTGAAAATATTTTAAGCAATCCACTATCTTCACTAATTTTCATTATTCCTGTCCAAATTATTATTAAAGGGAAAATTGAAAGCATTAACTCAAGTGCTTCACTTCCATTTTGTAAAATACTTTCATTTATTACATCTAAGTTACCAGTAAACAAACTAAAAATAATTCCAATTACAATTAAACTTGACCATATATATCCTACCATAACTTAAACCACTCTACTATTTTATCCCATAATGACTTTTTTAAAGGGGTATATAAATATATTTTTTCTTCATGTATTAAATTATCATCAAGATATATTTTAGCAATACCAGCAACTTCATTTATTGCCTCATTATATAATTCATACTTTATATTTATTTTATTATCTTCGTTATTATTTAATAATATATTATAATCATTTTTTATGTATAAATCTTTATCTTCATTTTTAAGAGAGGTTAAATCTTTATCCAAAATTTTTACAGAAGTATAATTTGCAAAAACTTTTTCATATAAACTTATATGATCTGCCCAATCATTACCGTCATTTAAAGTAACTACTATTAAATCTATATTATCTTTTGATGCAGTTGTTACAAGAGTTCTTTTTGCACGATCTGTATATCCAGTTTTACCACCATTTATATAATTACCATGATTTAAAATTTTATTTTTATTATGCCACGAATATGATTTATAACTACTTTTTGTAGAATAATTTTCAGTAGAAAAAATTTCTCTAAACAAATCGTTTTCCATTGCATATTTAGTTATGATTGCCATATCATATGCACTAGAATAATTAGCGTTTGATTGCTCTTCTAAACCGTGATTATTAACAAATATTGTATTTTCTAATTCTAAATCTAATACTTTACTATTCATAAGTTTAACAAAGTCTTCCATAGAACCAGATGTAGCAATAGCTAGAGCAATGGCTGCATCGTTTCCACTTTGAAGCATAAGTCCATAAAGTAAATCTTTTATTTTTATTTTTTCTCCCACTTCAATATAAATAGCACTTCCATAGGCTTTTAATATATCATCTGTTATTGTAACTTCTTTTTCTATATCAATATTTTCTATTACTATGATTGCAGTCATAATCTTAGTAGTGACTATAAAGAGATAAAAAAATAACAAATACTATTGGAAACTTGTTATTTTTCATAAATTCTTATCTACTTTTTTCTTCAAAATCAGTTAAATCAATAACTTGTGGAGATAAATAACTTTCTGATACTATTTTATAATTTTCTAAATATTCTACTTCTGCATATTTATCGTTTGCTAAATAACAACTATCTATAATGTTAGATTCATTATAAACTATATACCAATTATCACCATAAACCACTTTTAAAGACTTATCATACTTTAAATAATTAAATTTAGTTTTATTCAATCTTGAATAGATCGCTCGTATTCTATTTACGTATTTTTCAACTGATTCAGTTATATCTGTATTTATTACATTATTTCTTTTTCTAAAATAAACTGGTGTCACATCACCTTTTATTATATTATCAGATTCTAATTCACCTATAGCAGATGCCATACAAATTACATTATAACTTCCTTCATAATCAGTTGTAAAACCTCTACTTTTATTTGATTCATATAGTTTAATATTGTTATTAATAAAATTTTCCCAATCAACATGACTAATATTCATAGGTTTTTCACCTATAACTTCTAAAACATCTTGAGATACTTGCGAATTATAATCACTTAGTAAATAGCTTTTAGTAACTACTACAAAATTAATTTTTTGTGTTTCTTCTTCATTATTTTGAGAAATAGAAACAATATCTTCACAAGCTTTTTTAAAAACATTAATTAAGCATTCTTTTTCACTTTTAGTAGCGTTAGAATTTTTATCATAAATTGTTCTTAATTGATTGATATATACTCCATTTCCATTTCTAAAACCAGATGCTCTAGCCACAAAATTATTTTCACTATCTGTTATCTTTAACACAAAACCATTTTTATTTAAGGCGCAATAATGAAGAAAATCGTTATCATAACCGCAAATTCTAAAACAAGAATTAGTGTCTAAACCAGTTGAAAGCAAATTTATATCTTGTGAATCATATATAGAATATTTATAATTTTCACTTGTTCCATTAATATAAGGAACAGTCGAGTTTATTCTTCGATGCATCTGTGATACCAAGTCACAAGCAACTTTTATTCTATTTTTCTGATTACTTGCAGTAAATCCATTATTGGAATAAAGTTTTCTTGTTAATTCTTTTCCTAAAATTGTAAATTCCTGTTCATCAGCAAGTTTAAACATTTCCAAAATATCTGTTATTTCAAAATAATTATTAAGATTAAAATTTTCTTTTCCCATTACAGATACTAGAGGTTTTATATCCATCATTAAATTTATCATATAAGTTTTTGAAAAACCATTTTTACATATATCATAATACAAATTCCCATTTTCGAATAAATATCCCGTTGAAGCTATATCAGAAATGATTGCAAAATGCATTAAGTTTGAAGTTACTAACATTTCCCTAATGGCTTCATAT
>CAYJNS010000023.1:0-8017 GCA_964371745.1 uncultured Muribaculaceae bacterium
TAATATTTCCAACTATTTCAACAAGTGTATTTGATGCACCTACTATATCATGAGCGTCCTCAGCAAGCTCTTTTGGAAGCTTTCCACCATCAATCATATCTTGAGTAAGACCCGCGATTGCATTAAGTGGTGTTCTTATTTCGTGAGACATACTACTTAAAAAGTCAGATTTCGCTTGATTTGCTTTATTTGCCTCAGTAACAGCTAAATCAAGTTGCTTTATTAATTTAGCATCAGGATTTTCAATTGAAAAATACATTATATAACAAAGTAAAACTAAAGCTAAATCATATAAAATAATTCCCGGAATAAAAACAACTAATAAATAAATTACAATCATAAGTGTAGTAATAAAAAATATAGCGTGATATCTTTTATCATTTTGTTTTAAATGCTTTAAAGCAAATATAAAGGTTATTGCTAGTAATACAGCAACAACAAAAAAGGTTAAATCTATAGTAGGTCCTCTTACATTATATACATAATCAAACCTTATTACTTCAATTGTTGTGAACATAGAAATTAATAAAAATAGAAATGATAAACTATAAATTGACAATAATATTTTCTTATAATTTTTATAAATTTTTTTATAACTTATTGTTAAAATATAAGCAAGTAATGATAAAAATATAAAGACAAATAAACTTCCCAGTATTCTATTAAGCCACTCAAAAATCACAAAATATTTTGTGGTTAAATATTCATAACCAAATATAGAGCAAGTTATATGTAAACCTGTATTTATAACAACTTCAATAAATGTTGCTACTAAAATCATATTAAAAAATTTATTTTCAACTAAACTTAATTTATTTTTACTTTTATAAATTATAGTAATTATTATCATAAATATTAAAGATACCATAGGTATTTGAAATTCCATATTCATATACTTCACCTATTTTCATTATAAAACAAAAAAATGAGTTTTACAACCCATTTTATTTATTTAACTCTCATTCTTATTACTTCATCATTATTTGAATATTTTAGTGTTTTTTCATCATTATTAGACGGTTCATATAATTCATAATTAACTTTCTTTTTTAAATTTTCTACATCAATATTATCTTCAGGAAAATCTTCATTCCAAAAATCAATTACCATATTATAAAATTCTGCTCTACGAGCTAAAAGCTCTGGATTAGGATTTTTCTTTTCATAATAAATTAATTCTTCAATTAAAGTTTCTATATTCGGCCACTTTACTCTCATATATTCATCATATCTTGATCTTAAAAATCTTTTTCTAGCATCTTTTGGCAAACTTTCTCTTTTAATTGCTTTTGTATTATCTTCAAATTGATACCAAGTTTCTGTTGCCATTAAATCCCTTACATATTCCGTAATAATTTTTGATTTAGTTTTTTCTTTTTTATTTACGTCTTCTAAATAGTTAATGAACTTAGAAAAATCATAAGAAAATTTTTCTTTTAGAAAATTAAAAGTTTTTAATACTTTATTATAATTATTTATAACATCATCTTCAATAATAATTTTTTCAAAAGTATTCTTATCATAGAAAACTAAATTATTATATTTTTTCTTTGTTTTTAAATATTTAAATAAATTAACTTCTGTTCCATCTTCTAAATAAACATTTTTCATTAAATTATTGTAATTTTTAATACTACTAATTAATTTATAACAATCTAATTTATTATTTGCCTCATCAAATAATACTTCATATTCTAAATCTTTGTATTCTTTAAAAAATTCAGTTACATCTACTGGATCACTATATCTAGTATGACAATCTTTATTATTATCTTTATCATTTATAGAAATTGCTAAATCTGTTAAATCAATTAGTTTTCCATCTTTATTATAATAACCATTTTTAAACTTACCAGTTTCTATATCTTCTTTTGTACTATTAAAAACAATTTCATTTAATATATTATAAAATGGTATTTCAATACCTTTTTTATCGAAATATTCTTCTACAAAATAATCATAATAGTTATAATCACTAAAGTGAGATATAACAACTATTTTTACATTTTTATTACTTTTATTTATCGCTCTATAAAAACCAGAAAATATTTCTTCAATAGGTAAATTTTCTGAATTATTATAACTTGCCTCGGCACATATAAAAGAACTAGTTCCCTTATTATGCACTCTAACTTGTTTATCATTAACCATTGCTTTATCTTTTTTATTATGTCTATCAACAGCAATTAATCCATATAACCATCCAAAAATTATTTTAGGATAATTTTTTATTTGTTCTATAGTTCCTATAACGGTATAATAACTTCTGTCTACTGTTACATATGTAGCAATTACATCTTCTTCAAGTGAATGTGTACATACAAACATTATTACATCATCTTTATCAAGATTTGGATATTTTTCTAATAAAACATTTCTATCAGGTCTATCCTTTAAAAATGATTTAAGTAATGGTTGAATTTTTTTTCTTACTTTTATACCAATATCAGTTGTGAACGTTTTTACATTTTTATTAAGCGTTCTATTTGGTACAAATTTACTTCTTCTTACTAGTTCTAAAAATAAATTTTCTAATTTTTCTTTCATCAAAATCCCCCTCTAAATATACTTTAATTATATCATTTTGTAGCATATTTGTCAAATTTATAACATAACATCTATTTTACCTATATCATCTAAAAAGTCATATATAGCAATTACCTCGTCATTATATTTCATTAAATAACTACCATTAGTTATATTTTTTTCTAGTTTTGCTCCATTTTTAACTTTAAAGTATTCCTCACCTGACATATTTATTACTTCATAATCTATTACATCTTCAATACTTAGTAACTTAAATTTATTATTAATAATCTCATCAAGTGTATAACTATTTTCTATATTAAAAGCTCCTTGCTTAGTTCTTATTAGATCACTCATACATCCTACTGTACCAAGTTTTTTACAGATATCTTTTATTAAACTTCTTATAAATGTTCCTTTACTAACAGTTACTATAAATTTAAAACCATCCGGCGTTACATCAAGAAGTTTTATACCACTTATATTTATCTTTCTAATAGGTAAAGTAACCTTTTCATTATTTCTAGCATATTCATATAACTTTTTACCATTTAATTTAACTGCACTATAAATAGGAACTTCTTGCATAGATTCACCTATAAATGAAGATAATACTTCTTTTATTTTTTCTTCGTCTACTACAAATTTTTTTTCTTTTATTATATTACCAGTTATATCCAAAGTATCAGTTTCTACTCCTAGTTTAACATGGGCAATATATTCTTTATCAAGTGATGTTATTCTATCTACAAGTTTAGTATACTTTCCAATGCATACTACAAGTACTCCTTTAGCAAGAGGATCAAGTGTTCCTGTATGACCCATTTTTCTAATATTAAAAATGCGATTAAGTTTATTAATCACATCTCTACTTGTATAGCCATCTTCCTTGTTAACTACAACAAAACCATTCATTTTTGATCCTGATGTATTTGCTCAATAATTTTTTCAATGTTTTCACCATATTCAATTGATTTATCATAAACAAATTTTAATTTAGGGGTATGTCTTAGTTCTATTACTTCAGCTAACTTACTTCTTAAAAAAGGTGCTGCTTCAGCAAGTTCTTTTTCTAAATCTTTAGAAGTTTTATCTAATAATGAAGTAAAATAGATAGTTGCATGTGATAAATCAGTAGTTACATCGCATCCTGTTATTGTAATACTTTTAAGAATTTCATCTCTTGCTTCAGTTAAAATAATATAACTTATATGCCTTGATACTTCACTAGAAATTTTTTCTATTTTATGATTAGACATTATTTTTTTACCTCAACAAGTTCAAAACATGTAATAATATCGCCTTCTTTAATATCATCATATTTATCTAAAGTAATACCACATTCTAAACCTTTTTTAACTTCTTTAGCTTGATCTTTTTCTCTTTGAATACTTGATACTTTAGTTTCAGTTATAACTTTACCATCACGTATTAATCTAGCACTAGATCCAGTTTTAACTATTCCATCTATTACCATTGAACCAGCTATATTACCAACTTTAGAAAATTTAAATATTTTTCTAATTTCTGCACTACCTAGTTCTTTTTCTTCAAATACTGGTTCAAGCATTCCATTCATAGCATTTTCTATATCTTCAATTAATTTATAAATAATTGTATATAATCTTACATCTACATTATGGTCTTTTGCTATTTCTTTAACACCTTGATTAAATACTACATTAAACCCAAGTATTATTGCATTACTAGCACTTGCTAAAACTATATCATTTTCAGTTATAGCACCTATCCCAGAACGTATTATTCTAACACTATGCTCACCTACATTTAATTTTTCAAGTGAACTTTTAACTGCTTCTTCAGATCCTCTAACATCTGCTTTTAATACTACATTAATTTCTTTTTGATTAGGCATTGATGAAAATAAATCATCTAAAGTAACAGCTTTTTTACTTTGTCTTTTATTTTTTAAAAAGTCAACTCTTTTTTCTGCAACTTTTTTAGCTTCAACTTCAGTTTCAAAAGCCATAAATTTATCTCCCGCTGAAGGATGTTCAGAAAGACCTGTTATTTCAACTGGTGCACTAGGTTCTGCTTCAACAATAGACTCACCCTTATCATTTTTCATAGATCTAACCTTAGCATAACTAGAACCTACTACTATAGGGTCTCCAATTCTAAGTGTTCCATTTTGTATTAAGAATGCGCCAACTCCACCAACATTTTTATCATGACGAGATTCAATTACTGTACCTACTGCATACCTTGTTGGATTGGCTTTATATTCATTTACCTCTGCTATAGTTAAGATAGTTTCTAAAAGTAAATCAACACCTTCACCAGTTAACGCTGATAAATTAATAAATGGATATTCCCCACCCCAAGCCTCAGGTGTAATACTAATTTCCGCAAGTTCAGTCATAACTTTTTCAGGATTAGCAGTTGGTTTATCAATTTTATTAACTGCAACTATTATTGGAACATTTGCACTTTTTGCATGTTCAATAGCTTCTTTAGTTTGTGGCATTACTCCATCATCAGCAGCTACTATTATTATAACTATATCAGTAACTGATGCACCTCTTGCTCTCATCGCAGTAAACGCAGCATGTCCTGGAGTATCAATAAATGTAATCTTTTCATTATTATGCACTGCTTGATAAGCACCTATTGCTTGCGTTATACCGCCTGCTTCACCTGTAACAACACTTGTATTTCTTATATAGTCTAAAAGCGATGTTTTACCATGATCAACATGTCCCATGATCGTAACAATTGGCGCTCTTTTAACTAAATCTTCTTCACTATCAACTATTTCAAATTCTTCAAAATTAGCTACATCTTGTGTTTCCTCTGTTTTTAAAGATTTTTTATACTCGCTAGCAAGCATTTCAGCAATTTCAAATTCTACAACATCATTAATACCAATCATTAATCCAAGTGATATTAATTTTTTAATAAGTTCTGCAGGATTAACTTGCATACTCTCGGCTAAAGAATAAAGACTCATACCTTCTTTAAAAATAATAGTATTTTCATCAATCTTATTTGATTGTAACTTACTTTTATTTTTATACATTTCTTTTTTAAGATTTTTATACTCTTCTTTATTTTCATTTTTATTTTTTATTTTTTGTTTAGTTGTATTTATTTGAATCTTTTTATCACTTATATTTTCAATAATTTCTTCAACTTTTTCATCTATAACATCAGCTTCATCATATGTTATTTCATCTTCTGTACTTATTAAATTAATAGCGCTATCAAGCATAATAATATCATCTTCTGAAAGAAAATCATCTCCACTTGTAACTTTTATATCTAATAATTTACATTCTTTTAATATTTCTGCAATGGATAAATTTACCTCTTGTGCATAATCTTTTACTGTCATGTTATCCTCCACCTTTCTTATTTTTATTTATTCATATTCATTAAACTTTCATATACATCTATTGATACTTCTGTTTCAAATAATTTATCTAATATTTTCTTATCAATTACTTTTTTAAAAACTTCACTATCATTTTTTAAGTATACTCCTCTTCCATTTTTTTTGCCAGTTAAATCAAGTTCTACATTATCTTCTGGAGTTTTAACTATTCTAATAAGTTCTCCTTTAGGAAATCTTTCTCTTGTAACAGCACACATTCTCATAGGAATTTTTCTTTGTTTCATTAAAAACCTCTTATTTATTTCCCTCTTTTTGAATTTCTTCTAAAGATTTTATAACAAGTTTATATCTAGTAAGTCTACTAGCAAGTTTTATATTACTACCTTTTTTACCAATTGCTAAACTTAAATTATCATCATTTACTATTACTAAAGCTTCTTTTTTCTCTTCATCTGTTATATTAACAATTACACCTTTAGCAGGTGATAATGCTTCTTTAATAAATTCTTCTGGATTTTCATTATAAGATATTAAATCTATTCTTTCATTTTTAAGTTCTTTTAATATGTTAGATATTCTAGAACCTCGCTCACCAATACAAGCTCCTTTTGCATCTATTCTATCATTTGTTGAATATACTGCTACTTTACTTCTTATACCTGGCTCTCTTACAACAGATTGAATTACTACATCACCATTTATTACTTCTGGAACTTCATGTTCAAATAATCTTTTTACAAAACCATAATGTTTTCTAGATAAAAGTATTAAAGGTCCTTTATTATTTTGATCTACTTTAGTAACATATACTTTAATATTTGAACCCATTTCAATAACTTCACCAGGAATTATTTCTTCTTTTGGTAAAAGACCTCTAGATTTTCCTAAATCAATATAAAAGTTTCTTTCATCTTCTAAAGCTACCATACCAAGCATAAGTTCATTTTCTTTATCAGCAAATTCTGAAATTATAATATCTTTTTCAGCTTCTCTTATTTTTTGAACAACTACTTGTTTAGCAGTACCCGCAGCTACTCTTCCAAAATCTTTTGGAGTTACTTCAATTTCTATTTCATCACCAATTTTAGCATCAGCTTTATATTCTTTAGCTTCTTCAAGCAATATTTGAGCATCACGATTAATTTCTGGTGGAATAATTATAAATTCACCATTTTCATCTTCTCCATCTTCTCCATCATCATAATCTTCAACAACAATCATATATGAAAAAACTTTAATCTTACCATTATCTCTATTAATATATACTTTAACATTTGTTTTTGAATCAAAATTTTTCTTATAAGCAGTTTGAAGTGCTAGTTCTAAAGAATCATATATAAAATCTGCATCTATACCTTTTTCTAAAACTATCGCATCTATTGCTTTAATTAAATCTTTACTATTCATTTTATCCTCTTTCCTTACTAATTACATCTAAAATATAATCTTCACATGGCATATCCATATCATCAACTATTTTATTAACTATTTTACTAGCTTCAACTATAGTATCTAAATCAATACCTCCAACTTTGTCTAAAACTACTGTTAAGAATTTATATTTATCTTTTTCATAAAAATATATTTCATCAACAATAATTTCATCTTTTTCTAAATTAGTTTTTAATTTAGTTTTAAGCGCATTAATTGCTTTATCCATCATACCTCCATTTATAAACAAAAGCAGGAACCGCTTGGGTGCCCACTTCATAAGTTATTAAGATTATAACATACTTTTTTTAAAAAACCAAATATTTCCTAGCATTTTTTGAAGTTTTCATAGATTTTTTTATCAATTAATAAAGATTTACTTAATGCAGTAGAGTTATTAAGCTCTGTATATAGATAATAAATCATTTCATTATTAAGTTCTACTTCTTTGCCATCATCCATTAAAAGTTTGTTTTTAGTGATATTAAACTTATAAAAATTATTATTTTTGGTAATTTCAAAAAACTCTCCATCATTTATATCTAATATATGTTTAAAAGTGACTTTTTCGCCAGAAAACAAATATTCTAAAGTTGTTGAAAAACCATATTCATTCCTTTTAAAAATAAGTTTTTTATTATTATTGATTTCACTTACTACTAAAAAGCCATTATCTATATAATCAATATCTAAAAAAGCATTATT
>CAYJNS010000023.1:8027-10205 GCA_964371745.1 uncultured Muribaculaceae bacterium
TAAATCTATGTTATTACAAAATATATGAGCAAGATTATCAAAACTATTTATTTTATTTCTAAAAGTATTTTTATAATAAACATTAAGTCCACTTTCAAGTATTTCACTTACTTCACCTAGTTTTATCAATTCACTATTTTTAAAATCACTTATTAATTTTTCTATAACTCTTTTTCTTAAACTATAAAAATTATGTTTACATATATCCAAACTATTCGAGTAATAATTATATTGCCACAATAAAACATATATTAATTCTTCTTTTGTTTTACATATAAAATATTTATCTTTCTTATCAAAATTAATTAAGTTTAACATATCATCATTATCAAACATAGTAAGTTTAATATTATTAAGCATATTATAATTTAAATTACTAAATACAAAAACTACACCACTATCTGAGTACGTAACAAAACTTTTAGCAAACTTTTTATTTAATTTAAATACTTCAATAATACTTTCATATTCTTTTTTTTTCATATACACATCCTTAATATAAATTATATTAAAAAGAAAAAAAAATAAACTATGTTATAGTCTATTTTCTACATAAATCAGCAAATGATGTATCTAAATCTTTTGGTTTTCTTCCTCTAGGGTTAGCTTCAACTTCAAATGTTTGAATTGATTTAATTTCATTTTCTTTAATAGTTAAAAAATCTTCTTGTAACTCACCTCTAGTTTTTTTAGCTTTTTCAATTTCATAAAATTCTTGTGAAGCATTTGATTTATCCTGAGTGTGTTTATCAATTACATCAATTACAATGTTTCTTAACTTTTCACATTCATCTAATGTAATATCATACTTTTTTTCAAGTAATTTATTAATTAAATCAATTGCCATATTTATATCAATAGCAATATTATTAATCTTTGCATATTCTCCGATATGATTAAATAAAAACGATTCAAATAAACTTACTTTAAGAATCCCTTTCAGTTCTTTTTTTGAATGATAATCATTTAAATTAATAAAATCATTTCTAAAAGTCACTAAACTTGGTGTATTAATCATTTTAAAATTTTGTTTTTCCATTTATATCCCCTCCTGATATGTATCAATTATATCACATTTTAAAATAAAATGCAAATTATAATTATTTACGTTTTCTAGTATTAAAATCAATTTCTATAAGATTTTCTTCTTTAGAATCTTTTTTAGAATTTAATCCTAATATAATTCTTTCTCTAACAGAAGAATATATTCTATCACAAGTATTAATTGAGTATAATACATCCTCTAAAATTACAGCTTTTCTATTTTCTAACTGTGCTAAAGCAAATGCTTTTTTTATAATTGAAAGTATTAAATCCGGATTATACATATAATCATCATGGGTTCTGTTATTAGACTCTGTTAATTCTATTAATGCATTTATAATATGATCAATTTGATTTTTATTAAAATCAAATTTAACATCTAATACTATTTCTAATTTCTTGATTGTTTCTTCTAATATTTCTTTAATAACTATAGTTTCAGGTTCTTTAACAGTTATTTTTTCAAATCTTCTAGCAAGCGCATTATCATTTTTTATTAGTTGATATTCTTCCGTAGTTGTGGCACCTATTAAAATAATCTCATTACTACTTAAATATGGTTTTAAAATATTTGCTAAATCCATTTTTTGTTTAGATCCTGATCCTGCACCTATTATATTATGATTTTCATCAATAAATAAAATTGTATTTCCCTCTTTTTTTATTGCTCTTAAAATAGATTCAATTCTTTCTTCAAACATACCAACATACATACATCCACTTACTAAAGAATCAACATGTATTTGTCTAATTTTTTTACCTTTTAATTTATCAGGTACTTCATTTTTACTAATTAAATAAGCTAATCCATCAACAAGAGCTGTTTTACCAACACCAGCATCACCAACTATAATAGGTGATTTTTCTGGAGTTAATAAAGTTAACATTAAATTTTTAATTTCTTTTTCTCTTCCAACTGCTGGATTAGACTTGAAATCTTTAGCAGTTACATCTTCACTATATTGTTTTATAATACCCGTTTTTTTAGTTTGTTTATCCTGAAAAATTCCTTCTTGATTATTGTCATCTAAAATATCTTGTTTTTCTTTTCTTTTTTTATCTTTTCTACGTGATCCAATCATTTTATAAAATATATTATCAAATCTAGAATGCCCAAATGATTCCACAATCTCA
>CAYJNS010000023.1:10215-14474 GCA_964371745.1 uncultured Muribaculaceae bacterium
TCACTAATTTCAGTTCCACACATATGAGAAAATTGCAAAACATACATTATATTCAAAGTGTCAAAATCAGCATTATCTAAACATCTACTCTCTGTTTTAAGAATTAATATAAAATCTTCAAAATATTTTTTATAACAATTTACATAATCTTGCTCACTTGATTCAGGTAAATATTCTAAATCATCACCAAAACTATCACATAGTTTGCCATATTTTATTACAGTTGATTTCAATTTTTTGATTTCCATATTAGATTTTTTTGCAAGACTTTTTAAATCACCATCATAAATAGTACATGCTAAAAACAGTGACGCACCAATTTTATCGGTTGTATCCCATGTTTTAAAATCTTTATTAAACTCTTCAGAATTAATAACATTAAATATATCCATAGCTTTTGTTATTAATTTTTTAGTATCTTCTGGCACTTCTTTCATAAAATTTTTATAAATTTCATTATACCCATCTTTCATATCTCATATCCCCCTTCAATATGTATCAATTATATCACATTTTTAAATGAAATGCAAGTATTTATATATTTTACACATACTATAGTTGGTGATTTAAATGAAAATAAACTTAGGCTATGCATGCGCTACTAAAACTCTTGATATAACCTGCTCTAGCATAGTAACTTATACTGAATATTTAAAAAAAGAAGATATAACTAAAGTACATAATACTATTAAAGGTAATTTAGATGCTTTAAAAGAAATACTTAAATATAATCATAAAAATGATATTAATTTTTTTAGATTAAGTTCAAAATTAATACCACTAGCAACTAAAGATGATGTTGTTTTTGAATATTTAAAAACTTATGAAAAAGATTTTAAAGAATTAAGTAAATTATGTAAAGGTATTAGACTTGATGTTCATCCTGACCAGTTTACTGTTTTAAATAGTGTAAAAAAAGAAGTAGTAGAAAACTCTATTAAAAATTTAGAATATCACTATGATATACTAGATGCACTAGGTATAAAGAAAAAAACAATGATACTACATGTTGGTTCATCAGTTTTTGGTAAAGAAAAAAGTATGCAAAGATTTATAAATACATTTAATAGACTTCCAAAACACTTACAAAAATGTATTGCCTTAGAAAATGATGATAAAGTTTATAATATAAAAGATTGTTTGTATATTTGTAAAAAATTAAATATTCCTTTTGTTTTAGATTATCACCACTATTTATGTAATAATGATGGTGAAGATATAACTAAATATTATAATAAGATATTTTCTACTTGGATAAATATAAATCCTAAAGTACATTTTTCATCTCCAAAAAGTAAACTTAAAAAAGAATATAGATCTCATCATGATTATATAAATGCTATAGAATTTATTAAGTTTTTAGAGACAATTAAACACTTAAACTATGATATTGATATAATGCTTGAAGCTAAAGCTAAAGATGAAGCGTTATTTAAACTTCTTAGAGAGCTTAAATACTTAACTGATTATAAAATACTTGGTACAACTATATATTTATGAAATAAAAAAAGTGTTATAAACACTAAATAGTTGGTAAATACATAAATAAACCAATAGTAGCTACAATTATAGTAATAAATAATATTACAAATACTACTAATTTAACTGCATCTTTTTGTTTCTTATTCATTTTTTTCATTTATATACTCCTTTTTTATAATAAAATATTATCATAAAAAAAGTACTATTTCAAGTACTATTTTATTAAGCCATTTTGAACAAACTTAGTATCATTTATAACCATAAATGCTTTCTTATCCACTTTTTTAGTTAGAGTTATTATCTCATCAACATTTCTTCTTTTTGTTGCTATAAAAAGCATATCTTTTTTATCTTTAGTTTTTTCTTTTTTCAAATTAAGAACTGATACTCCATAGCCTTTATTTCTTAGTTTATTAATTAATACATCATTATTATTTTTAGTTATTATTTGCATACCTACTAAACTAGTAATATAGTTACTTGTAATAAACGTTCCTAAGTATGTTCCAAGCGCATATCCTCCAGCATACGATAAAGGAATCCATAAACTAGTTACATTCACTAAAGCTTCCCTTGCTACAAAGTACCATATTATTACTTCAACAAATGCAAGTAAGGCAGCTATTTTTCTTTTTCCTCGAACCATTAAAATAGTTCTTACTGTACCAATTGAAACATCGGCAAGCCTTGCTAAAAATATATATAAACAAATAAAAAACATTATCATTACCTCACTTTTAGTATAACCAATAATGTTTCATTTAATCATTTTAAAATACACTAAATACTATTATCATAATAATTATTAAAATAGATATAATCCCAAATAATATAACTGTTTGTTTAATATTTATATTATGATTAGCAGTTTCATTAAATTCAATATTTTTTTCTACTCCAAATTTATCAGATAAATATTCTGGTCTATTATGTTTTTTATATTCATCTCTCATCTTTTTTTGCATTTCAAGTTGACTTTTATTCATCATTGCCCCACAGTGAGGACACACTACTCCAACACTAGGTAACGCTTTACCACATCTATCACAAAGCATTTAATCACTTCCCTTATATTAATAATAACAAATATTTTTATTCATAACAAGTACAAAGAAGATTATTTATTTCTTCTTCTTTCTAAAATCTTTTTATTAAAATTAATTAACCTTTTTTGATTTTGTTTTTCTAATAATATGTCTATTTTTTTTATTTCATTATACATTTTTATATTATCAATAATTAATACAACATTTTTCATTGGTATATTTCCTATAAAATTATCTTCTTCAGACACAACTGTTATAATTCCTTTAGCCTCTAATCTTTTTATATTTATATAAGATGTATCTACAGTTGCGTTAGCCAATATTTTTTTACCACTTTTACTTGCTATAATCATTTTTGCATAAATCTCTTTAGCTGCTTCCAGTACCGCAATATTTATATGTGTTGCTACTGGCTCATTTTTTTCTGCATTTAAACTATTAATAATTCCTAAATCTTCAATACTCAAACTATCTTTAGTTTCTTCATAAATTATATACCAATCTAAATCTTTACTATATATAATTTCCAAATCATTTTTTTCACATCCATATGCATTTGATAATTCACTAATAGTATTAACATTATAGTAGTTAATTAATTTTTGATTTTCTTTAAATACAATGTTTTCTATATTTCTAATTCTCATAATATCTTCTTCTGTAATATCATTTCCTTTTTTATTCACAAGTTCTCTATTAAAACAATAAAATATTTTGTTTTCATAATTAGTTTGTTTTCTCTCATATGCATTTTTTAATAAATATTGCGTTGTTGAATCCAGCCATAAATTCTCTAAATTTTCCTTTGGTTTTACATTACTAGTTTTAATTAAATTAGATTTATTTAAAAGATTCAAATCATTATGGCCAACGCCAACCGTAACTTCTGTTATTTGTGATTTATCCATTGCTTCACTATCTATAATTTGTTTTTTATAAAGATTTTCTAATAACGCTTTGTTTTCATCAATTAATTTTTTAGCAGCTTCTTTATAAATTTCTAATATTTTATTTTCTTCTTTATCTTCCAGTAAACAAGTTGAAGGTACTTCTATATTATCAAAACATATTCTGTTATTATTTCTCCATACCCAAGATTGAGCCACTATTTTTTCTACTTCATTGGTTTCTTTATTAATTTGCTCAACAATAAATATAGCACCATTTTTTTCTAATGCAGCATGATATATACAACCTTCTCCTACATCATTTATTTTTTGACAGCATGTAGTTATATTACCAGCTAAAATAGTTAAAGGATCATCGCATCTTACAATTTTTCCTCTAAATCCCTTTGTTCTCACTTCTATTTGAGGTATTGTTTTACACTTCTTTAATCGAGATTTTAAATATAATTTTTTAGCCTTTTCAAAATCCTTTTGTATTAAACCTGCAAGCTTTGCTTCTTTTGAAAAATTTTGCACGTTAATTTCTGAGTTACTATATTCTTGGTTATTAATAATTCCTACTAAATAACTAAATGAAGCCTTGTTATCATCTATTTTTGTTCTTATAAAAGGATTTTTATATAAAGATTCAAATGATCTATATACTTTAGGAAATTCTATATATAAATTAGTATTTATTATACTATTAATATTTTTTTGAAAGTATTCATTTGCTTTTTCAAAATAATTTCCATTTAAACTAGAAAATAATTTTTCCATTTTTTCAAAAGTAAATATTAATTTTTCACCTATATTACACAATGTTTTAGGGTTTATATTTTTG
>CAYJNS010000024.1:0-6711 GCA_964371745.1 uncultured Muribaculaceae bacterium
AAGTTCTAAAAGTGGCGCTCCTGCTCTATTGTAATCTATTGTAGATGAATCAGGATAATGATCTTGTGATGCAGCATCTTCCTCAAGGTGAATATTATTAACTCTTACCTTTTTCATTTCACCATTACATTCATAATCTAAATAACCATAAATACCAACTGGCGCTGGTTTTGTTTCTTGTGTAATTTGAAAACCTTTTGGTAAATCAGGATAATAATAATTTTTTCTTTCAAAGTAGATATATTCAGGCTGTGTACAGTTTAAAATAATACTTGCCATTAAACTTTTTCTTACTGCTTCTTTATTTAAAACTGGAAGTGTACCAGGAAAAGCCATATCTACTGGTCTAATATTTGAGTTTGGCACTTCTTTAAATGAATTTTCTGCACTTGAAAATACTTTTGTATTAGTTTCGCTTATTTCACAGTGCATTTCAAGTCCGATTAATACTTTATATTTATCCATTAAATTACCTCCTTAGCTATTTGACCAACATATTCCATCTTACTTTCAATTGCATGAGCAATATTAAGCATAGTTTCATCTTTATAACAGTTACTTGTTAATGAAAAAGCAACAGGTAAATTATTAATAAATCCATTTGGTACACTAATAGATGGAAAACCACCGAAATTCCCAATTTGAAGATGTTCTTCAAGAGCTAAATCATTTTCGCTTTTGATATTACTAGCTTCATCTAATTTTGTGGCTGGACCTTTTGATATAGGTAATATAACTGAATCATATTCTTTAAATAATTTCTTATATTCATCAACTATTAATCTTCTTAATTTTTGTGCATTATGAAAATATCTATCTTTGTTTTGAGCTTGTAATACATAAGATCCTATTACGAATCTTCTTTTAATAAGTGGTGAAAAACCATTAGTACGATAATCTTTCATCATATCAATATAATTATCTTTTTTACTTCTTGGACCAAATATAATACCTGTTAAATTAGACATATTACTAGTAGCTTCAGCGCAGCTTATTACAACATAAGCACTACCTACTGCATTAAGTAATTTTTGATCAATGCTAACTTCTTCAACAATCATTCCTAACTTCTTTGCAATTTCTATAGTTTTAAAAAAATTATCAAAATGAGCCTTTAATTCATCGCTTGGATTATGATAATTATTTATATCACATATTTCTTTAATATAACAAAGTTTTTTACCAGATACGTTACCATCTAATCCCTGAAGTAAATTAATATTACTTGAATCAAAACTTGTCATATCATTTTGATCAAGTCCTTTCATATTATCTACAGCAATAGCCGAGTCTTCAACACTTCTTGCAAAAACACCACATGTATCAAGACTGGATGCAAAAGGAAAAAGACCATATCTAGAAATCATTCCATAAGTTGGTTTATATCCAACAACACCACAGAACGCTGCTGGTTTACGAATTGAGTCTCCAGTATCTGAACCTAGCGCATAAGGATAAACTCCATATGCAACAGCTGCAGCAGATCCGGCACTAGACCCAGCACACATACGAGTTGTATCCCATGGATTTTTAACAACCCCAGTATGCCCTGTAGTACCAGTTCCTCCCATTCCAAACTCATCTAGAACAGTTTTATTAACGCCTACTGCTCCAGCATTTTTTAAGTTTACTACTGCAGTTGCATCAAAAAAAGGAACATAATCTTTAAGTGTATTTGAAGATCCTGTACTAAGTATGTCTTTAGTAGAATAATTATCTTTAATTCCATATGGTATACCAGATAAAATATTATCGGTTATTTTTTCTTCTTTAGCATCATCCATTATTGTAACAAATGCATTACATTTTTCTTGGAGTTCATAAGATAACTTTAAAGATTCATCTATTAAATCTTTACTTGTAACTTCACCATTTTTTAATGCTTCATGAATTTCTTTTAGAGATTTATTTATATAACTCATTATCCTACCACCTTTGGAACTTCTACTTCTCTTCCTGCAAAACCATCGCAGTTTTTAAGTAAATCTTCAACTGGAATTGATTTTTCAATAACATCGTCTCTTAAAGTATAAGAAAAATCATCAAGTGCATGTGTCATAGGTTCCACTTTATCTATTCCATCTATTTCGTTTATTAAATTTATATTTTTATCAATGATATGAAACTCATCAAGTACCATTTTGTTTTCTTCATCTGTTAAACCAATTAATAGTTTATCAGCAAGTTCTGTAACCATTTCTTTTGTAAAATCCATTATTTTTCTCCTTTATAAATTTCCATTTAAATAATCTACTATATCTGTTTCATCTATTTTTTCTTCTTCTTTAGTAGCATTATCTTTTATATTAATTAATCCAAGTTTTAAGTCTTCATCATTTAATATAATGACAAATCTCGGATTGTATTTTTCAACTAACTTAAATTGCGATTTTAAACTTAAGTCATTAAAATTATTTTCTACACTTATACCTTCGCTTCTAAGCATATTGCTTATTATTAAACTTTGTAATTTTTCTTCTTCACTTATAGCCATAACAAATACATCGATATCTTTTTTTATCATATTTAAATCTATTTTATTTTTTAAATAGTTTATTATTCGATCAATTCCTAGTGCGAAACCAGTAGCAGGCATATCAGGGCCTTCTAAAGACTTAACTAAATTATTATATCTTCCACCACCGCCAAGTGCTAGCCCATTATCATCTAAAAATTCATAAACAAATTCTGTATAATAATCAAGTCCTCTTACGATATTTGGATTAACTTCATAATTTACATCTAAAAGCATCAAAAGTTTTTCTAACTCTTCCAATCTTATCTTACTTGAGTTTGATAAATACTCTGTAATAATTGGTAGATTTTTAAATACTTCACTATCTTTATCAATTTTACAATCAAGAATTCTAAGAGGATTTGTTTCATATCTTTTTTTACAATCATCACATAAGTCATTTAAATAAGGCTTAATATACTCTTTTAATGCTTTTGTATAATTTTCTCTAGATTCATTATCACCTAAAGAATTTATACTAACAGTAATATCTTCTAAATCAAAACCAAGTGAACCAAATAACTGATAACCTACATTAATTATTTCAGCATCTACTTTTACTTCATTAGAATTAAAAGCTTCTATTCCAAATTGAGTAAATTCTCTAAATCTACCAGCTTGAGGTCTTTCATAACGATACATAGTTCCAAAATAATAATATTTTATTAAATCATTTCTATTACCATAAAGTTTATTTTCAACAACACTTCTTGCAACGCACGCTGTTCCTTCAGGTCTTAGCGTAATTGATCTATCTCCTCTATCTTTAAAGTTATATGTTTCTTTTGAAACTATATCAGAGTCTTCACCTACTGAGCGATGAAATAAATCACTTGCTTCAAATATTGGAGTTCTTATATATTCTATATTGTTTATTTTCATACTGTAGTTTATAACATCTTGTATAAAATTATAATATACTGCATCATCGCCTAAAATATCTAATGTTCCTTTTGGTTTAATAATCATATTTCATCCTTCTTTCTTTTGTAATATATACCATGAATATAATATAATAAATATCTGTTTTAGTCAAGGTTTTAAGCCAAATTAAAACAAGAATTAATCTTGTTTTTTAGTTCTTTCATAACATGTTTGATTTTCATTTTTTGAAATAAAATTTTCAAATTCATCTAATTCTTCTTTACTTAAATATTCCCAAGAGTTTAGAAAAAAATTAGCCATAAATGGAAGTCCATTTAAACCATTACTAGAAATGTTTTCAAGTTCTTCATCTAACTTTTTTAATAATTTTCCTTCTGTATAATTATAGCTTTTTTTCTCGTCCAAGATTCTCTCCTACTTTTAAACTATTTAAAACATTTAGTAAATAAGTAAACTCTTCATCTGTGTACACATAGTTATTAAGTAAATCCATTATTTGATGGTATTTTTTATTTGAACTATTTATACTATTATTTTGGAATTGATTAATAGAAGAAACTTTTAATTCTAAAATATAATTATATAACGTTTCATAACCACTTGTATTCATAAAGTAATAATCATTATCATAACCAATTAGTCTGTTTTCTTTTAACAGTTTTAAAACAACTTGTTCATGATCGCTAAAATATTTTCTTATTTGATTACTTCTTATTGAACTAAACATGTTTTGAGAAGTAAATTCATTGCTTAATATAATAAATTTTTGAAGCACTAGCATTTTTTTATCTATGTTTTCTACCGCTAACTTAATATTATCATCTATTGAGCCTACTATAAATTGATATTCAAAAATAGACTCAGTTTCATCTTGAAATTCTTTTAATGTTTTAAAACTATTACCCTTTAATGAATCTTCAATATTATAACCTATGTTATTTAATATTTTAATCATAGCTTTTATATCGTATGTAGATACTTCCCCATTATTTATTGCTATAGCAAGCTCTAAATCCTTTATAATTTTTCTATTTTCCATAAACACCATCCTTAAATTAAATTTAACAAAATAAAATATATAAGTCAATATTTAAGAATTTTATTTACAAACATTTTACTAAATAACTTGATTTTAATGAATAATAAATATATAATATTTTAAGAAATGAAGGAGGGATATTATGAGATATTCTAAAAAAGAACTTGAAAATTTAATTAATTCGTTAAACGAATATAGTTCAAATGAAGATAAAGAAAAATTAAGAAAGGCCCTAATAAATTATGGTTATAATTTAAATGACAATTTAGCTAGCAAAGTAATAAAAATTGATATTAATTTGATTAACGATTTAAAAAACATTTCTTTTAATACTTATTTACTTTCTTTAAAACTTAGACTAAAAAATAATATAGGTGATATTATGGCAATAAACTATTCATTTTCTGATTTACCCGAGGATGCTTATGAACAAGTATTAATGATTGTTTTTAAATATGGAAGTGAAAAAAATATAATTCACTTTTTAAGTGATGATTTTGGATATTTTTCCTATTCTTTAAAAGATATTGCAAATAAATATCAATATTTAATTAAATCTAATGTAGAGAAAATAATTAGTAAAAATCCACCATTTATTCATTATATAAATGAGCAAACAGCTAGAATTCAAATTATAGCCTTGCAAAATGCACTTGATACTAAAGAAGTATTTAGTCTATTAAAAGATCCATCTGATATTTCATATGCATATATGCTAACAAAATTTGATAAAGATGATGAAATATTTAAAAATATGTTTATTGATGGGGTACCACAAAATATAGCTAATCATACTATTAATTTTGCTCCTTATATGGTTTCTAAAGATTATATTAGAAATGCTCTTTCTGGGGAATATTTAGATAATATTCTATTAACTAATCCTATGTTTATTAAATATTATGATGAATCTCAAATTACTTTAGAAAGACTTATTTTACTTGTAAAAACTAAGCCTTTAGAAGTATTTAATTATGAAATAAAGAGAATTATTTTTTCAGAAAGATTACTAAATATAGCTAAAGAAAATATGAGTAAATTAACAGAAAAAGAGCAACTTATATTTTTAGAAAAAGAAAATAATTATAGAAATGAAATAGCAGATATAGAAAATAAATATAATAATTTAATAAATTTTAATAGTCAAATAGATACTATTAGAGAAAAAAAATAAGGGTGACCTTATTTTTTATTTATCTTAATATTTAATTCATCAAGCTGCTTTTCATCTACGTTATTTGGACACTCACTCATAAGGTCTGATGCAGATGCTGTTTTAGGAAACGCAATTACATCTCTTATATTTTCTGTTTTAGCAAGAAGCATTGTCAGTCTATCAAGTCCAAAAGCAAGTCCACCATGAGGCGGAGTGCCGTATTTTAATGCTTCAACAAAGAAACCAAATTTTTCATTTATATCTTCTTTAGTTAGTTCTAAAGCTTCAAACATTTTTTCTTGAATATCTTCATTGTGTATACGAATAGATCCTCCACCTACTTCATATCCATTAATAACCATATCATAAGCTTTAGAATAACAATTAGCTTTATCTGTTATAAGTTTGTTTATATCGCTATCTTTAGGTGCAGTAAATGGATGATGAAGTGCCATAAATCTATTTTCTTCTTCACTATATTCAAATGAAGGAAAATCAGTTATCCATAAAGTTTTGTAAGAATCATAATCTATTAAATCTAAATCCTTAGCCATTTTACATCTTAAATTACCTAATGATACTTTAGATATATCATAATTATCAGCAACTATTAATACTAGATCATTTTTTTCTAAAGATAAATTTTTAATTATATCTTTTTTAATATCATCACTTAATAATTTAGCAATAGAACCAGTAAGTTCTTCTTCTAGTTTTAAAAATGCAAGACCAGAAGCTTTATAAAGTTTTACATAATCCGTTAATTTATCTAATTCTTTACGAGAGTATTTATCTGCGGCGTTTTTAACTACTATTGCATTTATTTCTTTTTCTTTCATAAACTCAATATTAGCGCTACTTAAAAGACTAGTAATATCTATTATGGACATATCAAATCTTAAATCTGGTTTATCTGAACCATAATTTTTTATAGCATCGTCATATTTCATTTTCATAAATGGTTCTTTTAACTCAATATTGCCTACACTTTTAAATACATCTACTATTAAATTTTCTGCTAAATTCATAACATCATCTTCATTTACAAAACTCATTTCAATATCTACTTGAGTAAATTCTGGTTGGCGATCGGCTCTTAAATCTTCATCTCTAAAA
>CAYJNS010000024.1:6721-14464 GCA_964371745.1 uncultured Muribaculaceae bacterium
TGGAAATATTTTTCTACCCCTCCTACCATTAAAAGTTGTTTAAATATTTGAGGTGACTGAGGAAGTGCATAAAATTTACCATTATTTACTCTAGATGGAACTAAATAATCTCTAGCGCCTTCTGGTGTACTTTTACATAAAATTGGAGTTTCGACTTCTAAAAAATTTTCTTTATCTAAATAATTTCTTAACGCCATTGTTAATTTATGTCTTAAAACTAAATTTTTAGATAAAGAATTTCTTCTTAAATCTAAATAGCGATATTTTAAACGCGTGTCTTCTAAAGCCGTTGTATTATCACTTATTTCAAAAGGAACTTCTTTAGATTTACTTAAAACTTCTAAATTAGTTACTTCTATTTCTATTTCACCTGTAGCTAGATTATGATTGGCATTTTCTCTTTTTACAACTATACCACTTACTTTTATTACATATTCACTTTTTACTGCTTCGGCTATCTCATATATATTTGATTCAGGTTTAATAAGAAGCTGTATTAATCCACTTCTATCTCTTAAATCAATAAATATTAATCCCCCTAAGTTTCTTTTTTTCAAAACCCATCCATAAAGAGTTATATTTTCTCCTACATTTTTAATACATATTGTATTATTCATAATTTTTTTCATGTTTTTTCTCCTTTTTTAAAAATAAAAATCCTATGATATAAGGACGAAATTTTTTCCGTGGTACCACCTTATTTCATAGGACTCTATGCACTTTTTTCTTTAACGCAGAATATACGTTTATTTTTACATTTGATGTCTTCATTATATATTTTTTATTAGTTTACACCAAACACTAACTCTCTTAAAAAAAACACCTAATTACTCCTTCAAATAAATAATATATTAATATTTTACATAATTTTTTGTTATTTGTCAATTTTTACTGTTTATTGATAGTGTAAAATAGTCTTGAAATTAGATATACAAAAAGGAAATCCTATTTCTAGATTTTACTCTTTTTCTTCTTTATCACATTCAGGACAAACTTCACTATCGTTTTTTATAACTAAATTGCTTTTACATTTATCACATTTTTTATCAATCGGTAGATACCAAGAAGCATATTTACATTTCGGGAATTTATTACATCCCCAAAAAACTTTACCTTTTTTTGTTGTTCTTTCTACTATTTTACCATCACAATTTGGACAATCAAGTACTTCTTTTACTTCTTTTTGTTCTTTTTTTATATATTTACACTCTGGATATGTAGAACACGCTACAAATTCTCCGTATCTTCCTTTTCTAATAACTAGTGGATTACCACACTCAGGGCAAACTTCACCAGTTTCTTCAGCAGGCTTTTTCTCCATTTCAGTAAAAGCTTTTTTTACAAGAGGTTCAAACTCTTCATAAAACTCTTTTAGTATTTTAATATTATTTTCTTTAGCCTCGGCAATTAAATCTAAATCAGACTCCATTTTAGCAGTATAATCAACATTTATTATACTAGAGAAAAATTCTTGCAACTTATCAGTTGTTTCAAAACCTGTTTCTGTTGGAATAAACTTTTTATCTACTAACGATGCATAACCTCTTTCTTTAATTGTATAAATTATAGTTGCGTAGGTACTAGGTCTTCCTATACCAAGTTTTTCAAGTTCTTTAATTAAGCTTGACTCATTAAATCTAGGCAATGGTTTAGTAAAATGCTGTATTTTTTCAATAGATTCACTTTCAATTTTTTGATTTAATAAATTAGTAAAATCAGGTAATATTACATCTTCTTGATCTTCATATTTAGCATATACTTTTAAATACCCATCAAATACTAATACACTTCCAGTTGTTTTAAATTTATAATCATTATTATCAAATATTATAGTTGTAGTTTTAAGACGAGCATCTTTCATAAGTGACGCTAAAGTTCTATAATAAATTAAAGAATATAATTTTAATTCATCAGCACTTAAATACTTTTCAAGCGATGAGGGAGTTCTATAAATGCTTGTTGGTCTAATACCTTCATGAGCATCTTGCATATTTTCATTTTTCTTACCTTTTTTTACATAGCCTAGATAATCATCACCATATTCTTTTTTTATGTACGAAAAAGTTTCTGCTACAAAGCTCTCAGATAATCTAACACTATCAGTACGCATATAAGTAATAAGACCTGTAGTTTCAGAACCAACATTCATACCTTCATAAAGTTTTTGAGCAACACTCATTGTTTTACTCGGGGCAAAACCTATTTTAGCTGATGCCGTTTGTTGCAGGGTTGATGTTTTAAATGCTTCTCTAGCAGATTTATTTTTATCTTTTTCTGTAACAGACTCAACTAAAAACTCTTTATCTAAAGCAGCAAGTACTTTATCAGCCTCTTCTTCATTTGATATTTTTATATCTTCAGTTTTATATTTATCAAGTGTAGCTTTAAATTCTTTAAATATTGCATCTATTGTCCAGTATTCTTCTGGAATAAAAGCTAAGATTTCTCTTTCTCTATCTACAATCAGTTTTAAGGCAACGCTCTGTACACGCCCTGCAGATTTACCAGAAGTTTTACTTTGCATAAGTTTAGATAATCTAAAACCAATAATTCTATCTAAAAATCTTCTTGTTTCACCACTTTTAACTAAATCCATATCTATTTGTCCAGTATTTTCCATAGCCTCTTTTACTACTTTTTGAGTTATTTCGTTAAATACTACACGTTTATAGTTAGTTTTATTTATATCAAGTTCATCATATAAATGCCAAGAGATAGTTTCTCCTTCGCGGTCTGGGTCTGTTGCTAAAAATACAGTATCAGCTTCTTTAACGTCTTTTTTAAGCGCTGTTACATCTTTTTTCTTTCCTTTTATAATTTCATATGTAGGAGTAAACTCACCCTCTACATCTATTCCTAAACCATATTTTCCTTTAGTAGATAAATCTCTAATATGACCTTTACTTGATACAACTTTAAATTCTTTTCCTAAATATTTTTCAATTGTTTTACACTTAGCGGGTGATTCCACTATTACTAAGTTCATTAATTTCCTCACTTTCATTATTTGCTAATATTTTTTCTTCTTCTAAATTTTCACCTAAATAATTAAAATAATCTGTTTTAATAATTATTTCACTAATTTTTATATCATTACTAATTTTAGTATTAATATAAAAAAGTTCTTCTTCAGTATATTCAGAGCTAGTAAAATAAGTTATTTTTCCAGTTGGAGCATCATAATAAGCTAGTTCATTTTTCCATGAACCATCTGAATAAACAGCCCTAGACTCATATTCTTCACTATATAGATCAGTTCCAAAATATAGTCTTGGGTCATAATCTAAGTTAAACATATTTGCAATCGTAGGTGTTATATTCATAAATGTAGTATAATCCTTTTTCACTTCTTTTTCAAGTCCTAAGTTATAAATTACCATTGGAACTTTATCTGCTTCATAGTCATCAAAACTTCTATTTAACATTTCGCTCATTTCATCTTCATCAAGTCCATAAGGATAATGATCTCCATAAGCTACTATTACAGTATCTTCTAAAATACCTTCTTTTTCAAGCCTTTCTAAAAGCACACCAAATAAATCATCAGTAACTTTTAATTTAGACATATAATTTTTCATTTCATCTGATACACTTAAATTTTCAAATAAATCAGCATACATTAAAGATTCATTATTATCTTGAGTATAAGGTTGATGTGCTGATACCGTTGTAAGCCATAAAGAAAAATTTTCGTTTTTAGCATTATAATCTTTAAACATAATATCCATCGCAGATAATGCAAATTCATAATCAGATGCCCAGTCTTTATACTCACTAGAATATTCAATATTTAAATCTTGTACTCCATAATACTTATGCGAACCTAAATTTGGATGTATAGTTTCTCTATAGTAATAACCTTCTGTATAATCGTGCATAGATACTACATTATAGTTTTGATCACTAAATAAATTAAATACACTTTCAGGATAAACATTATATTTATATTCATTTGATGAACACATATTATATATTGAATATATACTTGTAATTCCACTAAATTCATTATTCATAGTTGGACAACTATTTCTTGGCGAATAATTATTTTCATAATAATGACCATTTTCTAAAAGCTTTGCAAAGTTTGGATAATATTGTTCATATAAAATAATATCGTTAACAGATTCCATCATTACAAATATTACATTTTTACCTTCAAATATACCGGTATATTCATTTGTATCACTAATCGGGTTATTAAGTAAGTAATTGTTAACCATTTTATATTTTTCATCTGTTTCATTTTCTGTTAAAGCTATCCATTTAGAATCATCAAATTCTCTAGATATAACTTCATCTTTTTCATCTTTTTCAATATTAATAATTTCAGTTTTAATTTCATGATCAAATAACTTATTATTTACATCTGTATATAAAAAACCTATTATTCCAAAGTTTGCTACAGATGTTGTAGGTGATGTACTTGAATAAAATAACTCTTCCAAATTAGTAGTTTGATTAGTGCCTTTCATAAATTTTAAATGAAGGGTTTGTTCATAGATGAAATTAAATACAAATATAAGCATAATTGTTATTGATATTTTATAAAAATTAGTTTTAAAATTAGATAATTTTGGAATATTAATTTTATTTTCAAAAAATATCATATGTATAATAATTGTAATTACTGGTACAAAAATAGTTAAATACAATAAAGGTATTGATTTAATAAAATCAAATATATAATCTGTTACAGCACCTAACTGGCTAGCTGCATTAAATGATGCATATACACCTAAAAAGTTATAAAAACCTAATTGAAAAAAAGCATATAGTGAAAAAATAAATATAGAAACTAATAAAACAATTTTATTTATTTTACTAGACATAAAAGAAGTTATTAAACCTACTAATAACCCTATAATAATACTTGAAATAAATATTCTAAAAGTAATCCATGATATTAAATCATAACCACCTAGTAATTTAAATATGACTTCTATAGAAAAAACACCAATAAAACATAAAACAAAATTTTTAAACATCACACTTTTAATAATTTTTCTTAATTTTAACATTTTTCATCTCTTTCTATAATATAGATATTAAATCCATCCACTAGTTTTAAAGTATAACATATATTATATATTCTAATCAATATAATTTGACGTAACTTTACACTATTTTTATAAACTTTCCCTACTTTTCATAAACATAACTGGTTTAAAAGTTTTTCTATATTCACTAAAAATTCCAAACTCGTTTATAGCTTCAATATGTTTTTTAGTAGGATATCCTTTATGTGATTTATACCCATATTCTGGATACTTTTCATCAAGCTCATACATAATTTTATCTCTAGTTACTTTGGCAAGCACTGATGCAGCAGCAATAGTTATACTTTTAGCATCTCCTTTTATTATATGCATAGAGTTATCTTTTTTGAGCGGCATAGCATCAGTTAATATATAATCTGGTACTATACTCATATTATCAATAGCAATATTCATAGCAAGTCTACTTGCTTCATATATGTTAATTTCATCTATTTTTTTAGAATCCACTATACCTATACCATAACTTATTGCATCTTTTTTTATTATATCAAAATATATATTTCTTTTCTTTTCGCTTAATTTTTTTGAATCATTAAGACCCTCTAGTTTATAGTTTTTAGGAAGTATTACTGCAGCAGCAACTACAGGGCCTACTAAAGGTCCCCTCCCCGCTTCATCACAGCCTGCAATAAGTTTAAATCCTTTTTTATATAAATCCTTTTCATATAAAAGCATATCTATTTCCATCTATCGAATGTTACTCCTTTTATTTTACCACTAGCTATATCATTATATATTTTTTCACTTACTCTATCATAATCTACTTCACCTGATCTAAATGCACCTATAGTTTTACCTATTTTTTCAAATGCATCTAATATATCCATATCAATATCTAATTTATATTTTTCTTTTAAAGTATCAGGATAATAATCATTTAATGTTTTTAGTATATGACTAGCTATATCAAACATATTTAAAATATCACTTTTAATCGCAGTAGTACTAGCTAAGTTAAGTGCTACTTTTTCATCTTCAAATTTAGGCCATAAAATACCTGGTGTATCTAGAAGTAATAAATTAGTACTAGTTTTAAGCCAGTTTATTTGTTTAGTAACACCTGGTTTATTACCAGTTCCAGCTACTTTTTTACCAGCTAAATTATTTATTAATGTACTTTTTCCAGCATTTGGAACACCAATTACTAAAGCTTTTATTTCTTTTTCATTAAGTCCTTTTTCTAATCTTTTTTCTTGAATATCACTAGTTAATTCATTTGCTAAATCAAATAATTTTTTATAATCTTTATTATTAGTTAAATCCATCAAAAGAGTTGGAATCTCCTTTTTCTTATAAAACTCTATCCACTTATTAGTCTCATTTATATCACATAAATCTTTTTTAGTCATAACAAGTATTCTTTTTTTAGTTCTTACTATATCATCTATATCTACTATTTTAGATGAAAATGGTATTCTAGAATCAACCACTTCAAAAATTATATCAATTAACTTTATATTATCTTTAATTTGTCTTTTAGTTTTAGCCATATGACCAGGATACCAGTTTATATTAACTTTATTTAAGTTTTCACTTACCTCTGTATTTTCCATATTTTCTTTTCTTAGTTTTCTTTTTTGATACATATCCATAATTATTTACCTCCTTGGTTTTCTTCATTATACCATTTTTTTAAAAAATCTATTATTTTTATAGAAAGTATATTTAATTTCTCTTCTGATATATTTGATAGTCCATGTCCTACATCTTTTAACTCTATATACTCAGCATCATTGCCACTTTCAATTAATTTCATATATAATTTTTTTGAATGTATAATAGGAACTATATTATCAATAGTACCATGTATAATTAAAGTTGGTGGACAATTTTTATGTGTGTTATATATTGGAGTATAAGAATTTATTTTTTCTTTTTCATTTGTGTTTATAATTAAATTTTTCCCTAATAAAATGTTTGCCTTTTCTATATAATTTTTATCGTTTTTAATTAAATCATAAAAACTAGATGATGCATTTAGGTCAATAACATAATTCACTTTAGATGAATATGATGCTAATTCATTTTCATCTTTAAACTTTTCATCTTCTGTGTACGCTGCAACCAAAGCTAAATCACCACCAGCAGATGAACCCCATATTCCTATATTATTAATATCTAATTTATATTTATTTGCATTTTTATATACCCATCTAATAGAATCTTTAACATCAATGATATTTTGAGGAAAGACTTTATTTCCATCACATATCGTATATGAAACTGCAATTATTGAGTACCCATTATTTAAAATATTTTGAACTATAGTGTTTCTTTCATTTTTTACTAATGAAGATTTATCACATTTGCAAAATGCACCTCCTGGTACATAAATAATGACAGGATTTTTTTTGAATTTTGTTTGAGGAGGACAAATAATATCTAAGGTCAAATTTTCTTCTTCGATTTTTTTATATATAATATTTTCATAAGTAATCATTTCCTTATAAGATTTTTTTTCAAAATTCATCTTATTACTCCTCTATATCTAAATGTAAATTTATGTCTTCTTCTGTTGGTAATTTTTCTAATATATCACTTGGAATTAATTTAGATATTTCATATGAGCTTATACCTATTGGTTTATTTATATCTTTAAGTGCATATTGAGCTGAAATTTTATCTTTTTCGCGACATAAAATTATACCTATTGAAGGATTATCTAATTCACTTTTAACTAAATCAT
>CAYJNS010000025.1:0-2947 GCA_964371745.1 uncultured Muribaculaceae bacterium
TGGATGTATATACTCAATTGGTGGATCTATGCAAAAAATAGGTGTAGGAATATATGTATGTGCACCTAGAAATGTTTCAGTTCAAGGTAAGATAACTGATGAAACTGAAAAAAATGGAAAAAGAAAAAGCGAAGACGAATTAAACTGGTAAGAAAAGGAGTATGCTTATGCAAAAGTTTTCAAGCTCTGTTCCTGGTTACTCTAAAAAAGAAGTTAACAAGTTTGTTAATGCCGTTGTGTGTGAGTATGAACAGCTTTTAAATAAACTCAAAGAAAGTGATCAAAAGTATATATCACTTGTTAAAGAGTTAGAAAAATACAAAGATTTGGAAGCAAGCTTGAATAGAGCTATTTTGATTGCCGAAGAATCTACTAATAATATTAGAAGGGCTGCTTTTGATGAGTCTAGATTATTAGTTGAAGATGCTAAGAAAAATGCTTCTAGAATAGTTAATAATGCACTGCTTAGAGCTGAAAAGATTGAAGAAAGTGCAGAAGTGTTAAGAAGAAAAGTATTTGTTTTTAAAAAGAGATTTAGAAACATGGTGGAAGAAAACTTAGAAGAAATAGAAAAATTTGATGATACTATTTAAATGAGGTTATCTCATTTTTTTTAAGAAGTTAGGATGTGTTTATGAAAAAAAGATTAATAAGTGCGATTATTATATTATTAATACTTACTCCAATAGTATATTTTGGATCTTACTACTTTTTTATAGCTGTAGGTATAATTTCTTTATTAGCGTTTAAAGAAATATTAAATTTAAAATTATTAAAAGGTAAAATACCTATATTTGTTAAAATTATGGGTATACTATCTATGTTATTAATAGTATATAGTAATATTGGTGGTAATGAATATAATTATTTAGATAGTATATATTTATTAATACCAATAGTTTTACTTACATTTCCTTTAATATATGTAAAAGAAAAATCTTATACATCAACTGAAATAGTTTATTTAATAGGTTTAATCTATTTAGTTGGACTTGGATTTAATGCTCTATTATTTGCAAGGGATAATATTTATGTACTTATATATTTATTATCAATTACAGTTATAGGAGATACGTTTGCATACATTTCTGGAAGGCTTGTAGGTAAAAATAAACTTTGTCCTAAAGTAAGTCCAAATAAAACTGTAGAAGGCGCTATTGGTGGTTTAATTGCATCTACTGGAGTATCTTTAATTGTATACCAAAATTTAATAGCTCCATTCAATTTTAAAATAATAATAATGACTATATTTTTAGGAATAGCATCTCAAATAGGTGACTTAATATATAGTAAAATAAAAAGAGATAACAATATTAAAGATTATTCTAATTTAATACCTGGTCATGGTGGTATTTTAGATAGACTTGATAGTATTTTAATAACAGCTTTTGTCTATATGATTTTAAGCACATTTATTTAAGGAGGAACAATGAACATATTATCGTTAATTTTATTAATATTTATTTTAGGAGTAATAATTTTTATTCATGAATTAGGACACTTTTTCTTTGCTAAAAAGTTTGGTGTACATATATATGAATTTTCACTTGGAATGGGTCCTATAATTTTAAAAAGAAAAGGAAAAGATGGGATATATTATAATTTAAGAGCTATTCCAATAGGTGGTTTTGTTTCCATGGCTGGAGAAGTTTATGAAGATGATACTGAAAATAAACTTCCTAAAGAAAAATTTATGTGTAATAAAAAATGGCATCAAAGAGTAATTATATTGGTTGCGGGTGTTGTAATGAATTTTATTTTAGCTTTTGTTATTTTATTTTGTATATCTTTATTTGTAGGTGGTGGTATTACAACAACAACTATAGAAAGTGTAACTGACGAAAAACCTGCGCAAATTGCTGGAATAGAGCCAGGGGATAAAGTTACAGAAATAAATGGATACAAAGTAAGTACCTGGGATAAAGCTCAAATAGTATTATATATGAAAGATGATGATAATATTTATGAGTTTGTAGTTGAACATGAAAATGGAGACATGGAGACAATAAATGTAGAACCTGAAATTATTAAAGATGATAATGGTATGGAAACTAAGTTATTTGGAATAAGTTTAGAAGTTGAAAAAACATCTGGATTTGTAGATAGTATTAAATATGCTGCAGTTAAGTTTACATCTATTGTTGAGAGTATGGTTTTAACTATTACAAGTTTATTTACTGGTAAAATAGGTTTAGATTCTTTAGCGGGTCCTATAGGAATGTATGAAGTAGTTGATGTTTCAGCTGCAGCTGGTGTTACTAATGTAATTTATTTAGTAGCGTTCCTGTCAATCAATGTAGGATTTTTAAATATACTTCCATTCCCAGCGTTTGATGGTGGTAGAGTATTATTTTTAATAATTGAAAAAATTAAAGGATCTCCTGTAAATTCTAAAGTAGAAAATATATTCCACTTAGTAGGATTTGCTTTATTAATGCTTTTAACAATATATATTGCTATACAAGATGTTATAAGACTTATATAAACACTTTTAATAAGTGTTTTTTTATGATAATATATTTGTATGTTCTCGTAGCTCAGTTGGATAGAGTAGATGCCTCCGACGTATCAGGTCTAGGGTTCAAATCCCTACGAGAACACCATTATTATAATTATAAAATAAATCAATGCACATAATATATGTGTTTTTTTGTCGAAAATTGTAAGATTTAATCACATTTTGTCGAAAGTGTTGAAACTTAAAAAAAAGTATGTATAATAGATAATCATCTAAAGAAAATAAAATGATTGAAAGGTCTTATTATGCAAAAAATATATATTTATATAGACGACTCTGGAATTCTTCACCAAAATGATTTATATACAGTTTATGGAGGAATAGTTTTAATAGGTGATGAAAGTTTAATAAGTTTTAAATCTAGATATTTAAATGTACTTAAAAAAATTAAATATATTGTAATAGATTATTTAACTATTAATGAAATGG
>CAYJNS010000025.1:2957-14428 GCA_964371745.1 uncultured Muribaculaceae bacterium
AAAAATGATTTAAAAAAAATCTATAATATAATTTTTAATGAAATATGTTTTGGTATTATTATTAAAAATAGTAATTTAGATAAAGATATATTAAAAATAAGAAAATCTAGAGGAAGATTTAGAGATTATGCACAGAGAAGAGGTATAAAAAGTATTATATTATATTTACTTAAAAAAAAATTAATAATTAATGAAAAAACATTAATTAATATAATAATTGATGAACAAACTTTAAAAAGTAATAGAAATAAATTATTAAAAGATGATATTTACAAAGAGATAAAAATATATGTTAAAAATAAAAAATATAATATTAAATTTACTACTATATTAGAAAAAGATATATATATTAATTTAACATATGTTAAATCAAATAAAAATGTATATATTCAAGCCTCCGATATTATAGCAGGTTATATAAGAGAAAACACTTTAAAAAATAAATCCCTTGAAAATATAGATGTAATTATAAATTTACCATAAAAAAACTAGCACATAGGCTAGCTTTTTTGATGATTTCTCATCATATATTAAACAGTGATATAGACAATATTATCTTTGTTTTTATCACTGTACTAATATTATATGTAATTATTAATTAATTATACATCTTTTTCATAAAAAATTGGTTTTGTACTATATTCAAATTCATAGCACCTTTTACCAGTTATAAGTTCGTATAATAAAGCTGCTCTTTCTTCATATATATAATGAAGTGAATATTTATCAACTGAATGAGATGTTTGAAATCTTCTTTTAACTTTTTTAATGTAATTTTTACCAGCATCATTAAATCCTAAAATTTTTATATAATCAAACTCTAGTTTGAAGTTAAGTTTTTTTTCTATTCCTAAATACATATGTACAAGCATTCGTTGCATACGATTATATGTATATTTTCTTATTTTAATTTTTTCTTTAAATTCAGCAAAGTCATAACAATATTTAGAATATTTATTTAATCTATTATGTATTTCAGGTGTAACATCCATATAATTTGAAATATTTTTATCAGTAATAATTTTTAATTTAGCAAAATCAAAATATTTTTGATAGTCAACAGTCACAATATGCTCCTTAACACCTTTAGGGACATATTTATCAATATTTTTATTTTCTTTTAATTTTTCTCGTATATTAGAGGCACTTACTATTTTAGCGTCCGTTTTAGTATCATGGAAATCATTAGTTCTTTGAAGAGTTTCATATAATAAATTAAATTTATTTTTCTTTATAGCTTTAATATAAGCAATTCCCAATATATCATTTGGAGAATACTCAAATTCAGGCATATTAATAGCCTTTGCAAGAGCCTCAGGATAACTTAAACCTTTTGCGCTACTCATCCTAACTTCTAAGTTAAATTCTGGATTATTTAGCTGTATATCAGCAAGTTTTTCTAATTTTTTTATATCGCAACTTTCAGAACCAAATATAATTTTCTCGCAACAAAATCTATCTATAATATTAACTGCAGAAAATGCAAAATAATCTGCACTTTGAGTTGAATACATAACTTGATGCTCAACAACAATATCAACTCCATATTGAAGAGCAATACGAGTTTTATCTTCTTTCGATAATAGCGATACTTCACCTCTTTGAGTAAAATATCCATTTAATACCAGTAAAATTAAATAATCAGGATATTTTTTTTTAATTTGATTTATAAAATACAAATGCCCATTATGAAATGGATTAAACTCACAAATAATACCAATTACCTTAAATCTTCTATCAGATGTTAAATAACGCATAAAATCACCTATGTTTAATATAACAAAACAAAATATAATTGTCAAATGACTTAGTGTGTATTATAATAAGTTTGGTGATGAAAAAATGATTATATGTATAGTTGGTCCAACAGGTGTAGGAAAAACAAAGTTAAGTGAATCTTTAGCAGTTAAATATAATGCTATTGTGGTAAATGCTGATTCAGTTCAAATATATAAAGAATTAAATATTGGTAGTGCAAAGCCTAAAGAAGAGGAAAAATCTAGTCAAAAACACTACTTATTTGATCATAAAAGTATAAGTGATGATTATGATGTCTATTCTTATCAAACAGATTTAAGAAAGATTATTGATGAAAACAAAGATAAAAATATTGTAATAGTTGGTGGTACTGGACTTTATATTAATGCTGCTTTATATGATTATAAATTTAATAAAACAGTTTCCAACTTGGAAAGTATTAATGAAAGAAAAGAAAATAATCAAGATAATAATTTATTATATGATGTTTCATTTATTGGTTTAACTACTAGTAGGGATCTTTTATATGAAAGAATAAATTTAAGAGTTGATAAAATGATGAACGAAGGGTTACTTGATGAAGTTAAAGAATTATATAAAAAAAATAAAACTTCAAGAGTATTAGGGACTGCGATAGGTTATAAAGAACTTATTAGTTATTTAAATGGTGAAATTAGTTTAGATGAAAGTATTAATCTTATAAAACAAAATTCTAGAAGATATGCTAAAAGACAATATACATGGTTTAATAATAAAAATAAAGTTAATTGGTTTGATGTAGACTTTAATAATTTTGATAGAACTATTAATGAAATAGTAAAATTTATTGATGAAAATAATTGACAAGAAACTAAACTATATGCAATAATAAATTTTAAACGGAGGTAAAAATGGATGATAAAAAAAATGAAAATGTAATTTCTGAGGAAGAATATTTTATGGGAATGGCTTTATTATCTTCTTTAAGAAGTAAAGATCCATCAACACAAGTTGGAGCGTGTATTATGTCAACTGATAATAGGGTTCTTTCGTGCGGTTATAATGGAACACCGAAATATATTAGTGATGATGATTTTAACTGGTCAAGAGAAGGAAGTTATACTGAAAGTAAGTATGCTTTTGTAGTGCATGCAGAACCTAATGCAATAATTAATTTTAAAGGTTATAGAAATGAGTTAAAGGATTCTACAATATATGTGACTTTATTTCCATGTAATGAATGTGCTAAAATAATTGTTCAAAGTGATATAAAAGAAGTAGTATATTTAGAAGATAAATATGCAGAAACTGATAGTGTAATCGTAGCTAAAATGTTATTTGATGCAAATGGTGTTGTTTATAGACAGTATGACGGTGAAATGAGTTTATTTACTGGATTAAAAGAGTTAGTTAAAATAAGAAAATAAAAAATTAAGGAAGTAGTAAAATGATTATATTAAGTAATATACATAAAATAGATTCTTGGACTAAAGATAACTTATATGTAGTTAGTGATTTTGATAGAACGCTTACTACTCATGATAGCTGTGTAACCTGGGATTTAATAACTAATTTAAAACCTAGTGTTTCTATAAAAATGAAAGAGTTATATGAATATTATAGACCTATTGAACTTGATAATTCACTTAAGTTTATTGAAAAAAGTGAAATATTAAAAGAGTGGTGGAATAAAGAAATTGAAATATTAGTAGATTGTAACTTTTCAGAAGAATGTATAAATAATGCAGTTAAAAATAATGGTTTAATAAAATTTAGAAAAGGAATGCCTGAATTTTTAAAAGCATTATCTGATTATAATATTCCAGTAATAATAAAATCTGCGGGTATAGAAAATTTTATAAGACAAGCTTTAATAAATAATAAAATGTATTATGATAATATTCATATTTTATCAAATAATTTAAAGTTTCAAAGTGGTATAGTATGTGGAATTGATGGTCAAATAATTCATACACTTAATAAAAATACTATTGCTATTCCTAGCGCAATATTAGAAAAAATAAAATATAGAAATAATATTTTATTAATGGGAGATTCACTTGAAGATATCCATATGGTTGATAGCAGCTTAAGAAATAATACTTTAAGAATAGGTTTTCTAGGGGATAATAAAAATGAAAACCTACCATATTACTATAAAGAATTTGATATTATATGTACAGGTGATGAAAATATGAATCAAATAGTGAGAGCTTTAAGAAAAACTAGTGTTAGATATAATATGTATACTATAGAAGGAGAAAAGTAATATGAACAAAAAATATGAAGTTGACGAAATAGAGGAAATTATATGGAAATTAACAAAACTAAAAGATGAATTAGGTATGGATGAAAATAATTTTAAAAAAAATTATACAAATGAAAATGTTAGATCTATTAAACTGGAAATAATAAAACTTAATGGTATGCTAAGCGAGGCAAGAAGCTCATTAAATAAAATTTTAAACGATGAATATAAACAAACTGAAAAAGAAGAAGGGATAAAAAACTTATTTAATGAACATCAATCTTTATATAACGAAATAGATGGTTATTGCTATGAAGAATTAAGCCGTATTGTATGCTTTATGAGAGAAATTATTCACTATTATATGAAAGATGAAATTTATGCAAATAAAATAAATATTATAAAAGAAAATGGCCAAATAGATGAAGGATATTTTTTTGCATCAGAAAAAGCATTTAGTAAACTTGAAAAATCAAATAAAAAAGATAATAGTGAGTATTTAGCATTTAATTATACAGAAGAATCGCTTAAAAGTGTTTCAGATTGGGAATTTGTAAGTTATTTTAATTTATCTAAGCATTGTGATGGTGATATATTAAAAATACTTGAATTATTTGAAAATAGATATAACTTTAATTTTTATGAACTTAAAAATACAATTTATGGGTATAGTGGATTTAATAACGTCATAAATGAATTATTTAAAAGAATTGTTTACTATAAAATGGTTAATAAATTAGATAGGGTTCCAGATGAATTTTTAAATAAACTTATAAAAGAAGTAAAAAAAGAAAATAGTGTATTTAGAAGAGTGAAAAACTGGATAAGAACACATTAATTTTCTTTACGATCATTTTACATCAATTATTGACAAAATTATTATAGTGCGATAAAATTAATTTATAATGTGGAGGTAAATATGAAAACTATTGATGATATTATAAGTGAATTAAGGGAAAATTGTAAAAACAATCCAGAAATGAATAAACTGTTTTCTGAATTTGATAGATTAAACATAGAATATTCAAATATAAGTGATTTGCTTATTAGTAATCAAACTGAAAATAATGAACAATTATTAGAACTTAAAGAAAAGATAAAAAGTGAATTTCAATCAGTTTTAAATCAAATGTATTTAGGAGCAAATGATATTATAAACAGAAATATGCAAACTGAGAATTATGGAATGAATGTATTTTCAAAATATAGTCAAGATGATCCAGCAGCAATGTTAGCTATGATAATTACACTTTTAAAAAGAAATTATGAAAAACAACAAAAAAAAGGTGATTTTTCATTAGAAAAAATTATAATACATGATAATGAAAACGAGCCGTATAATGTCTATTTATTTGTAAATGAATTTAATCGTAATATATTGAAAAATAAAAAAATTGAAAATGAAAGTAATTTGCCAGAAAATCATTATAATTATAGCGAAATATCACATATTATTCATGAATCTTGTTATATTAAAGAAAATGAAGTTATAAAAGAGGGTAAATTTCAAATGGGAGAAATTATATATTCTCCAGAAATCATTAAATATGGTTTTGAATATAATTTTCCTATATATGGTAATATGGAAATTACGAAGACAATTAGATTAGCGTTCGCAAAATTAATTAATACTAAATCACTCACTTCTGAAAAAAATGCTTCAACAAAAATGATGAATTCAGTTGTAAATGATATTTCTATTTGTAAAAGTTTTTTGAGTGCTAAAATAAACCAAAAAACAATAACAGAAGTAAATGATATTATTAGAGAAAATGAAGAAAAAGCGGTATCTAGATAATAAGGGGAATAGTTTTAATATTTAAATTTTTAGACATATAATAAAGTTTTTTCTTGACAAATAGACCCTAAGTATATATAATTATATTTATAAAAACGAGGAACAGGACACAAATATATTAATAATATTTAAGAGAGTTAGTGTTTGGTGTAAACTAATAATAAAATTAATATATTTATCACTTGGGAGTTTATTATTTGAAATGTTTAGTAAAATAATACGGTTTACTTACGTTAAAAGTATAAAGTATAAATTAAGGTGGTACCGCGAATAAATTTCGCCCTTTGGAACTCACCTTTTTATTTTGGAGGAATTATGAAAATTAGAGTACAGTATAAAAACGCATATTTCATGATAAATATGCTATCTTATGAGTTTTCAATTGATGTAATGGAGACTCATAAGATAAAATTAGTAGACAATATAATTATATTAGATGATATATCATTAATTAGTATTGAAGCTTATTTAAAAGTGTTATTAAATCAGGAAATGAATTTAATAAAAGCAGTATCAGAATCATTTATAAGTAACTTTGATGATGAAAATTTAAGCATTAGACATAGTAATTTATTTAATGGTATTGCCTCAGAGCTTAATATGCTTAATATGAAAAAAAGAGATGGATCTTTAAATACTAGAGATAGTGTTGTATGTTATTGGAAAAGTTTAAAAACAATATTTATGCATAGTAGATATTTAGATCAAATTAAGAAAAGGAATGGTGAAAATGAAGAAATTCAAAGAATTAGATAAAAGAGATATTTCTCTAGTTGAAGCAGATATACTTGCTTCATGGGGCGGAGTAGATGAGGCTTTAAAGGCTCAAATAAAAGCTCATGAAGAGAAAGAAAAGTTTGTATTTTATGATGGCCCAGCATTTGCTAATGGTTTTCCAGGTCTTCATCATATGGTATCAAAAAACTTAAAAGATATTATATGTAAATATCAAGCTATGAACGGTAAAAAAGTAGTACGTAAAATAGGTTGGGATACTCATGGTCTTCCTATAGAAAATCATGTAGAAAAAACTTTAGGTATTAAAAGTAAACAAGAAATTGAAAACTTTGGTATAGAGAATTTTAATGATGAGTGCCGTAAAAGTGTAAGAACTAATGAAGATGCTTTTACTAATTTAACAAGTAAAATGGGACAATTTATTGATACTAAAAATCCTTATATAACTATGGATAATAACTATATTGAAACAGAGTGGTGGATTTTAAAGAAAATGTTTGATGAAGGTGTTTTCTATGAAGGTAATAGAGTAATGCCATACTGCCCAAGCTGTGGAACAGGACTAGCAACTCATGAAGTTGCTCAAGGATATGAAGATGTAACTGTTGATACTGTTACTGTACCTTTAAAACTTGTAGATGAAGATACATACTTCTTAGTTTGGACAACAACTCCATGGACATTAATTGCAAATGTTGCTATATGCGTAAATCCAGATGAGATATACGTAAAAGTAGAATCTAATGGTTATAATTTTATATTAGCAAAAAAACTTATGAATAAAGTTTTAGGTGATGATATAAAGATTATAGAAGAATTTACTGGTAAATCTTTAGAATATAAAGAATATGAACAGTTAATTCCAGAGCTTAAAACAGATAAAAAAGCATTCTATGCAACTTGTAATGAATTTGTTACAATGGAAGATGGTACAGGTATAGTGCATATGGCTCCAGCATTTGGTGAAGATGATGCAAATGTAGCAAGAGAATATGATTTACCATACCTTAATCCAGTTGGAAAAGATGGTAAATATACTGCTGGTCCTTGGAAAGGAACTTTAGTATTTGATGCTGATTTAGATGTAATTAAGTATTTAAAAGAAAATGATAAATTATTTAAAAAACAAAAAATGACTCATAACTATCCACACTGCTGGAGATGTTCATCACCGCTTTTATATTATTCAATGCCAGCTTATTATATTGCAGTATCTAAATTTAAAGAAAAGTTAGTTGAAGCAAATAAAAAAGTAAATTGGTATCCATCATATGTTGGAGAAAAAAGATTTGGTAACTGGCTAGAAAACGCTAGAGACTGGAATGTATCTAGAACACGTTATTGGGGAGCTCCAATTCCATTTTGGAAGTGTTCATGTGGACACACAGAAATGATTGGTTCTGTTGAAGAACTTAGAAATAGAGCAAGTGAAAAGTTACCTGATATAATAGATTTACATAAACCATATATAGATAGTGTTAAACTTACTTGTCCTCACTGTGAAAATTTAATGGAAAGAATACCAGATGTACTAGATTGTTGGTTTGATTCAGGATCAATGCCGTTTGCTCAGTATCATTATCCATTTGAAAATGAAAAACTTTTTGAAGAGCAATTTCCAGCAGATTTTATTTGTGAAGGAATTGACCAAACAAGAGGATGGTTTTATACCCTTATGGTAATATCTACATTTGTTAAAGGATGTGCTCCATTTAAAAATGTACTGGTAAACGATTTACTACTAGATGCTGAAGGTAAAAAAATGAGTAAAAGTAAAGGTAATATAGTTGAGCCTTTTACTACAATTGAAAAATATGGAGCAGATGCAGTAAGATTTTATCTATTATATGTATCTCCTGTATGGTCGCCTTTATCGTTTAATATAGATGGTATTAAAGAAGTATATTCTAAATTCTTTAATCCACTTAAAAATGTATATAATTTCTTTAGTTTATACGCTAATACTGATGAAATTGATATAGATAAATGTAACGTTGATATAAAAGATAGAGAAGAAATTGATCAGTGGATATTATCTAAATACAACTCTCTTTTAAAATATGTAACAGCAAGTTATGATGAGTATGATTTAAATAAAATAGTAAGAGCGTTATGTGATTTTGTATCAGAAGATTTATCTAACTGGTATATAAGACGTACAAGAAATAGATTCTGGGATTCAGAGTTTAATACTTCTAAAAAGTCAGTTTACATAACTACTTATGAAATCCTAACATCTTTAGCATCTGTTTTAGCTCCTATTTCACCTTTTATTTCAGAAGAAATCTATCGTAATTTAACTGGAGAAGACTCAGTGCATAACTCACTATATCCTAAATATAATGAAAGTTTAATCAATACTAAACTTGAAGAAAAAATGGATTTAATAAGAAACTTAATTTCTATTGGTAGAAAAGTACGTGAAGAAAATAAAATAAAGGTAAGACAACCTATTAGTGAAGTGCTTTTAGATAGTAAAAATGAAAAGATGTTAAATAACTTAATAAATTTATTAACTGAAGAGTTAAATGTAAAAAAAGTTACATTTGTAAAGGATTTAACTGAATATATGAATTTAGAGATTAAACCAAACTTTAAAGTAGTCGGTAAAGCATTAGGTTCTAAAATGAATTTATTTAAAACTACACTTGAAAGTTTATCTGAAGATGATATTATAAAACTTAATAATAAAGAAGACATTATTCTAAAATTAGATGGAGAAGATATTACTGTTACAAGTGATATGACTTTAGTTAAAGTAAATGCTAAAGAAGGATTTACTATTGGAACTGAAAATAATGATTTTATCATTTTAAATACGAATTTAACTGATGAACTTATAAATGAAGGTCTTGCACGTGAATTTATTTCTAAAGTACAAAATTTAAGAAAAGAATTAGATTTTGATATTGCTGATAGAATTAATATTAAATATAAATCAGGTGATGATATAATTAATGCAGTAAATGAATTTAGCGAATATATAAAAAGTGAAACTTTAGCTATAGATATAAGTATAGATGAAAAATTAAACATAGATAGTAAACTAAATGATTATGAATTTGGTTTAAATGTAGAAAAGGTAAAATAATACCTTTTTTATTTATTTTCTTATTTTAACTAGATTTTTTATTAAAATAAAGTTATAATTATATTGAAAAACAAAAGGAGTTAGCATTGAAAGAAAATATATTTAAAATAGAATTAGAATACATAAAAAATGGTAGAATTAAAAAAAGTGCAATTAGTTTAATAAATTTATTACCTGATTATTTTTTTGAAGTTCCAGCATCTTCTACTGGAAAATATCATCCAAGTTACGCACTTGGTGATAAAGGTTTAGTAAGGCATACTAAAGCAGCAGTTAAAATAGCTTATGATTTGCTTAATAATTTAACTACTGGAAGTGCATTTACTAGTGATGAAAAAGATTTAATAATACTTAGTTTACTTGTTCATGATGGATTTAAAAGTGGTTTAGTAAAAGAAAAATATACAAAAGTTGATCACCCATTAATAGTTAGCAATTTTATTAAAGAAAATAGTAATAAATTAACTTTAGAAGATAATGAAATAGAATTTTTAACTAGCAATATAGAAAGTCATATGGGACAGTGGAATACAGATTTTAATGGAAATGAAGTATTACCTCTTCCTAAATTAAAAGGACAAAGATTTGTTCATATGTGTGATTATTTAGCTAGTAGAAAATATTTAGAAGTAACTTTTGATAAAGAAGATAATATAATTTTATAGTAGGTGATGATAGTGGTAAAAAAAATTATAGCGGTTATAATAATCGCATCAATAGTAATAGGAACATATTTATTTATAAGTAATTATTTTAGTAATAAAAATGCTTGGAAAATAGAAATAACTCAGGAAGGCGTTAATATACGTGAACTTCATACGGCAACTAGTAATAGATTAGGTGGAGCAAATGTAGGTACTATTTATGAAGTGCTTGAAACATATGAAGAAGATCAAAAATTTATGTGGTTTAAAGTTGAATATGAAAATGGTAAACAAGGATGGATCGCATCTTCAAGGCAAGTTCCTTATATTAAAGAATATAATAATCCAGATGGAGAAAAAAATGATGAACCAGTTATTATGGATTATGCAAGACCAATAATAAGATATTTTGAAGATGTATATGCTGTATATGATATTAATAGTATCAACTATGAACATCTTGAAATTGAAGAAGACTCTGATTATGAGATTTCTCATAAAGTATATTTTGAGCAGTTTCCAGAGGACTCAGATATTCCACAGTATTGGATTGAGTATACGGTAATAGATGAATTTGATAATATGGAATCAAAGGTACAAAAAATAACATTTGAAATTACTCCAGATATTAGTGAAGTATTATTATTTGAAGATATGTAAAAAATCAAAGACTATTCTTTGTTTTTTAATGTTTACTAATAAATCAACAAAATACATTTGATGCAATATATCAATTATGGTATAATTATCTATAGGCGGGAATATAAATGAAAAAAAAATTAAAACATGCACTTACAATTAGAATATATATTACGAAAGATATAGAGGAATTAAAAAAAGTAGTTACAAAAAAGAATATAAGAATAATCAGTAAAACTATATTTGGTATAGGATTAGGTCTTGCTACAATGTTTGTACCAATTAGAAAAGAAACAGTACAAATACCTATAAGGGGTGAATATTTAACTTATGTGACCGGTAAAGACGCTATATCCACAGAATTTTATGGTCCTAAAATTACTGAAAAATCAAGCGTTAGTAATATTAACTTAGATATGGAAAATCATTTAAATATTGAAGAAAATCTAGTTATATATTCAGAAAGTTATAAGCAAGATAATATAGATTTAAGAAATAAATTAGTATTTGATATTAATAATATTACACTTAATGAGTTGTTAAATATGGTAAATAATATTGAAGATATTAAAATTG
>CAYJNS010000026.1:0-14215 GCA_964371745.1 uncultured Muribaculaceae bacterium
AAAATGGTTTTTGTTTTGAACCCATTTTTTTAAGTCTTAATTTAACTGCCATAATCTGCCTTCCTTTCTTAATTAATTATAATTATATCAAAAAAAAAAAAAAGTGTCAACCTTTTTTAGTTAACACTTAACAAATATTAATTTTCATCCATATATGTATTTATTGAGTCTATAAATAATGCACCATATTTATCTTTTTTTGCACTTCCAACACCTAAACATAAGCCAAAATCTTTAATATTTCTAGGTAGTCTTCTACAAATATCAATAAGTGTAGTATCATGAAATATAATATACGCCGGAACATTTTCTTTAGTAGATAAAATCATTCTTAAATCTTTTAATATATTAAATAAATCTTTGTCATATAATGTATTAATAATTACCTTTTTTTCTATATTCAACTTTTCTTCAGCTGTTTTCATAGTAAGTTTAAAATCTTTTTTAAAAAGATCTTTTGATTTTTCAGTCATCATAATAATTGGATATTTACCTTCTAACTGTTTTAAATAACCTTTAAAAAGTAGATAATCAAATATTTCTCTTAAATTACTCATAGTTAATTTACTTTTATTATAACACTTTAATTTATTAAGTTCTAAATCTAATAATTTTTGATTCTTACTTCCTTTTAAAATATCAAGTATCATCGTCATACCATATCTTTCACTAGTTTGATGTACTGCATATATAATTAATTTAGATTCTTTTGTAATATCAAGATCATTAAAAACAGTGTCACAGTTACTACAATTATTACATTTATTTTTTTCATTTTCACCAAAATAATTTAATATATAATTTCTTAAACATTCATTCATATTACAGTACTTAATCATATTATTTAATTTTTGATATTCAAAAGTTTTTAATTCTTCAGTAGTACCTTTTTCTATTAAAAATTTATGAGTGTTAATATCTTTAGAGGAATAAAAAAGTATACATTTAGCATTATTTCCATCTCTTCCTGCTCTACCTGCTTCTTGATAATAAGATTCAATATCTCTAGGCATATTAAAGTGAATTACAAGCGATACATTAGATTTATCTATTCCCATACCAAATGCATTAGTGGCAATTATTACATTGGTTTTATCATAAATAAAATTAGTTTGTGCTTCTTCTCTATCTTTATCACTTAAACCTGCATGATATTTTGAAACTTTGTATTCTTCTTTTATAAGTTCATCAAATAAATTATCAACTTCACCTCTAGTAGCGCAGTAGATAATAGTGCATTTATCTTTATAATCTTTTAAAATATTTTTTAAACATTTTAACTTATTACTCTCTTTTCTTACTTCAAACCATAAGTTTTTACGATCAAAACCTGTAGTTAAAGTAAATGGATTATTAAGTTTTAATAAATTAATTATATCTTCTTTTACTTTTAATGTGGCAGTCGCAGTAAATGCACTTACTATTGCTTTTTCTTTTAAACTTTTTATAAACACAGGTATATTTAAATAACTTGGTCTAAAGTCTTGTCCCCACTGAGAAATACAGTGTGCCTCATCTATAGTAACCATACTTATATTAACACTTTTTATTAAACTTAAAAATTCTTCATTAAGTAATCTTTCAGGAGCTAAATATATAAGTTTATATTCATTATTCTTTATACCTAAATATATTTTTTTTATTTCTTTAGTACTTAAACTAGAATTTATATAACAAGCCTTAATTTTTTGATTAACTAGAGCTTCTACTTGATCTTTCATTAAACTAATAAGTGGTGATATAACAATAGTTATTCCAGGAAGAATTAATGCTGGAACTTGATAACAAATACTTTTACCAGCACCAGTTGGCATTACACCTAGTACATCTTTACCGTTTATTATGTTATTAATTATTTCTTCTTGACCATTTCTAAATGTCTCATATCCAAAATATTTTTTTAATATATTAACTATCTTCAATTTAATCACCATCTATATAATACCATAAAAAAAGAACTTTTTATAAAAATTCTTAATTTATATAATCATCTGTTAATTCATCTAATACTTCATCTACTTCAGTATTCTTTTCTTCTAAGTTTAAATCTACATAATCATCTTCATCATCTTCAACACTTATTTTAACCTTTGTATCTCCAACAAGTTCTACACCCATTTCTTTTTCAACACTTAATTCTACTATTCCATCTTTTATCTCAACATCAGTTACAGTAGGTTGTTTTAAACATCTAACTACTACATCTGATGATGAACCGACTTTACTCATATTCATTTCATCTTCATAATTAAATTTCTTTGTTGATACACTAGTTTTAGAATCATTTGAATGAGAATACCATACGTTTACATCAAAAGACCCTGTTACAAATACTAAATCATTTTTTTTAGTACCATTAAAAGTATGATTAATTACCCAGCAACCTAATACTGTATTTGGTAATTCCTCCGTTTCTACTTTATAATCAATTTTACTAGTTTTTTTAGCTTTACCAATAACAGCTTTAGTAACTATTTCTCTAAAATTAGACATATTCATCACCTTTCCTAATTTAATGTATGCTTTATATGGGTAAAAGTGTACATTATTTTTATTTTTTTAACTTCTTATAGAATTATTTTATAAAATTTGTTACAATTTATTTAGGTGATGTAACATGGATTGTATATTTTGTAAAATAATTAAGGGAGAAATGCCAGCAAATATTCTATATGAAGATGAGAAAGTTATTGTAATACTAGATGCCTATCCTAACTGTGATGGTCATACTTTAATTATTCCTAAAAAACATATAGTTGATTTTAAAGATTTAGATGATGAAACTCTTTTACATATTAATAAATTAGCTAAAAGTTTTACTGATTTTTTAATGAAACATTTAAATAAAGATGCAATAACTATCAGTGTTAATTATGGATCTATGCAAATAGTTAAACACTATCATATGCATATAATGCCAAACTTAAAAGATAAAATAAAGCTATCTGTTGATGAAGTTTATGAAATTTTATCAAAGGTTTGATTATGATGAAAAAAAAGAAGTTAAAAAAAAGTGTAAGAATATTTATAATTCTAATATCTCTATTACTTGTTTTAATAGGTGGTATAAACTTATATAAATCTTATACAAATAATATAACTGATAATAAGCAAACTGACATTAAGAAAGATATAAAAGAAGAAAAAGAAGAAGAAGAAGAAGAAATTCCTGAAAAAAAAATAAGTTTACTTGCAACTGGTGATGCTGTTATTCACAGTGGAATTTATAAAGCTGCTAAAACAAATGATGGATATGATTTTAATTCAATGTTATCTATGCTTAGTGATATAATTCCAAAATATGATATTAGTTTTATAAATCAAGAAACTCCTTTTGCTGATAAAGAACCATCTAACTACCCTACTTTTAATACTCCTCACGAGTGGGGAGATGCACTTATAAATGTTGGATTTAATATGGTAAGTTTATCAAATAATCACTCTATGGATCAAGGAGAACAAGGAGTTTTAGATACACTTAACTACTGGAATACAACTAATGTATATCATAATGGAATGGCTTCATCTTTTAAAGAGCAAACTAGTTATGAAATTGAAGAAAAAAATGGTATTACTTATGCAATGCTTGCTTATACTAAAGGAACTAATGGTATAAATGTACCTAGTGGTAAAGAATATTTAGTAAATGTTTATTCTTATGAACTTGCTAAAAAAGATATTGAAAAATTAAGAGATAATGTTGATGTACTTATAATATCAATGCACTGGGGTGATGAATATCAAGCTAGTCCAAATGATTATCAATCACAAGTGGCTCAAGAACTTGCTTCTTTAGACGTTGATATAGTGCTTGGTAATCATCCTCATTGGATTCAACCTATTGAATATATTGATAATACTCTTGTAATTTATTCTATGGGAAACTTTATATCAAATCAAATGAGTATAGCGCATAAATATCCTTATACAGAATCTGTCACCGTTGGAGCTATGGTAACTATGGATATTATTAAAAAAGAAGATATAATAATTGATAATATATCCGTTGAACTTATATATAGTTATTTATCGCCAAATAATGAATATCTTGTTATACCATTTAGTAAAATGAATGAAAGTTATGCAAGTAATTATATAGACCTTTATGAAGAACATAAAACTAGAATCACTTCGTTAAGTGATTTAGTAAGTGTTGTTCCACTAAATTAAACTTTAAATTTTTTTTAAAGTTTTTTTCATGCTTATTTCTTCAATTATAAATTCTATAAATGCATTAATAATATCATCAGTTATATTCTTTGAATTAAATTGATTAATTATTTCATGGTTTACTATTTTAGTAATTAATGACTCAGTATAATATTTTTTTATTACTACTATATTTTGATAATATACTAAAGAATAATTATAATATTCTAATTCATCTAATATAGATATTCTTATTTCTCTTTCATGATTATAATTTAATCTTATAGTAATAAATTTAAAATTATTAATTTTAAGATTATAAGTTGTTGTATCTTTTTTATCAGAAAAATCATTATCAAAGAATTTATTTTTTAATATAGTTTCTAAATCACTAATACTTTTTATATTTTTTTTATTCATAATACACCTTTATAATAAATATTATAAAAATGTAAAATTTATTACAAAGAAAAAAGGGTTACCCCTTTAAAAGCATGCTACGCCACCTATAATGATAGCTAACAATATAAATAATATTAATACAAATACATAACTATTATTACAAGGTGGTGTACATACTGGTTCACAACTTGGTTTTCCCATTACGAAACTCCTCCCTTTCTAATTGATTTTTAACTTAAATAAATGCTCCACAAATGATTATTAATAATATGAATAGTACTAACACTATAGCAGCACCATTACCAGTTTTACAACAGTTCATAAGTCACATCCTCCTTTATTTATCTATTCATTATATAATATGGTTAAGTTCATAAGTTGTGCGGGTATTTTTTTGTAAAAATAATGTCATTTTATTGCACTTACAATTTATTATTGATATAATACTTATTAGGAGGAAAAAATAATGAAGAAAAGTTTAAAAGTAATGAGTTTTTTATTAATTACTCTATTACTAATATCAGGGTGTGGTAGTATTCCAACACTAGAAGATGGAAAGGAAGCAGTTGTTACACTTAAAGATGATAATAAAATAAGTGTAGATGATTTATATACAACAGTTAAAGATACTTTTGCACTAGAAGCTTTAATTACTATGATTGATACATTCATTTTAGAAACTGAGTTTGAAGATGATTTAGAAGAAGCTACTACTTATGCTGAGGAATACATGTCTGGTATGCTTGAGACTTACGGAACTGAAGCTGATTTATTAATGGCTATTCAACAAGGAAGTAATTATTCAACACTTGAAGGTTACGAAGAATATATTTATTTAAGTTACCTACAAAATCATGCAACTGAAGCATATAGTGAATCTTTAATAACTGAAGATGAAATTGAAAAATATTATGAAGAAGAAGCAATTGGTGATATTGAAGTATCTCATATATTAATAGTTCCAGAAGTATCAAGTGATGCTACTGAAGATGATATTGCTGATGCTGAAGAGAAAGCAAAAGAAGAAATTGAAGATATCATAAAAGAGTTAGATGACGCTGATGATGTTGAAGCTAAATTTGAAGAGCTTGCTAAAGAAAAATCTGATGATAGTTCTACAAAAGATAAAGGTGGAGACCTTGGTCAAATCAATTATGGTACTTTATCTGCAGAATATGATGAAATTATTGTTGCTGCTGAAGAACTTGAAGATGGTGAATATTCAACTGAAGTTATAACTACAGAACTTGGATATCATGTAATTTTAAAAACTAAAACTCATGATAAAGAACCACTTGAAGATATTAAAGATGATATAAAAATTACTCTTGCTGAAAATTTAAGAGTTGCAGAAGCTTCATCAATTTCATTTGAAGCACTACAACATTATCGTGATATTTATGAAGTTGACATTGTTGATGATGAACTTAAAAAACAATATAATCAATATATTGATAATGTAAATGCATCACTTAGTGAACTTACACAAACAACTGAATAAAATTAAAACATTAGCTATTTGCTAATGTTTTTTATTTCATCCTTTTTAAAACCTTTTTTATAAAGTGATTCAAATACTTTTTGTTTAATAACCTTTTCATCATAATATTTTCTTTGATATTTTTTTAAATATTTATCATATTCTTTTTTTAATACTTCATTATCATCAATATTTAAATTAATAAAAATATTTTCATAACCTAAATTATATAAATAAACTTTTAATTTATTTTTAAGTTCATTAGATGAGTATTTATGATTACTCTTTATTTTTTTAGATATTATTTTATCTACTCTTAACTGCCATACTTCTTTAGGAGTTAAATCTAACTCTAATGCTATTTTATCTTTATTAATACCTTTATTATATAAATCATTTAATATCTTCTTAGGTCCATCTAAAGAAAGGTTTAATCTATCACTTATAAATGCTTTTATATATTTATCATCATTAACTAAATTGATTTTTTCTAATTTTTCCAAAATTATATTAATACTATCTTCAGCTAATTCTTCTTTTTTAAGTAACTGAGTTACTTCTTTCTTACTCCTTAACTTAGTTTTTAATTTTTTAAGTATTTTCAAATAACTATCCATAACTTTATTATAAGTAATTATTTCTTTAAGTAATACTTCATTAATATCTTTACCAACTAAAATATTATATTTTAAAATTGTTTCATCAAAAAGTAGAAAAGTGTCATGCTTTTCTACTTTTACTTCATAAATATTTTTTTTTATTGCTTTTATATTTTGTATTTTCATTATTTTGTTTCTATGCTACGATATTCTTCACATACCTTATCAAGCTCTTTTAAAAGCTTAGCAATATCTCCTTTATTTTTAATTCTACAACCACTTGCATATTTATGTCCACCGCCATTATATTTAGCGGCAACACTATTTATAACAGGTCCTCTACTTCTTATATTTATTTTATATATATCATTTCTCTCATCATATGTAATAAAACACCAACAAATAAGTTCTTTAATAAAGTAAAAATCATTTACCATATTTGCTGGAGCTGATGTATCAACACCATATTTTTTAAGTGTTGCATTTTCTATTTCAATAAATCCAAAAGCATTTTCACTTATTTCTAAATGTGATATTAAATATGAATAAAATTTAAGTTCAATAAAACTTCTTTCATATAAATTATCATAACAAGCAACAAAGTTAAATGGTTTAGTACGTATTAACTCTGTAACTGTTTCTAAAGTTTCTACTGTTGTATTTTTAAGTAAAAATCTATCACTATCAAATACCATACCACAAAATAGTGTTTCAGCAATATTTTTATCAAATTGCATTTTACTATTCATAAGAAACTGAGCAACCATTTCACATGCACTTGATTTTGCATCGTCAGTCCAATCTACATCACCAAGAATATCTTCAGCTGGATGATGATCTATTTTTAAAATAGCATCATATTTTAGTTCTTCAATTCCATCTATTCTTTTAAAGTTTGGAACATCAAGTACTACAAGTAAAGCTCCTTCTAAGGAATCAAAGTTATCAACCTTATCAAGTGCACCTAAATATCTGAATTTAGCTACACCTGCACCTATTGCATAAACTTCCTTACTTGGAAATGTAAGCTTAATTGCATCCCTTAAAGCAATCTGTGAACCTATAGCATCAGGATCTGGTCCTACATGTCTTGCAAGAACTATCTTGTCATATTGTTTAATTATTTTAAATATTTTTTTATAAATTTCAGTTTTAATTTTCAACACCTTTTTCTATTTTAATTCTAATACTTCTAAAGCAATCATTAACTCTTCATTTGTTGGAACAATGTATACATCAATCTTACTATCAGTAGTATTTATTTTTCTAAATTCTCCTCTAACATCATTTAAATTACTATCAAGTTTAACACCTAATGATTTAACATTATCTATAATCATGGCTCTAGCTACTTTAGCATTTTCACCAACACCTGCTGTAAAACATATTACATCAGCGCCTTCAAGTAAATTATTATAAAGAGCAATATAATTAGCTACTTTTTTACAATATATATTTTGAGCTAAAACGCATCTTTCATTACCTTCTTTAATACCAGCTTCAATATCTCTATTATCAGCACTTACTCCAGATACTCCAAGTAAACCTGATTTTTTATTTAACTCACTTGTTACTTCTTCAACACTTTTACCAGTTTTTTTAACCATAAACTCAATTATACTTGAATCTATATCACCTGAACGTGTTCCCATCATAAGACCAGCAAGTGGAGTAAAGCCCATAGTTGTATCAACTACTTTACCACCATTTATCGCAGCAATACTTGCTCCGTTTCCTAAATGACATGAAATAACTTTTAAGTTATCATTTTTATATTCTTCACAAATAGTTTTATTTATAAATTTATGACTAGTTCCATGAAATCCATATTTTCTAACTCCAAACTCTTCATACCACTCATAAGGTACTGGATATAAATATTCTTCTTTTTCCATACTTGAGTGGAAAGCTGTATCAAATACACCTACTTGTACAACATTAGGTAAAGCTTTCATAAAAGCTCTAGCTCCCATAAGATTAGCTGGATTATGTAGTGGAGCAAGCTCTGTATATTTATCTATTCTAGATAAAACTTCATCATCAAGTACTACTGACTTTGAAAACTCAGCTCCTCCATGAACAATACGGTGTCCTACACCTTCAATTTCATCAAGTGATGAAATAATATTCATATTTATTAACTCTTCCATAAGTTTATTAACAGCTACATTATGATCTGGTAAATCAAACTTAATAAGTTCTTTTGCTCCATTAAATTTAATAGTGTACTGACCATCAATACCTATTCTTTCAAATAACCCATTAGCTATTTCTTTTGCTTCAGGTAACTCAATTAAAGTAAATTTAAGTGATGAACTACCTGCATTTATTGATATAATTTTCATACTTTCATCTCCTAGTTATCATTATACATAAAAAAACTAGAATAATCTAGTTAAATTATACTTTTTTACAGAAAGTTTATATTTTATTTATCATTACTATGTTGAAAAGTCTATTAAAAAGAAAACTGCCACAAACCTTACTAAAGTAAGCTTATGGGGCAGTTTTTGGCTATTCCCTAGCTTAACGTGAACGGATCAGCTTCACTGCCCGTTCCACCTGTTATCTCGACAGAAGAATTTAGATATAAGGCAGGACGAGAAGCATTCCCGGAGTACGCAAAATCGCCATCCATATTGCCGTGATAGATGATACTGAACACATTACTCGAGCGGGAGGAAAGCGGGGTAATTGTCTTTTCAGTAGAATGGACATCTCCCGCATACATCCAATTGTTTGAAGTTATTTCAACTTGGCTATAATCTAATCCAAAGTTTTCGCTCATATCGGTTGTCCAAGCTTCTTTATATGCTGCATATCCATAATCACTTGGATACATTAATCCTATTTTTCCTACCCAATCTAAGTCTGTTCCATTACTTGTTGTACTTCCTCTTTCTGCTATATAATGTTCTAAAGCTGTTGAATAGGTTGATGATTCGCCTCCCAAGTACCAAGTTACTTCCTCTACCATACTCCTTGCTTCTGCACTTAATCCTCTTGTTGTAAAATCACATGACCCTCTACTTGTATTTCCACAATCTGCTAATAAGTTTGCTGCTACTTCACTATTATAATATGCTTCATTTAATATTTGTTTTAACTCTGCTCCACCATCAGCGTCTGACCAACTATTATCATTACTTGGATCATATTCATAGTTACCTAAAGTTTCTTCTTTTATTAGTTTTACTAACTGTTCTCCTGTTTGTCCATGTGAGTTTTCATCAAATACTCCGATTATTCTCCATAACTCATCATTAAATGTTACATAGTTATTTGGATTTGCTCCAGTAAACCTATACTCTGCATTATTTGTATAATATATTCCATTCATTCCATCTACTCCACTATGTAAATTTATTATATAATCTGATGCATAATTTCTTTCTTTTATATCACTTTGCATAACAATATTAGCATCTAAACTAGCATTTGCATTACTACTTTGGTCTGCATTAATATTTAAAAATTTAATAGTAAAAGTATAAGTATGTACTGTTTCATTTGTTGTACTTATTTCTATGTTTTCTTTTATTGGTATTAAATCAGCACTTGAAAAGTTTGTTATATCAAAGCCTTTATGTGTTACTCCATTAGAGTCCACTGTTGTTACATATTTAAGCTCCGAATTATTTGTTATTTCATTATTATTTTCATCAAATATTTGAAGTATCATCTCTGGAGTGTTTCCTGATGAATAAATAAATGTGTTTGTTGGCACTTCTAAATATACATGATATGTAGTTTCAATTAATTCACCATTACCTGCTTTGTTAGTAAGTGTTGCTGTTGGATTAGATGTACTTGTTAAGCTATCCATACCTGTTGCTAAATTATGAGATCCTGGTGATACACTTAAATTTGTTCCTGGATCAAACTTAATCCAATCTATATTTTCATGTGTAAGCATTACTGGAGTTTTAGCTGGAGATGTTTCTTCTGGTCTTAAAAATGCAAATGTAATTGCAAAGGCAACTAAAGATATAATTGTTACACCAATTATAGTTAATGAAATATTTTTTTTTGAGCAAAAAAGTTTTTTCATAATATTAGTCTCCTACTCTTAATATAATTATACAAAAATATTTAGTTTATGTAAATAAATTTATTTATAAAAACTAAAAAGATAAGAAAAAGTTTACATTTTTTTCTTATCTTTTTGTTGGTTTTATTAATTTTTTTTCTATATCTATAATTCTTTTACTAGTTGAATCTATATTATATCCATATGGATTAAAATATTCATATATTCTTTTTTCTTTAATAGATGTATTTAAATAATCAAAACCCTTATAATAATAATTTTCTTTTCCCATAATAATCACCTAGTACTAGTATGATACTATTAAAGTATTTAATACAAAAAAATGTGAAACATTTTTATTTAATTTGCATCTATTTTGTTTCACATTTATAAAATATCACTATATTTAGAAGTATCTTCTAATTTTATTACTTCAACTGTTTTAACAGCTTCAGTAATCATGCTTTCAAAGTCTACTTGTTTTTCATATTCTCTGCATTTATTAATATCAGGATTTATTACTGGATGATCTGGAACAAATATTGTGCAGCAGTCTTCGAATGGTTCAATAGATATATCATATGTTCCTATTTTTTTAGCTAAGTCTATTATTTCAAGTTTATCAAGACACGCAACAGGTCTTATTACTGGAAGTTTTACTACTTCATTAATTGCTTTCATACTTGTTAAGGTTTGACTAGCAACTTGACCTATACTTTCACCATTAATAATAATATGAGCATTTTTTTTATGAGCTAACTTTTCTGTTATACGATACATCATTCTTCTCATAATAGTTATTAAATATTCATTAGGTATATTTTTAAGAATTGATTCTTGTATTTTAGTTAGTTTTACAACATATAATAATCCTTTAGGATTATACTCTTTAATTACTTTAGCAAGTCTTATAACTTTATCTTTTGCTCTAACTGAAGTATGAGGTGGTGAATCAAAATATACATAGTGTACTTCAATACCACGTTTAACCGCTAAAAATGATGCCACTGGTGAATCTATTCCCCCCGAAAGCATAAGCATACCTTTGCCTTGTGTTCCAACTGGATATCCACCTAAACCTTTTACTTTTTCAAAATATATTAGAGTTTCATCTTTTCTGACTTCAATGTTAACAAGTACTTCTGGAGTTTTTACATCTACCTTTATACTATTTATATTTTTTAAAATATGAGCACCAATATTTCTTGATATTTCCATACTACCTATAGGGTACTGTTTATAACTTCTTTTTGTTTCTACTTTAAAAGTATTAAATTTTATTTCTTTTAGTTTTTCTAAGACACTTTTTTTAATATCTTCTAAATCATTAGTTAGAATAGTATATCCTAAATTTATTTCATGAATACCAAATACTTTTTTTAATTTTTCTATTACTTTATCAAAGTCATTAGTTTTAATAAACATTCTTCCATGATCATATGTTATGTCAAACTCTATCTTTTCAAGTATTAACTCTATATTAGTTTTTAACTTCTTAATAAAATAATTTAAATTATCACCTTTTGTAGATAATTCTCCATATTTAATTATTATTATTTTTTCCATCAATACTCCTTTTTATTTTGATTCTCTCATTAAATGATTTTATAACTGGATTAACATCGTTTTCTTTTATTATTTCATATATATAATAATCTTCATCATGTTTATAATTATCAATAAACTCAATTGGTTTATCTAATGATAAATTATAAAATACATCTTTTTCTAAAAATAGTTTATAAGATATCATCTGTAAAGTGATTATAAATTTATCCATATTTTTGTCACATAGATAAAATAATTTATATATCATTTTACCTTTTAAACCTATGCTACTAATTGATATTAATAAAGAAATACCTACTGTATCATAAATATAATTAATTAACTTAATAGTTTCTTTATCATCATTTCCTAAAACATATATAATTTCATCAAGTGTAAATGAACTTATTACCTCACTATCTTTACTTATCGTTTTCATCTAGAAACCCCCTCTGCTGTATAATATTATATAAAATATTTCATAAATGTCAATATTATCTAGCTATATTATTTTCTCCTTCAATATTTTTTAACTTTTCTAATCTTTCTAAATATAAATGATCTTGATGATACTTATTATAATAAGTATCATTAACGTTAGAAAAATCAGCAATAATTTTTGCATTATCATAAACATTTTTTTTATATTTACTTGTATTAACTAACACAATACCCAAGTTTAAATTTTCAGCTGTTAATCTAACTTCTTCAGTTATTTCATCATAACAAAGAATAAAAGATGGTTTTGGAGCACTTAACTTATCTTGTTTAATTATAATTTCATTATATGAGTTACTTGATTTAATTAAATCTGTTGGTGTATAAATCTGATTTATTAAGTTAGTTGTTCGATGATCTTTATTATTGCTATTAAAGCTATAACTAGATGCAGAATCAGCTGGATATACATGAACTATATTATCTATGTTAAAATCTGTATACACAAGTGTATAATTATTTTTGGGATTATTAAATGTATCCATATTATCACTGCCTATATAACTATAACACCCACTTACTTCATTTTTAAAATCTATTATAGAACTTGGTGCTATAGAGTTTGTTTCAAACTCAAATGATTTAATAAGAATTTTAAACGGTTCTCCACTAAAATGGCATACTGGAACATTATTATCTATTGTTAAATCTGGATTTAAATACTGATTAAAATTATTTTCATTAACCATTTCTTCTTTAAAACTTTGATAACTTTCATCTTTATATTTTCTTATTTCATCATAAAATATATTTGCTATATTATACATTTTAGATTGTTCATGTAAGCTTATTAATTCTGGAATAGATAATTCTTGAATATTTTTAAATTTTTTTAATATTTCAATATTAGAATCAAAAGCATTATTAGTACTTTTTAAATAATTAAATAAAACATTTAAATCTTTAAGTGTATTACTTGGAATATCTTTAAAATGATAATCGAGTATAAAATTACATAAAAGATTATGAGTATCACCTTTTAAAAATTCATAAACTACTTCTTTACTTTTACCATTTATTAGTTCATAAATAGAAAAGAACTCTTTATAATTTGCAGTTTGAAACAAATCTTGTAAAATTATATATGGGTAATTATCAAAATCATTATCAACAAATCTTTGATAAAATAAATTATAACCATTAAATACATCATTAGATATTGATTGTATTAATGCATCTATATATTTTTCATGTAGTTTTTCAAGAAATTCTAAATCATTATTTAATTCAAGTGAATTCAAAAGTAATCTATAAGATGTTGAATCTGTTGTATTAACTATATTTTTAATAAATAAAGGATTATTTAAAATATAATTAGGTAATATAATATTTCGATTAGTTAAATTTTCTATATTTAATTTCTCTAGTATTTCAACATCATTTTCATTAATTATATTTTTTAATATATAATTAATCGTTTCATCCCTAAATTTAAATAAATTCGTTTTTATATAATCCTTACTTATATTAAGTTTTTTAAATATTTCTAATTGATGTTCACTATTTGAG
>CAYJNS010000027.1:0-3348 GCA_964371745.1 uncultured Muribaculaceae bacterium
AAGAAAATGAAAGAGATATAATTTTCGAAAAAGGTATGTATATTAAAAACTTCCCATTAGAGGATGGCTACCAAAAGATAGTAAAAGATGATATTTCAGGTTATAAGGATTTAATCGAAGTAAGTAATCTATTTAAAACCGATTTCTATAACGCTGGTATAATGAAAGATGGTGGAATATACACAGTTAAGGTAAAACCTGATTGTAATAAATTAACACCATTAAAAAGCATAAGAGAAACTGATGAAGTTGACGATAAGTTTTTCTTAGATGGTGAAAAGTTAAAAAAATTTGAATACTTAAAAGGTGGTAAAAGAATACCAAGAATTAAACCAAATGGTGAACCTTATACCTACTCTGAGGGAGCAATGGCTTTTCCGGACAATTTAGATTCGCCAGCAAGAACAATGCTAACAAGTGAAAGTGGTATTAGTAGAACAACTCATGTAATAGAAGATTACTTAACAAAGAAAAACAGATTATTAACACCTAAAGAATGCGAAAGAATTAATGGATTCCCAGATAATTGGACTGAAACAGGTATGACTGATAAAAAAAGATATTTCATGATGGGTAACGCTCTAGTTGTTGGAGTTATTTCTAAAATTGGAGAAACAATTGAAGAAATTATTGAAACAGAAAATTAATACTACTATATTACAATCTTAATTAAAAAAAATATCTTTGATTAAAAAGTTAAGTGCAACAATACAATAAAATTAAAAATAATAATATCTACTATTTATTCTTCTATTAATTTACTTAAATAAACTATTTTATAATCTTTAAATAAAACTTCATTATAAAATATTTGAAAATTTTCAAGTGTAAGTATATCACTTAATATTATTATTTGACCACTAGATAAATTTTTTTTAATGTCATATATGTTATCATTATTTAAAACAATATTTGATTTTATTAAATAATAATCTTTCTTTTTACAAAATTCTAATAACTCATCTGTAACTAAACATAGTTTGTTTTCTAATTTACTATCTAGTCTATTAAAATTTTTATAATCATAATTTATTTGTTCTAAAAAACTATTTTCAATAAATGAATCATAATTTATTAAAATATTTGCATTTAAATTATTTTTTAAAATATAATCCTTAACAAAAATATTATCATCTATTATTATAGAAATATTTCTATTAAGTGGATTTCCTTTTTCTATATATTTATCTTTATTATTTTCTATACTAATAACAGGTTTAACACTTTCGTATAATAAATAATATTCATTGAATGTATTAAATTCTCTCATATTATAATAACTTTCTAACGCATTTACCTTTAAACCTGAAATTCCTGGTATTATATATTCACCATAAATTTGTGCATCTACAAATTCAGTTTCGTATACTATACTATTTTTTTCTATTTCTTCCATCAAATTATTTTGATATACCAAAACATTATTTATTTGATTAATATAATAAAAGGAAAATAACATAAGGGAAAATATACCTATTATTTTAAATGTTTTTTTCAAACCAATCACCTAGAAAATAATATGTTATAAAATAAAAAAATTGACTTATTAGCCAATTTTTTTCTTAATCAAATCTGCCCCTCTTTTAGGATCGTTAAATAAAATTTCATAAACAATTTTATCTTTTTTAAGTTCATCTATAAACATCAACTCTTCTTTTGTTAAAGATCTATATTTAGGATGTTTATCACTAACTGTTTTTATTATCGAGTCTGAACCTAATAAATAATCGGCACCAACACCTAAAACTTGAATTAATTCTATGACACCTTCTAATGTTGGATTTCTAGTTTCTTTTTCATAACAACAAACAGCTGATTTACCTACTCCAATTAATCTTCCCAATTCTTCTTGGGTTAATCCTAATTCTTTTCGTTTGATTTTTAATCTACTACCTATTATCACTTTCCTGCACCTCTTAATGGTAGTATAACCATTAAAGAAGTGCATATGTATAAAGTTTACCAAATGTAATATTTACTTTAAAAAGCAAAGTAATCAAGCTTCTTTTTTTTCATTAGTTAGAAAAGTTATTTTTTCAGCAATTACTTCAGTAACATATTTCATTTCTTTATCCTCAGTTTCATAAGAATGAGTTTCAAGTCTTCCTTTAATACCTATAATATCGCCAGATTTACAATATTCACAAGTATTTGATGCTACAGCATTCCATAAAACACATCTTATAAAATCTGTTTCATAAACACCGTCAACGTTTTTATAGTTGCGCGCAACAGCAAGTGTTATAACACTTCTTTTTTTATCACTGTCTTTGCAATTTTGTATCTCAGGGTTCTTAGTAAGTCTTCCAACTAATACAACGTTATTCAACATAGATGCCTCCTTTCAATACAAATTTATCATAATAAAAATTTGAAGTCAAAAGTGAAATAATCATTTTTTATAGCTGAATTTAACTAATTATACTGTCAAATTTAAAATTTGCATAATCAATATATTAAATTGAAGATTATTTTCTTAAATTTATTGAATTTTTCAACTTTTTTTGATATCATTATTATGATAGGAGCTTTATATGAATAATAATTTTTCTAATGTTAATATAGATGCTATGAATAATTTAAAATTAAATTATCCTAGTTTATATGATATAGAGTTAGTTAATAACAATTTAATATATAATGGGGAATCGATAAATATAGATAACATAGATTTAAATTGTTTTAAATCTTATAATCAAAATATATCACCTATACACTTTATGGAAATGATGAAAGACTTAGCTATAATCAAACAAAAAGAATTACATTTAGATGATTGGATAAAACAATTAAAATATTTTTTTATACTTCCAGATATAGATGATAAAGTAATGAATGCATATTTAGAATATGTAAAAATTTATTACGCTGCTTTTCAATTAAAAAATAATTATGAACCACTAAATGAAACTTTTAATAAATTATATGAAGTAATAGAATATGCTTTTAATGAAAATTATGTTACAAGAACAGCTTCATTATATTTACAAAATGCACTTGTAGATTATCATAGCGATTTAGAAGAAGGAAGATCAAATAGTTATCAATTAGTAAGAAAAAATGATAATGCTAATATACCAGAGGTTGTTGAAAATGATAATAAACAGTATTTAAAAATGACTGGCTTTGCAAAATCTAGTTTAATTATAAGTATAACCACTATACTTGGTATAGTACTTGCAATACTTGCTTTATACTTAGGACTTAAATAGTCCTTTTATTTTTGATATAAATTAATAAATAAGATAATAAAATAGCAGGTACACTAAAAATTAATAACCAAAGAAGCGAAGGTAAACTATCTAAAAATGGAATTATATCATACATAAATAGTGGTAATGAATCTTT
>CAYJNS010000027.1:3358-14093 GCA_964371745.1 uncultured Muribaculaceae bacterium
TTTAAAAATATAACTAGTCCCTATTATTAAATTAATAATATAAACTATTATATAAACTGTAAAAGAATATATTAAACAACCTAATATACCCTTTTTATTTACTTTGTAATCTAAAACAAATAAAGTATATATACTACCTAAAAACATTATATGATGAGATATAATTGATGAGATAAAATGGTATCTATCATAAACAACTGACGGATCAAAAAAAATCATTACTGCAACTGTACAAAAGAATATTGCATAGTATAAAAAATTAAACATTTTTTCTTTTTTAAACAAAAGCATAAGTGAAAAACAAATATTAGTTATATAACAGTATTGTATAGGAATATGATTTTGAATGTTAAATGCACCTGAAAAAATTGATCCAAAGAAAAATATTGCTAAATTACCTAATAATATAATTGGTATTAAATATCTTATAAAAGTGTATTTTTTTAAATTATTTTTGAATTTAAATATTAGTATAGTACCAATTATTACACATAAAAGTAAGACTAAATGTATTGGTCCTAAAAATGTTAAACTTGAATTACTTTCATATCCAAAATAATATTCCATACTATCACCTAACAAATTATAACAAATAAAAAGACTTTTGGAAAGTCTATTTAGATTCAATTATAAGTTTAATTGCAGTTTTAGCCTCACCATTAATATTTACTTCATTAAACGCTGGTACAATTACTAAATTATCTCCAGATGGTGCAACAAAACCTCTTGCTATAGCCACTGATTTAATTGCCTGATTTAAAGACCCTGCTCCTATTGTTTGTATTTCTAATTTTCCATTTTCCCTAAATATACTTGCAATAGCGCCTGCTACTTTATTAGGATTTGATTTAGACGATACTTTTAACATTTTTACATTCCTCCTAATAAAATATATGATATTTATTTATTATTATTAATTTTTAAACTTCTAATAGGTTCATTATAATTAGTCATATTATTAATAGTAAAATTTGTTAAATCATCTATTGCAATATTAAATTCATCTATAAATGGTTTTTCATAATCAGTAACAAGTTTTTGATTAATTGTTAACAATCCTTCATCTATTTTATATTGCTTATTAATTTTATCATTCTCATAATATAACCACTCTTTACCTGTTTCAAGATTAGTATTATGCATTATAAAATATTTATCTGTGTAAAATGTATAAGCTAGACTAACTTCTGCTGGAGTATATGCAAATGTTGCACATTTATTTGAATTTCTTGAAGATAAAGATAATCGTTGAGTTGGATTTTGTCCTTTAAAACCTCTAGTATATATTGGATTAATTTGTATGTCATCAATAAACTCTAATATAGGTTTTTTATCTAATAATTTTTCCGTGTATGGATTTACACATATTCTAAAATAATTTAATAAATCTCTTAACAAACACTTTTCTTTATTAATAACAACATTATATATTTTAGGATAAAAATTTTCTAAAAAAGTTAGATAAGGCATATTATATATTTTATTAAGAAGATTTTCATTCGTACTAGAAATAATATCACTAGCTAATATTTTACTTTCATTTAAATATTTTCTATATTCAATTAAAAATAATATTAAATCTTCTTTTTCTTTAAACCGATAAACAAATTTATCAGTTATATTTAAAGTCATAGTTTTAGATCCAAATGAAAATTCTTCTAAACTATTTTTATTTTTATATTTACTATTAAAATAAATTAAAAAATTATTATCTATATTTCCACTTACTTCAACAATGAAATGTAAATAACTATTAAATTTAATAATTAAACCATTATATTGGAATATTTTCTTATTACCATCTCTAGCTTCAAATATACTAAAGCCTTTTTCTTTTAATACTTTCATAAGAGTTTTTAATTCATCATAATACATAAATTTAACCTACTTTCTTGTTGATATCTATTATATCATTAAAAAAAACCTTGTAAAGGTTAAAATAATTTTAAAATGGTGCCAAATGTAAGAATCGAACTTACCTCTGATGCTTACCATGCATCTGTTTTACCACTAAACTAAATTGGCAATATATTAAAAAAACAAGATGAAATATCTTGTTATTTGCTAATTGGTGGAGAATAAGGGATTCGAACCCTTGACCCCCTGCGTGCAAGGCAGGTGCTCTAGCCAACTGAGCCAATTCCCCAAAAGCAAGATTATTTTATCATAAATAATTGATATAATCAAGCGTTTTTAATTATTTTTATTAACTTTTATGAGCCCACTGTTAAGTTCTTCCATGGCACGACCTAATTCTTTTTTGTTAGTATACTCACTTTCTTTTAATTGGCAATGTCTATTTTCAAGCATTTGTTTACTTCTTTGTGATACCACATGAACAAGTTTATATTTTGAGTCAACCGTTGTTAATAATTTATCAATAGATGGATATAACATATTAACGCCTCCTTACAATATCATTTTACTATAATTTGCAAAGATTATACATAATATCAATATTTTTTTACACTTTATTTACAGTTAAATTTCGACAACTGAAGCAGAATAGTTATTATCTTTTTTTTCTATTTTCAATTTTAATTCATTAAGTGTCCCACTACCCTCTAAAGGATTTTTAATATTACCATTTTCATCAGGAACTATATAGCTTTTTTCAATTAAATCACTTACATAAATATATATAACATCACTTTCACCAAATATCTCCGGATTATTTTGAGCGTAACTTTGTGCTTGTACTTCAATTAAATTAATTACTTGATTATATTCATTTTGATTTGGATTTTCTTCAAATGCATGAGTAACATTAATAACACCGATTGCGTATATAACTGTAAATATTCCAATTACAATTAAAAGTTCTACAGTTGTAAATCCATTTTTTTTCATATATTATCACCACCTTAATTATATCTTAAAATAGCGAAAAAAAAAAGACTATTGTCTAATTTTTTGTTTATTTTTATTATTTTCAACCATAACGTATTGAAGAGTTGCTACAAAAAATTTTATTTGAAATGGTAAATATAACTCCTTATGTAATTCATGCGCTTTTATAAAATCATCTGTTGTAGCTGTAATACCTTTATATTCATATGCATTATTTAAGTTACTTAAAGCATTAATCTCATTAATATTATATTCTTCCCATTCATTTAAATTAGTACCTTTTATTGTATTTGAATCATTTAATAAATTTTTTAACATAACATCAAATTTAGAAATATCTTCTATTTTTACGCTCTTAAGTATTTCATTTACTATTTTTCTACTAAATATTAACCCTTCTTTTTTTAATATTAATGCCAACTGGACATAACATGGTGTAATTCTATGATAACCATGTTTATTAACAGTTATAGATGCTTTTATTAATTCTTTTATTTCTTGCATTAAATCTTCATTTATTAATTTCATATAAACAAAACCTCATTTCAAAAGTTATTTTATCATATTGAAAATATTATATCAAGAAAAAATCTCTATTAATGAGACTTTTAACAACATTTTCTATCATTTATATGACACACTACATTTTCCTCACAACAAGTATAACATGGTGTATATGTATGTCTATATACATGATGATTAACTACTCTTGTATGGCATGGCATAATGTGCGGAACTTCATACGTTGTATATTTATGACATACTCTTTCTTGTGGACACTCATATATTGGTTCGCAAGGAACTTTTGGCGCGCATGGGTTACAGCAACTATCCATTTGTCCCATATCAACTATATTTTCAGTTTCTGTAGCTTGGGCCATACCTTCCATATTCATTTGATTCATCATTTCCGGTCCAGCATAATAATTATTCATAATACACTATCCTTTCTAATTTAATTTATTCATTTAATTAATTTTGGAATAGGTATTTATCATAAAAAAAAAGAAAATTAATTTTCCTTTTCAAACATATACGGAAGTGATTTACTAACATACTCTACTCCAGATATAACTGATAATAGCGTTCCAATTAATAAAATAATTTCAGCAATATTAGTATTAAATGATGGGAATGAATAATTAAGTATTGCAAATGGGAAGTTATAAAATAAAACAAATGCTAATCCAACCATAATAAATATTGTTTTTAACTTTCCAAGGTTTGATGCCGCAACTACTTTACCTTTAGACCCACAAATAGATTTACATGTATCTGTTATTATATCCCTTGTAATTATTACTACAGGAATAAGAATTGGTATTGCCCTTTCATATGCAAGTATAATTAAAAGTCCATTAACAAGTATTTTATCCGCAATAGCGTCCATAGTTTTTCCAAAATCTGTTACCATATTATATTTTCTAGCAATATAACCATCAATAAAATCTGTGCAAGATGCTATTATAAATAAAATACCTACAACTATATAAAGTAAATCAATAGTTACTCCATACCATAAATATATAGGCCAATCAATATTTAATTGCTGCCATGGTAACAACAACATTATTATTATAATAAAACCAAGAATTATCCTTGCTATTGTAATTTTATTTGGTAAATTAAGTTTCATATAAACTCCTATCTATAATAACCAATAGTGTCTGTAGCCTGATTACCTATAAATAGTTCACTTACCGCCCATACTACTATTATTATTAAAAGTATTACTGCAATACTATATATTAGTATTAAATAATTTTTTTTGATTTTAGTTTCTTTTTTTGTATAAGGAGAAATAATTTTTTTTGAATCATTTTCTTCTTTAAGTTGCATTTCGATTGTTTTTTCTAACTCTTTAACTGGTATTTTAGATGTATATTCAAATAAATAAACATTAAATTCATCTATTATTTTTTTATCATCTAACCCTAAATATTTAGCATAAGTACTAAGTATTTTTTTTAATTCAAAAACATCTTTGAAAGCACCAATTTTACCATCTTCAATATTTTCAATTGTAAGTTCACTAAGATCTAAATCTTTACTTGCTTCACTTATACTTACCCCTGATGATTCTCTAGCAAGTTTAAGCTCACTACCTATCTCATCCAAAATAAATTCACTCCTTTAATATAATATATTCAAAATAAAAAAAATTTTATAAGCCATGTTCTGTTCTTTCATTAAGAAAGCGACAAATATTTATCTATCACCTAAGTGATCCTTTGCTTAGTTGTTATTCCCTTGCAAAAGTTCCCCTACCAAAATTTGGGTTTCTCGCTTGTGGGGTTTACCGCGTTTCACTTTTTCGTTTCCAAAAAAATACGTTTCTGTGGCACTTTACGATACTCTAACCAGTTAAGGTTATTTCTACGCCGTTAGCTATTAGCTACTCTAGGTTATTTTTTCCCTAGACACAAACACTACAAACATTTCAGTTTGTGCGAGCATGGACTTTCCTCTACTTAAACTAGTTAAGCAGCATTTGTCAAAATTTTAATCATATTTTCGATATACTATTTTTTCTAATTGACTTATTCTTTTTAGAAGATCTAAATTACTAGGCGAATTACTAGATGAATTATCTTCAAGATGTTCTATTTCAGTTTGAATTTTACGAAGTTCACTTTTTAAAGTAATATTATCTTCAGTTAAATCCTTAACTTGCCCCTCTAATTTTTTTATTGTATTTATGTATTCAGTTTCATCTCTAATTACCATATCAAGTACTTTATCAACCTCTTGAGGACGATAACCACGAGCATCTACCTTAAACTCATATTCAAGTAATTCTTGCGGAGTTAAATAAATTCTTTCACTATACATATCTACACCTTCTAACACTAAAGATTATACTTCTTTTTTAGTACTTTTGTCAAGTTCATCACTTAAATTATATAAACTTAAATCTGTTAAATTTACTTTTTCTAACATATTATTAATAAAAAATTCTACTCTCACTTTTATCACCAAATATATTGTACTACACATTTTACACTATTTGTTATTTCTGACAAATATCGACAATTTTTTTTGGAAAATATTTTAAAAATATGTTATAATCTATATAGGTGATTAAGTGAAATATCCAAATAATATTAATAAAACTTACAAACCTATTATAAACTTTTCTAATAGAGGCATAGATTTAGAAATAATTGTAAATGAAGCTAATAAATATTACTTAGAAAATGATATTGCGATTATTTATAAAAAACCTACATCTATTGGAATTGTTAAAAGTGTGGGAGCAAGTATTACTAAAGGTTATTTTAAAGAAAAGTCAACACTAGATTATAATGGAATATATAAAGGTAAATATATAGAATTTGATGCTAAAGAGACTTTAAGTAAAACAGCTTTTCCTCTTAGCAATATTCATAATCATCAATTAGAACATATAAAAAGCATTATAAAGCATCAAGGTATAGCATTTTTAATTATAAGTATGAATACTAATTATTATTTACTAGATGGTAAAGTTTTATTAAACTTTATTAAATCAAATGAAAGAAAAAGTATTCCATATGATTTTCTTGAAAATAGTGGGATTAAACTTAAATATAATTACAATATAGGTCTTGATTATATACAAGGTTTAGATAAAATTATGGAGGTGTAAATGTGAAAAAAATTAATGAAATTAAAGAAAAAATTAAAAACACAAAAATAAAAAATGAAAAAAAGAAAGGTGCTAAAAAGAAAAAAACAACTAAAACTATTATACTGAGCACTATACTTATTGGAGCTATATCTTTAGTTACAATATTTTTAATATTTGCTTTATATATAATTATAACTGCGCCAGACTTTGATAAAACTCTACTTTATAATAAAGAGGCTACTGTTATATATGATGTTAACGGAAATGAACTTGTTAGAACTGGAGAAAGTAATTCAGAGCTTGTAAGTTATGATGAACTGCCTCAAGTTTTAATTGATGCAATTGTTGCAACAGAAGATTCAAGATTTTTCCAACATACTGGATTAGATGCACCTAGATTTGTAATGGCTTCATTTGGTCAGCTTTTAGGAAATGAAGATGCAGGTGGAGCATCAACTTTATCAATGCAAGTTATAAAAAACACTTATACAAGTACTGATGCAAGTGGTTTATCTGGTTTAATAAGAAAATTTACTGATATATATATGTCAATATTTAAGCTTGAAAATGCGTTTACTAAGGAAGAAATTTTAGAGTTTTATGTAAATAGTCAGTGGCTTGGGTATGATTTTAATTTAAATTACACTGGTATAACTGGTGTTCAACAAGGTTCTCAATACTTTTTTGGAAAAGATGTTTCAGAGCTTACTTTAGCAGAAGCTTCACTTCTAGCTGGTATGTTTCAAAATCCAAGAACATTAAATCCTTATGAATATCCAGAAAATTCAAGAAACAGACAAGAAACAGTACTTAATTTAATGATAAGACACGGATATATTACAGAAGAGGAAAAAGACGCTGTTTTAGCAATTCCTATAGAATCTCTTTTAAAAGAAGAAAATATTTCTACAGCTGGAGAATATCAAGCTGCAATTGATTATATCTTAAATGAAGCGCAAGAAGTAACTAAAACTGAAGATAATCCTGAAGGATTAAATCCATATTATACTCCTATGAAAATATATTCAACAATTGATCCTGAAGTTCAAGATATATTAGTTGATGTTGAAAATAAAGAAAGTTATGCCCCACCAGAAGAAAGAGGTCCAATACAGTTTGGTGTAGCTATTACAAATATAGAAGATGGTTCTATTACTGCATTATCTGGAGGATATGATTATCAACCAAAAGGAACAAATAGAGCTGATGAAAAAAGACAACCAGGGTCAACTGCAAAACCTATATTTGACTACGGTCCTTATATAGAATACTTAAACGGTTCGCCTGGTACTGTATTTATTGATGAACCGCATACTTATACAAATGGTGGTTCTGTTAGAAACTATGATAATCAATTTGAAGGTTTAATTACAATGCGGGATGCATTAGTTGATTCTAGAAATATTCCTGCATTAAAAGCATTTCAAGAAGTTGCTGCAGTTGATATAACTTTAATCCAAGATTTTGTGCATAACTTAGGAATAGACTATGGAGATACATTATATGAATCAGCGTCTATTGGTGGATTTGATGGAACTTCCCCTTTAGAACTTAGTGCTGCCTATGCCGCATTTGGTCGTGGCGGAATATATATAGAACCTTACTCTATTACTAAAATAACATTTATTGAAAGTGATACAACAGTTGAATATAAATATACTGAAGTTAAAGCTATGAGTGAGCAAACTGCATATATGATAACAGATATGTTAGTAAGTGCTGGAGATGACTATGTTGCTGGCTTTAGAGTAAGTGGAACTGATTTAGCTGCTAAAACTGGTACAACTACAATTGATGAAGAATATACTGATGCAAATGATTTACCAAGTAATGCTACTATGGACTCATGGATTGTAAGTTATAATCCAGAGTATTCATCAGCTACTTGGGTTGGTTATGATTCACTTAAAGAGGGTCCAAACTACTACTTAACATCATCAAGAGCGGCACCTGTTAGAAATGGTATTAGTAAAGCTGTTGGTACTGAACTTTATTCAAAAAATCAAACTTTTGATAAACCTAGTGGAGTTTCTTCTGTGGAAATAGAAAAAGAAACAATACCACTTCAACTTCCAAGCCCTTATACTCCAGAAAGTATGATATCTACAGAACTATTTAAATCTGGAACTGAGCCAACAGATATATCGTGGAGATATGCTGAACTTGCAAATATTACTGAGGCTAATGGTATCTACGATGGAACTAACATAAATTTAACATGGACTCCTATAGCGGCTCCATCTGCGATAGATCAAAGTTTCTTAGTAAATTACTATAATGAATATTTTGGTGATTATGCATCTAAATATTATGAACAAAGAGTATCTTATAATTCATCAATAATTGGAACTCTTACTTATGATATATATCTTAATACAAATGGTACAGTTACCTATTTAGGTTCAACTGCATCACCTACATTTACTTATACAGTGCCTACTGCTGGTGAAACTTATAACTTTATAATAAAAAGCGCTTATACGAAATTTAAAACAAATGCAAGCACTGGTGTAAATGTTTCTGTTCAAACAACAATTGATACTAATACAGGAGATATTGTTCTACCATAAAAAAATAGGTTACCCTATTTTTTTTTGCAAACACTATTAAATAAACAATTATTACACGCTTGCTTTTTAGCTTTACAAATATATCTTCCAAAAAGTACTAATTGACTATTTATTCTATTCCAGCTTTCTTTATTAAATTTTTTCATTATTACTTTTTCTATTTTTAATACATCATATTCATTTTTAACTATTCCTAGTACATTTGATACTCTAGTTACATGAGTATCAACAGCTATAGATGGTTCATTAAATAAATTAGCAAGTACTACACTTGCTGTTTTTCTACCAACGCCAGGTAAGGTTTCTAAATAAACTCTATTATTAGGTACAACTCCATTATAATTTTCAAGTAGTGATTTTGCTATTTCTTTAATAAAAATAGCTTTTTTATGAAATGTTCCTACCGTCATAATTATTTTTTCAAGTTTTTTTATTTCTAAATCACGCAACTCTTCAATTGTATATTCAAATAACTCTTTAGTAACTATATTAACTCTTTTATCAGTTGATTGAGCTGATAAGACTGTTGCTATTAAAAGTTCATAATCTTTATTATAATCAAGCTCACATACTGGATTTGGAAACATTGTATCTAAATTTTTTTCTATATCTTTAATCATTATCTAACCAATTAAAATTAAGAAGTTTAGTTTCACAAAGTGATTCATCACTTTCTTTTTTTGTATTTATTTCTTCTTTTTTCTTTATACCTTTTTTCTCCCATTCAAATAATATTTTATCTATGTATCTTAAAGATTTAACTCCATTATAACTAGCTTCTTTTAAAGCAGACTCAATTAATTCTTCAGAAAAGCCCTTATTTATCCATGCTTTTATAATTTCATAATCCATACCAGATAAAGTTCTTCCAAACTCACTTTCAAATTTTGAATATATACTCTCAGTCGTATCATTTTTTTCTTCTTTTTTTAGTTCTTTTTTAATAAGATTATAAAATCCATCTAAAGATATTTTTTCAATCATTTTACCTTTAGAATCTTTTTCAACATTTACTTTAATAAGTTTCTTTTCTACTAAATTTGCAAAAGCAAACATTAAATCTTCTTCATTTAATTTTATATACTTTTTTAACAAGTCAATATTAAATATAGGATCTATTTCATTATCAAAATACATTACAAGTAAAAACTCATTTAAATTAAGTTCATTTGCTATTATATTATTTATAAATTTTGTTTCAACAACAAATCTTTTATTATCTTTATACATGTAATCACTTCCTATTTTTTAAATACTTTTTAATATCTACTTTATTGTTTTTTAACTTATTTTCTAAAATTAATTCAACTATCTCTTTTTTTATTTCATCTATTTTTTTAGATGGTTTAATATTTAATATATCTATTATCTCTAATGATGTAATCATTAATTCTTTATATTCTTTTAAAGGCATTTTAGAGTATATATCATAAACTTTTTCTTCAGATACACTAATTATATCAATAACTTTCAAACAGTCTTCTAAACCATAGTTAAATAGTACTTTTTCATCTATATAACCTATATTAATTATTTGACGTATCTTTATTATATTATTCATTTCTTTTTTTGTAAATAGTTTTTTATCATCACTTATTTGAGCCCAGTTAGTTAGTAAGTCTTTTACTATTATATAATTTCTTGTATTAATGTTTAATATTTTAAAAATACCAAACTCTTCACATAATTTAATTCCTTTTTCATA
>CAYJNS010000028.1:0-13577 GCA_964371745.1 uncultured Muribaculaceae bacterium
TCCTTGTTATTTATGCGCTAGAATGAGAAGAGGGTATTTATATGATTATGCAAAAAAACTAGGTTGTAACAAAATAGCTTTGGGACATCACTTTGACGATATAATTGAAACAATACTTATGTCAATGTTTTATAGTGGTCAAGTAAATACAATGTTACCAATTCTTAGAAGTAATAATTTTGAAGGCATGGAGCTTATTAGACCTTTATATTTAGTTAAAGAAGAAGCTATTGAATCTTGGGTTAAATATAATGAATTAGAGTTTATTGGCTGTGCATGTGGTCTACAAAATGAAAATTCTAAAAGATTAGAAATAAAGAACTTAATAACTGAGTTAAGAAAAAAAAGTAATTTAATAGATGAAAATATATTTAATTCAGTAGAAAATATTAATTTGAACCAAGTCATGGGTTATAAAAAAGATAATGAAGTATTTAATTACATAAATGATTATGATAAAAAATGATTTACTTTTATAAATAGTATGATATAATAATAACATAAGTTACCATGAAGGAGGAGATTATATGCCAGCAGTATTAGAATTAACAAAAAAAAGTGTAATAAAAAATGCAGTCAAATTAATTAACTCAAAAGGTTGGGAGTCTTTAAATGCTAGATCTTTAGCAAAAGAAATTGGTGTTTCAACAAAACCGTTATATAGGTTATTTGGCGGAATGGATGAAATCAAGGAAGATGTTTATAAAGAAATCTATAAACAGTATGATGAATTTATTAATAGTAGAATTGATAATAAAAAAGCACTTCTTACATTATGTATAGCTTATGTAGAGTTTGCATGTGAATATAAAAATTTATTTGTTAGTTTATTTTTATCAAATAATTTAAAATGGGTAAATATAAATGATGTACTAGATGAAAAGTGGAATCAATCTACTATAATTAATCTTGTTAATAAGCAAAATTTAACATTTGATAAAGCAAAAGATTTATTTATGAATTTATGGTTATATTCAAATGGACTTGCAACACTAGTAGCAACAAATGAAATAAAATTAGAAGAAAAAGAAATAATGGTAAAAATAGTAAAAGCATATAAATGCTTTGTAAGTTAGGAGAAGTAAAATGAAAAAATTATTATTAGTATTAAGTTTAATTTTAACATTTAGTTTTGTAAATGTTAAAGCAGAAGAATTACCAGAGGTTGTTGAAGGAAAAGATAAAGTAATTGTTCATATGTTTAGAGGTGAAGGATGCTCTGGATGTTACTATGCAATTGAAGAAATTAATCAAATTATAAAAAAATATGAAGATTATTTAGTTATAAATACATATGAAATATATAATAATGATGCTAACATGAGTGCGTCTAATTATTTTGTAGATATGTTTGATGGAGAAAATTCTATTCCATTTTTTGTAATTGGAGATGACTTTGCTCAAAATGGTTATTCAGAAGATGTAATAGATGCAGCGCTTAAAGCATATGAAGAAGAAAATATAAATGATGTAGTGCTTGATTATATGAGTGATAATGAAGACATTAAAATGACTGATTTAAAAGAAGCTTCTGAAGAAGAAGGTATAAAATATTTAGGGACTGATGCTGAGGCAAGTAATGACACTATTGTTATATTAGTTATCTTTGCAGTAGTTATTGGTGGTCTAGCATTTTTAATATTTGCTCCAAGAAAAAAATAAGGTTTATATTTAAAAGTATAACCTTTTTTATTGTAATAATTTCTAATAAATGATAAAATTAATACATAATAAAGGAATGATTTTAATGAATGAACAAGAGATAAAAAACTTTAAGAAAAAACAAATAACAAAGTTATCAATATTAGTAGTATCAATAATAGTATTAGTAGGCAGTGTATCTTATGCATTCTTTGCAGCGGGAATAGGTGGAGCAGCATCAACTGATATAGATGCAACAAGTGAAGTATCAGAAAACTCTTCTTTTATACCAGGAGAGCCAATTAATATACATGCAACGCTTGCTAACTTTGGTGAGAATATGGGTTCCTTATCAGGAGAAACAACATCATCTGCAAAGTTAATAGCGTCTTCTTCAGTAGGTTCAGCATCACTTGATTATCAAGTATACTTTAAAATAGATACAAATGATTTTGAATATACAGTAGACTCTAATACTCCAGAAATGATTATAACAGTAACAGATCCAGAAGGTAATGAATTAACTGCAATAGATGGACTAACACCTGTAACAGTAACAGATGCACTGACAAGCGAAACAATAAAAGGATTTGATGTAACAACATTTACAGGACTAATAAAAATAGCAGAAGATTATAATATAAGTACAACTTCATCAACAGATGGAACACAACAAGATTGGAAAGTAAAGTTAACGTTTGTAAATTTAGATACACTTCAAACAGCAAATGAAGGCAAAACTTTTAGCGGACAGTTGTTATTGCAGTCTGAGAAAATGTTCATTTTGAATCATCAAATTTTACAAGATAATGGTGGTGTAACAGCAATAGAAGCAAATCCTACTCCCAATTTTGCAACAGCAGCAACAAGTGATGAGGGAATGTTTGCAACAGCAGATGATTATGGGACTAGTTACTATTATAGGGGTGCTGTAGATAATAATTGGTTATATTGGGCGGACTTTTACTGGAGAATAGTAAGAATAAATGGCAATGACAGTGTAAAACTAATATATAGTGGAAGCACTGCTCCGGATAATGCAACAAAAATCGTAATGACAGGCGTCGGCACACAAATTGGTAGTGGTGAATTTAATAAAAATATTATGATTGCAAAAGGTGTTGGATATACATACGACGCAGCAAATACCAACAGTACAATAAAAAATACAATAGATACTTGGTATGTAACTAATATTGTAAAAGAAGGGTACGACGCAATTGTGGAGGACACAATATATTGCAACGATAGAACTAATTCAAGGTTTGAATCTCACTATTACTATGGGGCATATTGGCGTAATGTTTCTGCAAAAACTCCTGAATTATCTTGTCCTCAACAGGCAGACTCATATACCGCAGAAGAGGTCGGAAAAGGGAATGGACTTTTAAATTATCCAATTGGTTTGTTAACGACAGATGAAGCAGTAATGGCAGGATCGGTATATACTATTAATAATTATAATTTTTATTTAAATACAGAAAGCAATTATTGGCTGCTATCTCCTAGTACAGATCCTTCTCCAAGTGTTTTTATAATAACTACTAGTGGTTATGTTATAGGTCAGCCAAGTTATAATATAAACGGGATAAGACCCGTCTTATCTCTAAAATCTGACCTTCTATTTACTGGTTCTGGAACATGGGATGACCCATACACTAAATATGAATAAATTATAAACAAAAAAACTAAATACTAAAAATATTTAGTTTTTATTTGGCTTTAACTTCTAAAAGTATTATTTTTATGATACAATTTAATTAATAGAAGAACATTCTATATTTTAATAAATTAAGGAGGTAAATTATTATGGGATTTATTAAAGCTTTTGCAGGTGCTCTTGGTGGAACATTTGCAGATCAATGGAAAGATTTTTTACAGCCAATGGAAGGTGTTTCAGCTACTGCTGGGGTGTTTCCTGCAGTTCCAGTTGGACAAAATAATGATCGTGGAAGTAATACTAAGGGATCTGATAATGTAATAACTAATGGAAGTAAAATCTTAGTTCCAGAAGGTGTTGCGCTTATTACACTTGAAGATGGTAAAGTAACAGGTTGTGTAGCTGAACCTGGTGGTTTTATTTATTCAAGTGAAGATGTAAATTCACAGTCTATTTTTGCTGGTGATGGATTTGTAGGACCGCTTATTAAACAAACATGGGATAGATTTAAAATGGGTGGACAACCTGGAACTAGTCAACAAGCATTTTATGTTAATTTAAAAGAAATACCTAATAATAGATTTGGCACTCAAGCTGAAATATATTGGGATGATGCATATTTAAATGCACAAGTAGGAGCTATTACTCGTGGTACATATTCTCTTAGAATAGTAGATCCACTATTATTTATAAAACAATTTGTTCCAGCGTCTTACTTACAAGATGGAGCTGTATTTGATTTTGCTGATATGGATAATGATGGAGGAAGTCAATTATTTAATGAGGTAGTAGGTTCTTTATCTGCGGCATTTAGTATGTATACTAATGATCCATCAAAAGGAAATAGAATTACTAAAATACAATCAGATCAAATAGGATTTGCACAAAGTTTATCTGCAGCTGTTGAAGAAAACTATCAATGGAAAACAGACCGTGGACTTGAAATTATAAAAGTTGCACTTGCTGCGATTGAGTACGATGAAGATACTAAAAAACTTCTTAGCGATGTTAAAAAAGCAGATGCATTATCTGGTGCAAGAGGAAATTCATTTATGCAACAATCAGTTGCTCGTGGTTTTGAAGCAGCTGGATCAAACGATAATGGTGGAGGAGCAATGGGCATGGGCTTTATGGGTATGGGCATGAATGCAGTTGGAGGCGCTATGGGTGGACTTCAACAACAAGCACCTGCTGCAGTTCCTAAGGAAGATCCTTATGAAAAGTTAGAAAAATTAAAAAAACTTTTAGATAATGGTGTTATTACTCAAGAGGATTTTGATAAACAAAAAAATGAAATTTTAGGAAGTATGTAATATGGTAAAAAGTGGAGAAATAAAACAAGAAACAACTGAAAAAGTAATAGATACTAATGTTGATGCAAAAAATGCACAAACAAAATGTCCTAAATGTGGATCCACTGATATAGCTCAAAATAAAAAAACAGATAAGTTAAGATGTAACTTTTGTAGACATGAATTTAATCCTGCAAAACTTGATAACATAACTGAAGATATAAAAAACTTAAAAGGAAAAATTATTGGCTCGGGATCAAGTAACATAATACCTGATTCTAAAGATATAGTTACTTATAAATGTTCAAGTTGTGGGGCTGAAGTTGTAATTGATACAAAATCATCACTTCAAGGTAGATGTCATTGGTGTAGAAATATGCTTTCACTTAATAAGCCAATTGCTAATGGAGCAGTTCCTGATATGGTACTACCATTTAAAGTTACTAAAGAAGAAGCAAGAGACTTAATAGATAAATACGTTGGGAAATATAAATTTTATGCTCACCCTACATTTAGAAAAGAATTTACTTCTGAGAATGTACTGGGTGTATATTTACCATATGTGGTAGTTGATATAAATGCTCATGCCAACTTAAAAGGTATGGGAGAAATACAAACAAGAAGATACCAAGTTAAACGTGGAGATCATTATGATACAAGATATGATGCTGATGTTTATAGTATTGAACGTGATTATGATATAGCAATTCATGATATTACACTTGAAAGTAATATAGATAAATTAGATTATAAAGATAGAGTAAAAACTACTAATATAATAAATTCTATAATGCCATTTGATATAGAAAATGCACAGAAGTGGGATGCAAATTTTTTAAGTGGATTTACATCTGAAAAAAGAGATACAAATATAACTGATTTATCTTCGTTAATTGAATCTCAAGCAAAAGATATTACAAGATTCAAAACACTTCCATATATTCAATCTTATGATAGAGGTGTTAAGTGGACTGAAGAATCATTAAAAGTAATAGGCGAACAGTGGATAACTGCATATTTACCTGTATGGGTTTATAGTTATCATCAAAAAAAAGGTGATAAACATGTAATTCATTATGTTGCAGTTAATGCTCGAACTAAAGAAAATAGAGGAAGTATTCCTGTAAATATACCTAAACTTTTAATCGTTTCATCAATTATTGAAGTATTGATGGTAATATCTATGATTTTTGTAAGTTGGGAATATGATTTTATATTTTTAGTTGCCGGTATAATATATTATTTTGTAATATATTCTAGTTATAGACAATCTAGTGCAAGGCATACTTATGAAGTTGAAACTAAAGTTGAAATTAGTAATATGAAAAGTAAAGATACATATCTAAAAGCCAAAAATGGTCAATCATCATCACGTATGAGTGGTTCAAATGAAACGGCTATTAGAAAAGACACTTATAATAGTTTAAAAAAAGAAGAAGAAAATAAATAAATCTTCTTTTTTTTGTGAAAACATGTTATAATACTTATAAAATAAAGTAGGTGGTAAAATGAATGAAGATGTAAGAAAAACAACAATTGTACAAGGAACATTATTTGTAATTAGCGTAGTGTTACTAGCGCTTTGTTATAATTTATTTTTACTTCCAAATAATTTAATTATTGGAGGAGTATCAGGTTTAGCAATTTTGTTTCAAGATATATTTAAAATAAATTCACAAATTTTTATTTATGTTAGTACATTTGTATTGGTAACTCTTAGTTATTTTACATTAGGAAAAGAAAAAACAAAAAATACAATTATTGGAGCTGTTTTATACCCAGTTATGGTAACGCTTACTGAACCAATTGCAGAAGTTTTACTTCCATACTTTACATTTGATGACTTTTGGATTCCTGCTTTATTATCTGCTTTAATATTTGGTTTTAGTAGTGGTATGGTATTTAGATATAATTTTTCAACTGGTGGATCAGATATTATGATATCAATATTTAGTAAATATTTTAAATTTCCAGAAGGTCAATCAATGTTTTTACTTAATATATTAATTATCATATTTGGTGGATTTGTTTTTGGATTAGAGTTAATGATTTATGCGTTAATAGTACTTTATATTAGTTCACTAGTACTTGATAAAGTTATGTTTGATATATCAAATTCTAAAGTATTTTATATATTTACTAGAAAAGATAAACTAGTTGAAAAAATTATTTTAGAAGAATTTAAAACTGGTTTTACAGTATTACCTACAAAAGGTGGATATTCACATATTAATGGTACAGTATTAATGGCAGTACTTCCAAATAGAGAATATTTTCACTTTAAAAATAGAATTTTAGAAGAAGATGAAAAAGCATTTTTCATAATATGTGATTGCTATGAATCTCTTGGAGGTTATAAAAAGAAAAATATACCATATGTATAAGACATATTTTGGTATTAATTAAAAAGTGTAATTATGATATAATTAAAATGGAGGATGTAAAAATTGAAGTTTATAGAATTAAAAAATGTTAATAAAACATATGCCAATGGTATTACAGCTGTTGCAGATACTACACTTACTATCAATAAGGGTGAATTTGTATTTATAATTGGTTTAACTGCAAGTGGTAAATCTACTTTAATAAAATTATTATATAGAGAAGAAAAACCTACTAGTGGACATGTAATTGTTGGTGGTGTAAATGTTGGAAAACTTAGAAATGGAAATGTATATAAATTAAGAAGAAAACTAGGTATTGTATTTCAAGACTTTAAGTTATTACCTAAATTAACTGCATATGAAAATGTAGCTTTTGCTTTAGAGTGCACTGGTCTTAAAAATAGTGAAATTAGACCTAAAGTTATGAAAGCTTTAGAAATAGTTGGTTTAAAAGCAAAAGCAAGAAGTTTTCCAGGAGAACTATCTGGCGGAGAACAACAACGTGTCTGTATTGCAAGAGCTATAGTAAATAATCCGAAAATATTAATATGTGATGAACCTACTGGTAATTTAGATCCAGAAACAAGTAAAGATATTATGAAAGTAATTGATAGTATTAATAAAGAACTTGAAACAACAATTATAATGGCTACTCATGATAAAGACATTGTTAATAGAATGAAAAAAAGAGTTTTAGTTGTTGAAAATGGTACTATTGCTGGGGATTATGAGAAAGGAAAGTATAAAGCTAATGAAAGGGTTTAGAATTTTAGGAAGAAGTATTAGAGATTCTTTTAAAAGCGTATTTCGGAATTTTAGTTTAAGTATGGCATCTATTATGTGTGTTACAATAACGTTATTATTAGTTGCAGTTGCAATTATATCAACTGCTAATATAAATTATACTTCTGAAAAAATACAAGATGAATTAACAATAAGCGTTTATTTAACTGAAGATACATCAGAAGAAAGAATTGCCGAATTAACTAAAGAATTTGAAAATATAGACGAAGTTTCAGAAGTTGTTTTTAAAAGTAAAGATGAGTGGAAAGCTGAAGTATCAGAAGTTGATGAAACATTTAAAACAGCTTTAGATTATTTAGATGAAAATCCACTTTTAGATTCGTTTATTATAAAAGTAGATATGGTTGAAGACTTAACTAAAACTGCAGAATATATCGCACAAACAAATAATGTAGAATCTGCTAAATATGGCGAAGGACAAATTGATTCATTAATTTCTACATTTTCAATAGTTCAAAAGATTACAGTTGGATTAGTTGGAGCACTTATACTTGTAACTGCATTTTTAATTGGTAATACTATAAAATTAACTATTTTCTCAAGAAGAAATGAAATAGAAATTATGCGTTTAGTTGGCGCTAGTAACACTACAATAAAATTACCATTTATATTTGAAGGTTTAATAGTAGGAATAATAGGTTCAATAATACCAATATGTATTACAATTTATGGTTATGTTATACTACACTCTTATACAGATGGAGTAGTACTAACATTTGTTCAATTAATGGATCCATTTAATTTTGTATTTATGGTATCAGGAGTTTTAGTTTTAATAGGTGCAGTTGTTGGTATGTTCGGTAGTTTAAATGCTGTAAGAAAGTACCTGAAAATATGATGAAATTAGGTTTAAATATACTTTTTAGATTATTTTTAATAGTACTTGTAGTAACTCCATACTTTATTATGCCTAAAGAAGTAAATGCTGCTGCGGATACTTTAAGAGATTTAAAAGATGAACTTGCTGCTTTAGAAAGTCAAAAAGATTCTAATGATAGTTCTGTTAAAAGTACTGAAAGTCAAATAAATAATAATAAGCAAGATATTCAAGAAGCTTATGATAATATTAAGCAAAGTGAAACTGATATTGAAATTGCAAAAAAATCAATTGAAGAATCAGATAAAAAAATAAATGAATTAGCTGATACAGTTGGAGATTTAATTGTTTTATTTGAACAAATAAGTTCACAAGAAACTTATATTGATTATATAACTGGTGGTGCATCTATGACCGAAATAATTATGAGAGAAGATGCAATACAAAAAATAATTGATTACAATAAATCTCAAATAACTGAATTTGAAAACTTAATAACAGATAATGAACAAAAACAATTAGATTTAATTAATTATCAAGATGATTTAGAAGGTAATATAGTAACATATGAAGCTAAAGTTGATTCTTTGGAAGGAGAATTATCATATTATGCCGAAATTACTGAAGATATAGAAGATCAAATAAAAAATCAAAGAGCTCTAATAGAGTACTATGAAGATATTGGTTGTAAATTAGATCAAAGCTTAACAGACTGTGTATCAATTGCTAATAATAGAGGGTGGGTTAAACCTTTAGTAACTGCAATGGTAACATCTCCTTGGGGTATGAGAAGTGGCACTTTACATAATGGAATAGACTTAGGTAGAATTTCAGAAGGTACAAATGTATATGCTGCTGCTGCAGGAACTGTTGCTGCGATTACAAGAAAATCAAGTTGTGGTGGAAATAAAGTTTACGTACATGTTTATGTTAATGGTGTAGCTTATACTAATACTTACTTACATTTACTTGAAATAAAAGTTGATGTTGGTGATAAAGTTACTACTGATACAATAGTTGGAACTGTAGGTGGAGGATCAGGTACTCAGTGGTATGATAATTGTACTACTGGAACACATTTACATTTTGGTATATCAAAAGGATTTTATTTAGGAGGAGGACCTGATGGTTATTCATCTTATTCACAACTTGTATCAAGAAGTATAGATCCACCAGGATTTCCTGATAAATATGGATGGTTTTATTCAAGAACACAATGGTTTGATTAACTAACAAATACGTTAGTTTTTCTTTTTTTTTAAATTAAACTATGATAAACTATTCATAGTGGTGATGAACATGTTAAAAAAAATACTTATATTTGGTGGGGGTACTGGTTTATCTCAACTTTTAAAAGGTTTAAAGTTATTTCCTGTTGAGATAACTGCTGTTGTAACAGTAGCAGATAATGGTAAAAGTACAGGTATGCTTAGAAAAGATATGAATACACCTGCTGTTGGTGATATTTCAAAAGTAATGCTATCTATGGCTAATATTGATAATGATGTAGAAAATTTAATGAATTATAGATTTAAAAAAACAAGAAGTTTAAATGAGCATTCAATTAAAAATTTATTACTTACAGCTCTTTTAGATATGAAAGGTAATTTTGATCAGGCAATACCTGTCTTGTGTAAACTTTTAGATATAGAAGGAACAATTCTTCCACTTACTGAAGACTCAATAGAACTCGTAGGAATTACTTCTAAAGGTAAAGAAGTTATAGGTGAACATCAAATTACTTCAGCTAAAGACAAAATAATTGAAATAAAATATGATAAAGAGTTTAAAGTTAATCCTAAAATATATACTGCTATAAATGAATCTGATTTAATTATATTTTCTTCAGGTAGTTTATTTACTAGTATAATTCCACATTTAATTGATCATACATTATGTGAAAAAATAAAAAATGCTCAAGCTAAAAAGTTATATGTATGTAATTTATTTACTCAACCTGGTGAAACAGATGGCTTTAAAGTAAGTGATCATATCAAATTATTAAATAGATATTTTGATGATTCTGTTATTAACGCAGTAGTTGCTAATAATAATTATATAAATGATTCACTTGCTAAAAAATATTTACAAAAGGAGCAAAAAGATTTTGTGCTTTTAGATAGTGAAGAATTAAAAAAGATGGATATATCAGTTATTGAAAGTGATTTAGTAGTAGTGCCAGAAAAATATTTTAGACATGATGCTTTGAAAACTGCTTATTTAATTTTTTCATACATAATGGATGGGGATAAAAAGTGACGTTTACGACTAGTTTTAAAGAAGAGATATCAAAAATAAATGATAATCAAATAGAAAAAAGAGTTTTACTTTGTGCATATTTAAATCTAACTCTTAAATATGATGTAAGTATGAATTTAATTAGCGAAAATGCATCTGTTATAAGAAAAATATATTCTGATATAAAAGAAATATTTGATATTAGACCTACAATAAAGGTTCGTATCCAAAAAAGATTTAGAGTAAAACAAATATATATATTAGAAATATTTGAAAAAATTGATTTAATAAAAAATAATATTAAATATAAAGATATATTAAACTTGTGTCCTACAGATGAAGAAAAAATAGCTTTCTTAAAAGGTGCATTTTTAGGAGTAGGGTCAATATCAGATCCTAAAACAAGTGGTTACCATTTAGAGTTTACTTCTGCTAAAAAAAGATTTGCAGATGATATTAAAGCTTTATTAAAACATTTTAATATTAAATCTAAGATAATAAAAAGAAATAAAAAAAATATAGTTTATATTAAACACTCTGAAGACATAAGTGATTTAATTAAATTATTTAAAACAATAAATTCATTATTTTATTTTGAAGACATAAGAATATATAGAGATCATAAAAATATGGTAAATAGACTTAATAACTGTGAAATAGCTAATCAAGAAAAGTCTATTACAGCGGGCTTAAAACAAATGGATGCAATTAATTATCTAAAAGATAATGATTTACTTGATTTACTTGATGAAAAAACCAAAATAGTAATAGAAACAAGAGAAAAGTATTTAGATGCTTCTTTAAGTGAACTTGCACATATTATATCTCTTGAGACAAAATATAAAATAGGTAAATCAGGTATTAATCATAATTTTAGGAAGATAAATGAAATAATAAATAAACATAGGGAAGTAGGTAGTAAAAATGATGAAAGTAAGACTAGCAGCTGATATTCAAACTGATAGTATAGTAGATGGACCAGGACTTAGATCCGTTATATGGTTTCAAGGTTGTTCTCATAATTGTACTGGTTGTCATAATACTAATACATTACCATTTGAAGGTGGAATTGAAGTTTTGGTAACGGATGTTTTTAAAGAAATAGATTTACTAAACGATCAAGATGGAATTACTTTATCTGGTGGAGATCCTTTCTTTCAACCAAATGCATTACTAGAAATTGTAAAATATATAAAAGCCAAAGAGTATAATATTTGGTGTTATACAGGATTTGTTTATGAAGACATTCTTAAAATGGATGAAATATATTTAGAAATACTAACACACATAGATGTATTAGTAGATGGAAGATTTATAATAGAAGAAAAATCTTTGGACTGTAAATATAGAGGCAGTAAAAATCAAAGATTAATTGATGTTCAAAAGTCTTTAACTAATAAGAAAGTAACCTTTCATGAAGTTACTGCTTAAATTTAGTTATGATGGTTCTAAATTTTATGGTTTTCAAAGACAAAAAAAAGAAAGAAGCGTTCAAAAAGATATTGAAGAAGCTTTAAGTAAAATATATAATGAAGATATTGTTATAAAAGGAGCAGGAAGAACTGATCGTGGTGTACATGCTATAAATCAGTATGCACACTATGATGTAAAAAAAGATATTAAGGGATTAAAATCTATGTTAAATAAACTTCTAAGTGATATAAAAATAAAAAAAGTATCTATAGTAAGTGATGATTTTCATGCTAGGTATTCGCCTAAAAAGAAAATTTATATTTATAAAATAAGCTATGATGAAACTAAAGATTCTAATTATTACTTAATTCTAAAAAAAAGATTAGATGTTAACTTACTTAAAAAAACATCTAAATTATTTATAGGCACACATAATTTTAAAAACTTTGTAAGTGGGGTAAGAGATAATTATGAGACAACTATTTTTAATATAACTTTTAAAGAAAGAAAAAATAGTCTTATAATAACTTTTGAAGGAATAGGTTTTTATAGATACATGATAAGAAATTTAGTAGGTGCTTTAATTGATGTTGATAAGTCTAAAGTTACTAACAAAGATATAAAAGATATGTTAGATAATCCTGATGTAGAAAAACAATTATCAACAGCTAAAAGTGAAGGCTTATATTTAAAAGATATTAAGTATTAAAAATCATTTATATTAAAACTTTTTTTAATGATAATAAAAATATTTTGTACCAATTGTATTGGAATGTAACAAAAAATATTTACAATGTAACAATATAATGTTAAATATAATTTTTTATTAAAAATCGCGAAACACCTTTGTAACCAAAAAAGGTTGCAAAAGTATTGACAAGTATATAATTATTTGGTATATTATTTTCGGTACATTTTATTTATTCTTAGATTTTACCTGTGGGAAGGGAAAATTAATAGAATAGTGAAAGGAAGAATTAAAATGAAAACATTTATGCAAAAAAAAGAAACTATTGAAAGAAAATGGTATGTAATTGACGCTGAAGGAAAACCTTTAGGTCGTGTTGCAACAAAAGCAGCACATATTTTAAGAGGTAAACATAAACCTACTTATACACCTCATGTTGACTGTGGAGATTTTGTTATAGTAATTAATGCTGGTAAAGTAGGATTAACTGGTAAGAAGTTAGATAATAAAATTTATTACAATCATTCTGGATTTCCAGGTGGACTTAGAGAAAGAACTGCTAAAGTAATGCTAGAAAAATATCCAGAAGAAATGATGGAAAGAGCTATTAAAGGAATGCTTCCTCATAATAGACTTGGAA
>CAYJNS010000029.1:0-13517 GCA_964371745.1 uncultured Muribaculaceae bacterium
ATTATTTGGTGATGTAATAGGTAGTGTTCAATTAGAAAAGAAACCATTTTTATTGGAAACTCTTGCTAATAAAATTAAAGATTGTGAAAGAAAAGAAATACATTTTTTTGAAAATATAAAAGATACAGAATCATATTTAAATTTTGCTAAATATGATGATGATAATTACTATGTGGAATATAAATATAACATTCATGATTTGGCTAAATATGATGAAAATGATGTTTCATTAGTATATAAAAAATATCATGTAGAACAGTTATTTGTTCCTGTATTATCAGAGCTTGCAGCATTAATAATATTAAAACTTTATTCAAATAACTGTGGTGTTCCAAATTTGTTATTGCCAATTGATAGTCAGTTTATAAGTGATAAAGCTAATATAGGTATTTTAAGAAAAATATTTTCTAATCCATATATTAAAAATAAAATAAAGTTAAGTATTCATTATACTGATTATAAAAATAATTATAATAAATTTAAGTTACTTCAAGAAGCTGGATTTAAAATAGTAATGTATATTGGTGATAATGAAATTATAGTGGATTTTTCAAATATAAAATTAGATTATGGATTATATGTAACTAGTAAATTTATTGAAAACAATCCAAAATTTAATAAATTTGCAGATAGATTAAATGATGGCTATCAAATATTAGATAAAGTAGAATATATTGATGAAGATCAGTTTATTGATATATGTTTAAAGGAGGAAAATTAAATGGAATTATATAATGATTTTTTCTTAGATTTTATGAAACCATTCTTTGAAGGTTTAACAACAATATTTAAGAATTTATTTATGGGTTTATTTCAAATGTTTAATGTAATGAATTATGTTGATGTTATTAACACTTATAAAGATGACTTATCAGGTGGTGGTGTAGTTATAATTATACTTACTATTCTATGTTTATTAGTTATTTATGGTATTATAATATTCTTTATTGTATTACTTGTTAAAAACATATTTAAATATCGTCGTAATAAAACTAAACAAGCATCTATGTTAGATGAAATAGATAGACTTAATATTGATGTTGTTAGATTAAAAGAAGAAAATCAAAAGTTTTTATCTATGACTGATCCTGAAAAAGGTGAAATAGAATATGATGAAGAAGGTAATATAGTCAATAAAGTTCAAGAGGGAGAAACAAGATTCTTTAGACTATCTAAAGTAGATGAGGCTATGGTTAATTATACAGCTCCTGAATTTAATAAAAATATATCATTAGAAGATTTTTGTGCTAATTTCAGAAACTTTAGTGCATCAAAATTAGCACTTTATTATGATGAAAAAATAATTCGTTTATTTATGGCATCATTTGCATCAAGTAGATTAATTATCCTGCAAGGTATATCTGGAACAGGTAAAACATCACTTGCTTATGCATTTGGTCAAATGATAGATAATGAAACAACAGTAGCGTCAGTTCAACCATCATGGAGAGATTCTTCTGAATTATTTGGTTATTTCAATGAATTTACAAAAAGATTTAATGAAACAGAAGTATTAACAAAATTATATGAAGCTACATATAAAGAAGATGTATATTTAACATTACTTGATGAAATGAATATATCTCGTGTAGAATATTACTTTGCAGAAATGTTATCTATCTTAGAGCTTCCTAATAAAAAAGATTGGGTACTCGACTTAGTTCCAAGTGCTTGGGATAATGATCCTAAACATATAGTAGATGGTAGATTTAAATTACCAGAAAATATGTGGTATGTAGGTACAATAAATAACGATGACTCAACATTTATGGTAACAGATAAAGTTTATGACCGTGCTATGCCAATAAATATAGATGATAAAGCAGATGCATTTGGGGCTCCAGACACTGAACCAATGAGATTATCTAGTAAATATTTATTTGAACTTTTTGCAAAAGCGCAAGAAGAACATAAAGTAGCGGAAGAAACACTTACAAAATTAAATGAAATGGATAGATATGTAATTGATCACTTTAGACTTGCGTTTGGTAACCGTATTGTAAAACATATAAAAGAATTTATTCCAGTATATGTTGCATGTGGTGGTACAGAACTTGATGGACTAGATTATGTACTTGCTAATAAAGTTTTAAGAAAATTTGAACAATTAAATTTATCATTTATTAAAAATGAAATAGATGGCTATATAGATTATTTAAATAAATTATTTGGTAAAGATACAATGAATGAATGTATAGCTTATTTAGAAAGATTAAAGAAAACAATATAAGGGATTGATAAAAAATGAATAATGAATTTTTTGAAATAGTAAATGCACTTAGTGATAAAAGGGCAAGTAACTTTTTAAGTAAAACACATGGTGACGCTAAGGGTGAAATAGTAATAAATCAAGTTGTTAGGGATTTATCATGGCTTGATATGTTAGAAGAGTGTATTCCATATTTAGATGCAATAGTAAGAAATCCTCGTAGATTCATTGTTCAAGAAGAAGAAATTATTCCTGTAGAGAAAACTAAAAAAGTTACTGAAGAATCAATTAAACATTTAGCAAAACACACATCTTTAATACAAGACATTGATAAAGATGGTGATGTAAAGCCATTAAAACTTTTAAATGTATTTAAAGAAGAAACAACTGATCTTTATGAAAATAGATTTATTTATTCATTAATAGTAAATACAAAAACTTTTTTAAATAATCAATTAGAACATACTGATTTGAATTTAAAATCAAAGTATTTAAAAAATATATTTTATACAGGAGAAACTACATTAGCATCCGAAAAAATATCTTTTGATGTGAAAATGCAAAGTGAATATTATGAAAATAGTGATGAGAATATTAAAAATATAGCTATAAATGAAAGAATAAATAGAATTATAGAAATATTTAATGACTTTTTAAGAACCAAATTTATTAAAGAGTTATCTGGAGCATCTCCAGTAAGAAGTCCAATTAGAAAAACTAATGTTATATTAAAAGATAAAAACTTTCAAAAAGCTGTTGAGCTTTGGGAGTTCATTGAAAAATTTGATATTGAGGCATCTACTAAAGTTATTGAAATGAAAAAAGAAGAAGAAATATATAATTTAGCTAATAATATAAAAATCGGTACATATGTACAATATTATGCAGCAACAAGTGTTAGTAAGCAAGATGAAAAGTTTGAAGAGTATGATTTAACACTTCCTCATATAAGAAAAATTATTGAAGCATATGTAAGAGAACATCATACAGATGAGAAAAAATTTAAAGCAATGATCAATCGTGAGTTTAGACTTGCTAGAGATAAAAGACAAGTTCAATATGAAGAAATTAAAAGTGTTTTCAAATCTAATATAGAAAAACATAAAAGAAGATTACAAAATGCTTTATCTTTTTTAAACTAGTGTGATATAATAAAATAAATATAGGAGAATATTTATGCCAAAAAAAGTGAAAATTGATAATAAATATAAAGAAATCAAAGTTAAATTAGATGATGTTAAAAACTTATCGAATGAAGAGCAATATTCTAAATTTGAAGAAGTTTTAAATAAAATGTATGAAGATAAAGTTAAAGTAACTAGATCTTATGTTTTAAAGTGTATTAAACTTACTTTAGCAAAATCTGATGATTATTTATATTTAAGCAATGGTTTAACGGTAGAAAAAGATACTAAAGAAATAGTTTTTGCATTTAAAAAGCAAGCAAAGAAATTACCAATACTAATATTATTAGTGGTAACGCTTTTAATTGGGGCATTTTCAGCAACTTATTCAGGACTTTTATATTTGGAAAGAGCTGACTTAAATAAAGATATAGACGGCGATGGCATAGCGGATCTTAACATTGATTTAGATGGTGATCATATTGCTGATTTAACAATTGATACTGATGAAGATGGAAAACCAGACATTAATATCAATTACAAGGGAAATATGGATCCTATATTCAATTTAGATAAAGATAATGATGGTATACCTGATTTTAATTTAGTTAATAAGTATGATGAAAATTGCAAAGTAAATTGTGATACAAATGATGATGGTTGGCCTGATTTAAATTATGACATTGATGGTGATGGTACCGCTGATTTAGATATTGATACAGATGGTGATGGACATGCTGATACAAGTATTGATTTAAATGGAGATCTTATATGTGATGTAATGTGTGATGATAATAATGATGGCGTATGTGATAGAGTTTGTTTCTTAACTGGTAATGAAGAAGAAGAAAATCAACAGTCAGGATCATCAAGTGTAACAGGTGAGCAGGATTCTAATGTAAATTCTGGTACACTGAGTGTTGTTTATGAAGACTTTGGGGAACTTTTAGTTGAAGGTTTAGTTCCAGATGATCAAGGTCCAGATGTAGTATATCCAGAAAAACAGTTTGCTGTTACAAATTTATCAGAATTTGAAGTGGAATATAAATTAACATTTATTGTTGAAAAAAACACATTTACAAGTCAAAATTTTCAATATAAAATAGAGTCAACAAATGGAGGATTTTCAGAAGATTTTAAAGTTGCACCATGGGAAGAAACATTATTATCATCTCTTGTTACAATTGGACCTTTAGAAACTCAAGAATATACACTAACGTTTAAGTTACATGGAACTGGTGAAGAACAAAATTATGACCAAGGAAAATCTTTTGAAGGATTTATAAGAGTAGGTGATTAACTATCAATTATGATAGTTTTTTCTTGTAATGAATATAAATAAGTGATATGATATAAGTAGTAAAATACATATAATTAGTAAAGGAGTGTATATATATGTCTAAAACAAAAAAACAATATATAATTTTAATTGTTGTTATTGTAGTTATGTTTTTAATGATTGGAATATTAGTATTTAATTATGTCACATACAGAGAAGATTATAAAGTATTAGTTGAAGAAAATAATTCATATGATGAGTTAAGTGAAAAATATGATTTATTAGAAAAAGATTATGAAAGTCTTATCAAACAAGAACTAGATGAGCCAGAAATAAAGGAGTGTAATTTTATAAATACATTATATTATGCTGGTAAAGTAGAAAATTATAAAACAGAAACAGCTGAAAGTGTATTTGCAATATTTTATTATTATCAAGGAGTTAAACCTGTTTTCTTTGAAATAGAAACTGAAGACTTTAATAAGTATAACTTTGAAATAGGAAAAGCTTATGAACTTGATTTAAGAGCATATACAGCTGATGAACATGTTACAGTTGAAGATTATAAAGGGAATATTGATGTGATGAATGCAGAAGTTACTAATAAAGTTGGTTTAGACCAAATTCAAGAAGCATGTAGATAAATAAAATAATATATGTTATAATTTAATTAGTTTACAGGAGGTTAAAAATGAATGATAAGAAAAAAATATTAATCGTAGATGATAATAAATTAAATATTAAAGTAGAATCTAGATTAATAAGTGATTTTAATTTTGAAATTGATGAATGTTATGATGGGGTAGAGTGTTTAGAAAAAATAAATACTGGAAGAAAATATGATTTAATATTAATGGATATAATGATGCCAATAATGGATGGGTTAACAACTCTTTTAAAGCTAAAAGAAATACCTGGATTTAATACACCAGTTATTGCAGTAACTGCTGATGCAGTTGAAGGAGCTAAAGAAAAATATTTAGAAGCTGGTTTTTTAGATTATGTATCAAAACCAACAGATAAAGATGTATTATCAACATCAGTGTGCAAAGCATTTAATTGTAGTGAGGAGATTGAAAGTTTATGAGTAAAGGGAAAAAATTTTTATTACTAATATTAATAGCGTTAATACTAGTAAATGTAACATTGTTATTTGCAACTAATAATATAGTAAATAATTTAGTATTATTTGTACTTATATTTATTGATGTATTAATACTTTTATTAACGTCAAAAGTAAATAAAGGATTAAAACTTATTATATCACTAATAATTTTAACAATATGTGCTTGGTTTACAATGATGATTATTGACTTTGAAAAAGCTTTAGTTAATGAAGAACCAATGTTTATTAACGAAGTAAGTGAAGATGTATACGAAGGTTTTGGATATAAAATCATTTATCAAATCACTCAAGTAGAAAATGAAGAATTCCCAATAAATGGTGGAGTTGAAATATACTTATTTGATAGATTTGTATTAGGATGGATAGAATAGAGTGTAAATAACTCTTTTTTATTTGACAATTATAATGTAAACTTTACGAATTCACTATTGTAAATAACAGTAAAGTGTTATACAATACTATTGTAAAGGAGGAATGTAAATAAAATAACAAACTAGTAGTGGTAGTGTTTATATTGTACTTGATAAAATGCAATTTGGGTATGAAGTATAATAGAAATGTGTTAGAGTGTTAAACGTAGTAAAAGAATAAAAAGGGAAGTATTTTTGACTAATGTGTTTAGGCACTAATTGTCTTTTAATTAACGAAGGAAATAACCGCTATTATATAGAAAATTGTTATTTAGGTAATAACAATTTTTTAATGTTAAAAAATAAGTGAATATTTAAAGAAGTTGTTTTTCTATTTGTATTTTGATAAAATAAATTTATGAAAAAGGAGGCTATATGATTAATACTAAAAAACAAGGTAATTTAATTGTTATCTCTGGTCCATCAGGTACTGGTAAAGATACAGTTGTTAATAAACTTGTAAGTGATAAAAAAGATATATGGGTATCAGTTTCTTGTACTACAAGAAGCCCTCGTGGTAATGAAAAAGATGGTGTTGAATATTTCTTTTTAAAAAAGGAAGATTTTGAAAAGAAAATTAATAATAATGAATTTTTAGAATATGCTATGTTTAATGATAATTACTATGGAACACTTAAAAGTAAAATAGATGAAAAGTTAGATGCTGGAATAGATGTTATACTTGTTATCGAAGTGCAAGGAGCACTTCAAATAAATAATTTAGTAAAAGAGGCTATCTTTATATTTATAATGCCACCTAGTATGAGAGAACTTAAAAATAGGCTTGAGGGAAGAAAGACTGAAAGTAAAGATAAAGTTTTAGAAAGGTTTAAAACTGCATATAAAGAAATAAATGAAATATCAACATATAATTATGTAGTTGTAAATGATGATGTTGATCTAGCTGTTAAAAAAGTTGATTCAATATTAACTGCTGAAAAGTGCAGAGTAGATAGAATAATAGATATTGATTTGGGAAATAAAGAAGAATTATTACATGAGGATTTAATAGATTTTAATGAATAATTCTTTTTTTATTGACATTAAGAATTAATAGTTGTATAATTAAGTAGTAATCATTACTATTTAAGGAGGAGTTATGAGAAGTTCAAATCAAAGAAGTTTAATACTTGATATTGTTAACACATCTACAGATCATTTGAATATTGATCAGATATATATTAAAGCTAGAGAAATAATTTCTAATATTAGTCTAGGAACAGTATATAGAAATGTTAATAAGTTAGTTGAAGATAATAAAATTATGCGTATTAAAACTAATGAAGGTTTAGATCGGTTTGATAATGTTAAAATAAAACATCATCATTTTATATGTTCTAAGTGTCATAAAATAATAGATGTGTTTGAAAAAGTTGATTTTAATTTTAAAACTTTAAATAATAATGTTGTTGATGATTATGAAATAAAATTAAAAGGAATCTGTGGTGATTGTTTAAAAGAAGGAGGAAAATAACTATGGAATTAAAAGGAACTAAAACAGAAAAAAATTTAATGGCTGCATTTGCTGGTGAGTCACAAGCTAGAAATAAGTATACTTATTTTGCTAGTAGAGCTAAAAAAGATGGATATGAGCAAATAGCTGCGATATTTGAAGAAACTGCTAATAATGAAAAAGAACATGCAAAAATGTGGTTTAAATTATTACAAGGAGGAGAAATTGCTTCAACTGATGAAAACTTAAAAGCAGCAGCTGAAGGTGAAAACTATGAGTGGACTGATATGTATGCAGAGTTTGCAAAAGTTGCTAAAGAAGAAGGTTTTAATAGAATTGCTTATCTTTTTGAAGAAGTTGGAAAAATTGAAAAAGAACATGAAGAAAGATATTTAGCTCTTTTAGAAAATGTTAAAGAAAATAAAGTATTTGCTAAAGACGGTGAAACAGTTTGGAAATGTAGAAACTGTGGACACATTCATGTAGGGGAGAAAGCATTAGAAAAATGTCCTGTATGTGATCATCCTAAAGCACATTTTGAAGTTAAAGCTGAAAATTATTAAAAAAATAAAACCAAGAAATTGGTTTTTATTTTGATATTAATTTTAAATATACTTCTTCTTTATTATTAATATTTAAATCATTTAATATTTGATAGGCAGTAGTAATATCTATTTCAAAAAATATATTTTTATTTTGAAGTAACTTTTTTATTAATATTAATTTTTTATTATCTTTATTTTTTTGTAATAATTCGTTATTCATTTTAATTAATTTTTCTAACATAATTTCTCCTTTAAAATCCCATTATATAATGATCGTTTATATGTTCGTATTTGTTGCTATCTAACAAGGTTTGTAATTTGGCTGGGGTAATTAATGAAATATCATTAGGGGGATTATAAATATAATATATATTATTATGTGGATTAAATGGATCAAGCTCAATATAATTAACAGCAAATACATAACTTGCCATTTTAAATGAATTGTCATTTGTAGGATTATTGTTTTGAATTATTACTGCATTTATATGATATTTAAAATCTTTTAAATCAAATAAAATTGAACATAATTTTTCTGAATATCTGATTGCTTTTAAACCTTTTAATGTTGTTGTGTTTAAAGCTTTAAATAATATTCTTAACTTTTCATCAAATGGTATTTCTTCATTAATATCATCATTATTTTGATATTCGTCTAATAATTTTGTAAAGAAATTATTTTTTTCTAACTCTTTTGCTTTAAAATTTTCATATACATCATTTAATATTTTATTAAATGAATTTTTGGTATTTTTATTTTCATTTATTGAAATAATTCCATTTAATTTATTATTTATATTAATATTATTTATATCACCCTTTAAAATACTTTTTGTTGAATCCGCACTTATCATAAAGTTATCAACATTATATTCCAAAGATGAATGTGTATCACTTAATGTATCAGTATAAAGAGCTTTTATATTTACTTTTAAACCTAAATTTGTTAAAAATTTAGCGTATATAGCATTAAACGTATAGCAAATTACCTTGTTGTTTATTGGTGTTACTTTTGTTAAGTTAGATATATTTTTATAATAAGCTTCATTAAACGTATATGGATGGTTTAAAAATTCCTCATCATCATAGTCTAAAATTGAACAAAGTTTAAGATATATGTATATGGATTTTTCTAAAATATTATAGTTACTAGGAATATCTTTGTATATTTCGTTCTCAAGTTCCGGGTTAAGTATAATATCATCTTTAAATAAAAAATTATTTTCTTTAAATTTTTTTATACTTTCAAAATCATAAATATAATATGAATTAATTGTCAATAGCTTATTTATAATTTCAATAGGCAAAGAATAATTTTCAATTATTTTTTCCTTCTTTATAAATTCACTTAAAAGATAAAGAAATATTTCTGGAGCAACATTGTTAACATTATTTTTTATCCAGGCTTTATTTTCAGCTGTAGTTTTAAAATCATAATTTAAGTATTTAATAAATAAATTAACTAATATTGTGTAATTATTACTATCTATAATTTCAGTAAATTCTTTATTTAAATAATCAAAAATAAAATTATTGTAACTTTTTCTGTGCATAATAATCTCCTGTATATATTTTATCAAATAAAAAAATAATATTCAAATGTATTTGAATATTTATAAATAAATGATATAATAGTTTTGTAAGAAAGGATGTATATAATGAAAAAAATAATTGGATTTTTAGTTTTAGCTATTATGGTTATTTTACCGATTAAAGTAAGCGCAGCTGTTGAGTCACTTCCACTTGAAGATTTAATTGAAAATAAAATAACTTTACTTGAAGGAAATGATAGTTATGCTTTAGAATTAGAAAGATTTAAAGATGCTGATTTAAGTGATTATGAAGAATCTGATGATAAAGTAAATGTATATTTATTTAGAAGTGATACATGTGGATACTGTGTTACTATGTTATCATTTTTAGTATCACAGTTACCTGATTATGAAGATAAAATTAATTTAATTACTTATGAAGTAACAGGAAGTGCTGATAATGGCAATTTAATGACTGCTGTTGGTAATGTGTTTGGTGAAGATGTTACTGGTGTTCCATATTTAGTAATTGGTGAAGAGACTTTTAATGGTTATTCAGATTCAATGGATAGTGATATATTAAAAGCTATTGATGATGAATATGAAGCAAGTGAAAGATACGATGTGATGGATCATCTTGGTGAAATCCCAGAAGGTTCTTCATCTGGTAATGCAAGTGGTGATGGATCAAGTTATTCAGCAACATCAAATGAATTTATTATATTTTTAATATTTTTTCAAATAGTTTCTATTTTATCACTAGGTTTATTTATAAATTATAAAATGAATATTTTAGAAATTAAATTAAAAGAATCTAATAAAAAAGAAGAATCTAAAGAAAAAGTAACTACTACAAAAAAAACAAGTGTAAAGAAAAAATAAATTAACTTGTTTTTTTTTACATTGCTATGTTATAATTTTTTTAGAGAGTAGGGATGATATGAATAAAAAATTAATATTTCCAATAATTGTTTTAATATTATTTTTATTTGTTATGGCGGTTATTATTGTGAGTGCTAATAATCAAGAAATAGGTGAAGATACTAGTTTTAGTGGAATAATTCAAAGTGTTAGTGATAGAAAAATAGTATTAGAAGGTGGTCAAGAATATAGAGTAGATAAAGATATTAGCTTTGATAGTTCAATAGAAAATTTAGAATTAACAAATGAATTTTTTGAAGGAAACTATATAAGTGGTACATATAATGAACAAAATAGTGATAAAATTGTAAGTGAAATTAATATAAATGTAATGCCTATATTTAAAGGTGAAATTATAGAAGTTTATAGTAATGAGGCAATAGTTGTTCCGAGTGAAGATGAATATTATATAAGATCATCAGCAGATCAGGTATATGTAAAACTTCCAGATAATCATGAATATAGTGTCGGTTCTGAAATAACAGTTAAATATGATGGAAGACTAATGGAAAGTTATCCTCTTCAAATAGTTACTTTATCAGTTGATGGAATACCAATAAATTAAAGGAAAAAAATGTTAATTTAAAAATGCAGTAAGGCTGTGTTTTTTCTTTTTTTTGTGGTAAAATAACAAGAGCAAAGAGGAAGTGATTTTATGGATTATATTAAAGTACAAGGAGCTAGAGAAAACAACTTAAAAGATGTATCAATTGATTTACCTAAAAATAAACTTATAGTTATGACAGGTGTATCAGGTTCTGGAAAAAGTTCACTTGCCTTTGATACAATATATGCTGAAGGTAATAGAAGATATGTTGAAAGTTTATCTGCTTATGCTAGGCAATTTATTGGTATGAGTGGTAAACCAGATGTAGACTCTATTGAAGGATTATCACCAAGTATTTCTATTGACCAAAAAACAACAAATAAAAATCCAAGATCAACAGTAGGAACAATAACAGAAATTTATGATTATCTGCGTCTTTTATATGCAAGAATAGGTATTCCATATTGTCCTACTCATAAAGAACCAATATATGCACAGTCAATTGAAGAGATGACTAATAAAGTATTAGATAATAAAGAAAAAATAATTACTATAATGGCTCCAGTTATAAGAGGTGAAAAAGGTACTCATAAAGATTCTTTTGAAAAATTTAGAGCAAGTGGTTACACAAAAGTAAGAGTTAATGGAGAAATAAAAAAGCTTAGTGAAGAAATAGAACTTGCTAAAACAAAAAAATCAAATATAGAAGTTATAATTGATAAAATAGAAGTATTAGATTCTGAAAGAAGTCGTATTTTTGAAGCAATAGAAATGGCAACTAAAATGGCTAGTGGAAAAGTAATAATTAAAACAGATGAAGAAGAGTTATTAATGAGTGAAGATTTTGCTTGTCCTAAGTGTAATTATTCAATAGGTAAACTTGAACCAAGAATGTTTTCATTTAACTCACCATTTGGTGCTTGTGAAGAATGTAAAGGAATTGGTTCTACTCAAAGAATAAATGTTGATTTACTAATTCCAGATAAAAGTAAAAGTATAAATGATGGAGCAATAACAGTTTTAAACAATGAAGAAACTAATACTTTTTTTACAATGATTAGAACTGTTGCTAATGTGAAAAATATTAACTTAAATCTTCCAGTTAATAAACTTTCAAAAGAACACATTGATATTATTTTATATGGACTTAATGAGGAAATAGAATTTAATTATGTTTCTAAAAATGGAGGAACTAGAAAAACATTTTCTAGATATGAAGGTATTGTTAATAACTTAGAAAGAAGATATATTGAAACAACAAGTACATGGATAAGAGAGTGGCTTGATGGATATATGTATGAATCAACATGTGATGTATGTGGTGGTAAAAGATTGAAATCAGGTATACTTTCAGTATATATTAATAAAAAAAATATAGATGATTTATGTAATTTACCAATAGATGAATTAAAAATATTTTTTGATAAAATAAAGCTTACTAACACTGAAAAAGAAATTTCACATTTAGTACTTAAAGAAATAAATGAAAGATTATCATTTCTAATAAATGTAGGATTATCATATTTAACACTAGCGCGTGAGGCAGGAACATTATCTGGAGGAGAAGCTCAAAGAATAAGACTTGCTACACAAATAGGTTCAAGACTCACTGGTGTTTTATATGTATTAGATGAACCTAGTATTGGACTTCATCAAAAAGATAATGAAAAGTTGATAAATTCGTTAAAAGAAATGAGAGACTTAGGAAATACTTTAGTAGTTGTAGAACATGATACAGACACTATGCTTGAAAGTGATTATTTGGTTGACATAGGACCTGGAGCGGGTGAGTTTGGTGGAGTAATAACTGCAAAGGGAACGCCAAAAGAAGTTATGAATAATGAAAAAAGCTTAACTGGTCAGTATTTAAGTGGTAAAAAATTTATTGAAGTTCCTAAAAAAAGAAGAAAAGGAAATGGTAAAAAATTAAGTATTATTGGTGCTAGTGAAAATAATCTTAAAAATATAAATGTTGATATACCTTTAGGTAAATTTATTTGTGTAACTGGAGTTTCAGGTTCTGGAAAAAGTACACTTGTAAATGAAATAATATATAAGTCACTTAGAAATGAACTTTATAAAGCAAAAGAATTACCTGGTAAGGTTAAATCTGTAAAAGGTTATGAAAATATTGATAAAGTAGTTATGATTTCTCAAGAAGCAATTGGTAGAACTCCAAGAAGTAATCCAGCAACTTATACAAGTGTATTTGATGATATAAGAGCTTTATTTGCAAATATGAAAGAAGCAAAAATTAAAGGATATGGCCCAGGCAGATTTTCATTTAATGTAAAAGGTGGAAGATGCGAAGCTTGCTGGGGAGATGGTGGTAAAAAAATAGAAATGCATTTTTTACCTGATGTATATGTTC
>CAYJNS010000030.1:0-7449 GCA_964371745.1 uncultured Muribaculaceae bacterium
GTTGAAAAAATGAAACAAAAAAACATTGATGATTTCAATCTACAAAACGACAACGCTTTTCAACAAAATAATTATAATTCGAATAATACTTCCCCTATAAATCATAATGTAAATGTAGTTCCTAAAAAGAATAAAACTTTATTTATTATTTTAGTTTGTATATTAGGTACATTAATTATGGGATTTTTAATTTATAATACATATCAATATGTAATATTAAATATTAATGATAATACAAGTGATATAATTGAAGATGTTATAAATGATAATATAATTGATGATAATCAAAATAATTATATAGATGAAAATGATAATAATACAGTAAAAGGAGAGTATACTTCAGAATATTTTTCTGGAAACACTTTTGAAACAGTTAATAATTATGGAGAAACAATAACATATGTGTTTAATAAAAATAGCACATTTGAAATAAAATATAGTACAGGTCAAGTTTATAACGGAACATACGAGCTTTATCAAGGATTATTTATAACTCTAAAAGCTAATGAAATAAAATTAGATTCAACTATTTCATATGCTGAGGAAACAGCCGAAGATATTATAGAATTATCTAATAATATGATGGATTCGGCAGATAATATGCTTAACACTTATCTTATTTATATATTAACTGATGATAATGTTTTCAACCATTTTTAGTTAGATATGATGAATTAGCTGATGAAGGCTTAATTATAAATGTTTATGGACAATCGCAAGGATCATTTAAAAAACAAAATTAACTATTGAGTAAAACTTAGATAGTGAGGTATATAAATGAAAAAAATGTTAAGTTTATTTATAGTGTTAAGTTGTTTAATGCTTTCTGGATGTTCTTCAAGCCCTACATATAAAACAGAAACTGAAATTCAAGATTTTATAAAGACTAGTTTTGGTAATAATATTGAGTTAATCGGTGAAAAAGAGGTTGATTTAGAAGAAGTTAACAAAAACATTTGGTTTGTCGAAACTGATGATACAAAATATCTTAGTGAAGATGATGAACCAATAAAATATATTGAATATACATATTATGATAATGACTACAATTTTGAGTTTAAAGCATATAATTATTCTGATTATAGATCTGCATCTAAAGGTGGAGGTAGTTGGAATAAAAAATTAGTAATTACATATAATACTGAATTGTATAATAGTAAAAAAAATCAAATAGAATCAATTCTTCAAAAAAATGAAGTTGAATATAGAATTGATATAGACCTTTTCTATAATTTAAACTTTATTGCGTTTGATAGGTATGATTTTATTGCTATAGCGAAATCTATTAAAGAAATTGATGACTTAGTCAATTTTAGATATGATAAAACTCTAGCGGAAGATGCATATAAAAATGACTTTTATAATTTGAAATATATGTTTAATGTATATTTAAAACCAAGTATAGGTGAAACCAATTTATTAACCAATGAAGAATATTTATGGGAATATGAATATCAATATAAAACAAAAATTTTAGAAAAAGAATTTACTATTACAGAAGAAGATTATTATTTAGAAAATGATTTAATATATGAATTAAATTCAAGTGTTGCCAATCATATAAAGTTTGAGGAAAATCAATTATATACAATGGATTCAGAAGAATTATATAACTACCCAGCAAGTAAATTGAAATTAGAATCAGTGAATGATATACAATTTATTGTTTCAAAATATGATTATATTTCTGGTGCAAACTGGGATGATAGAAATATTAACCTAAATTTTAGTGATAATGAATATACTAGTGAATCATTTAAACTGTTGGCTAAAGATTCGTATTATTCTGAACCATTTATTGATGTTATAAAATATTTAGGTGGAGATTATGAAATTATTGATGAAAATCAATCAAGATGGATTATAGATTCAAATGTATGGGAAGTTAATGATTTGATAGATACAAATGAAATTAAAGTAACACATAATAATGAAAGCATAATTATTGATGATGATATGATAACTATAGAAGAATTAGAATTTTTATTTAACGCAAATATTATATTAAATCAAAGAAACTTATCCTTTTCTATAGAAAAAAAATAATATTATGGAGGTATATGATGATTTGCAAGAAGTGTGGAACAAAAAATTTAGACGAATACAATTATTGTATTAATTGTAAAAATAAACTTGTTTTACATAAAATTACATTATTTAGAAAAATAGTAGCTATATCTATAATTATAATAATTCTTTTTCTCCTTTTTATATTGATTGGTAATTATTTTAAAACAGGTATGTATGACGATGAAAATAATATAATTGAAGAAATAATTGTGGAAAGGACTGTTACAGATTTTGATATAAATAAAACAAAATGGTTTGATGAAAATAATAATTATATTATTTTTCAAAATTATAACTTTACTTGGTATGAAGATAAAAATAATTTAAATGATAATTTTAAATTTGGAAAATATACTGAATGTAGAGATGATCTTAATTACAATTTTATAATAGATCAAAAAACTGAAATTGATTATGACAAGCAAATATTAGATAAATATATAGATGAAAATTTAAGTGAATATAATCAAGAAAGTTTTAGTTGTTTTCATCTTAGTACATTTCAGCAAAAAACAAATGGAATTTATAAAATAATAAGTAATCCTTATAGTGTTTATTATTTTGGTTATGTTTTAATTGATGGGGAACAAATTAGAATTATAAATTTAAATGGTGAAGATTTTACGTTATATAAAGAAGAATAATATATACAAGTTTAAAACTTGTTTTTTTATGTATTAAAATGTTATAATCTTATAGTAGGAAGAGTGATAGTATGAAAAAAATAGTAGATGGAAATTTAGCTTGTAGTAAAGTTGCATATCTTTTTTCTGAAGTAGCAAGTATATATCCAATAACTCCATCAAGTCCAATGGCATCAAATGTTGACGACTTAGTAAGTAGTAAACTTGTAAATATATTTGGAAGTAAACCAAAGGTACTTGAAATGCAGTCAGAAGCAGGTGCAGCAGGAGCAATGCATGGAGCTCTATTAACTGGATCACTTGCATCAACATTTACTGCAAGTCAGGGACTTTTACTTATGCTCCCTAATATGTATAAGATGGCTGGAGAAATGCTTCCTGGTGTTATCCATGTAGCAGCAAGAAGTCTTGCATCTCATGCTTTATCAATATTTGGAGATCATCAAGATGTATATGCAGTTAGATCAAGTGGATTTAATATGCTTGCATCATCTTCTGTATTTGATGCTCAAAATTTAGCAGCAGTAGCGCATCTTAGTGCAATCGAAGGTTCTTTACCTTTTTTACATTTCTTTGATGGATTTAGAACAAGTCATGAACTTAATACTATCGAAGAAATTAATGAAGAAGAATTAAAAAAGTTAGTTAATAAAGAAAAACTAAATGAATATAAAAATAGAATATTAAATTTAAACTCAAATAAACAATTTGGTATGGCTGAAAATGAAGATATATATTTTCAAAATTTAGAAGTAAGAAATCAAGATTACGATAAGATTCCTGATATAGTAAATGATTATATGGAAAAAATTAATAACATAATGAAAACTGATTATAAGCCATTTAACTATTATGGAAGTAGTACTGCTGAAAATATAATAGTTGCTATGGGGAGTGTATCAGATACTGTTAAAGAATTATTAGTAAATTTAAAAGATGAATCTATTGCTTTTATTGAAGTACATTTATATAGACCTTTTAGTAAAAAATATTTAGAAAATATAATACCAAGTACAGTTAAAAATATTGCAGTACTTGATAGAACTAAAGAGTTTGGTTCATCTGGAGAACCACTTTACTTAGATGTTGTATCAACACTTCAAAATAAAAACTTGAATATAGTTGGTGGAAGATATGGCTTATCAAGTAAGAATGTAACACCAAGTGATATTTACGATGTATTTCATATGTTAAAAACAAATCTTAAAAATAATTTTACAATAGGAATAGATGATGATGTAACACATCTTAGTTTAGAAAAACAAGACTTTACTTTAGAAGAAGATACTTATAATGTTAAAATATATGGATTTGGTTCAGATGGGATGGTTAGTGCTAGTAAGAATATTTTAAAACTTTTAAACCAAAAAGAAAATTATTTTGTTCAAGGTTACTTTGAATATGATTCTAAAAAAAGTGGTGGAGTAACTGTATCTAATTTAAGAATCTCAGGTAAAGAAATTAATAAACCGTATTACACTACAACATCTAAAATAATGGTTGTAACTAAGTATGAATACTTTAGTAGACTTGATATGGTACATGAACTTGAAGATAATGGAATACTTGTTATTAACACAAATAAAAATAACGAAGAAATAAATAGTTCATTAACTGATGATGTTAAAAGTATTCTAAAGACAAAAAATATAATAACATACTTTATAGATGCAGAAAAGATTGCACTTGATAATCATATAAAAGGTAAAATTAGTAAGATAATGGAATTTATTATTTTTAAACTAATGGGTAAAGATTATAAAGAAGATATTATTGAATCATTAAGAAAAACTTTTAAATCTAAAGGTGAAGAAATAATTAATAACAATATTAATTCAATAAATGATGCATTAAATAAAATAAATAAATTAGAGCTTACTAACAGTGTATCAACATCTAAAAAAGAAGAAATAACTATTTATGAAAAAATAAATAATCGTAAAGGTAATACTTTAAAAGTAAGCGAGTTTTTAAATGGTAAAGATGGATCATTTCCATGTGCTTTATCACAAACAGAAAAAAGAAAAATATCAACACTTGTTCCAATATGGAAAAAAGAAAATTGTATTCAGTGTAATCAGTGTTCTTTTGTATGTCCACACTCAGTAATAAGACCATTTTTAGATAATAATACTGATGGTATACCAGCTTTAGGTAGTGAATATAACTACTCAATAAAGGTTAGTAAGGATGACTGTACTGGATGTACTTTATGTGTTAAAACATGTCCAGGTAAAGCTGGTGAAAAAGCACTTGTTATGGATAACTATGATAATGCACCAATTATAGATGATACATTTAATACTCATATTAACCCTAGTATAATGGATAAATTTAATATAAAAGGTAGTCAATTTTGTAAACCTAAATTTGAGTTTAGTGGAGCATGTGCTGGTTGTGGTGAAACACCATATATAAAATTATTAACACAACTATTTGGCGATAATATAATAATAGCAAACGCTACAGGATGCTCTAGTATTTATGGTGGTAGTGCGCCATCTACTCCTTACTCACTTCCATGGGCTAACTCTTTATTTGAAGACAATGCAGAGTTTGCATTAGGTATGCATATATCAAATAAACAAAAAAGAAATCAAATAAAAACTATAGTAGAAAAATCTATATCATCAGTTGATAGTGAAGTAAAATCTATATTTGAAAAATTTGTTAATAATTTTGAAGATAAAGAAATAACTAATCAAGTCAAAAAAGAATTAGAAAATAAAGATATACCAAATGAAATAAAAGAGTTAATAAACTATATTCCATCAAGAACTGTATGGGCAGTTGGAGGAGATGGTTGGGCTTATGATATAGGTTATGGTGGGCTTGATCATGTACTTCACACAAATGAAAATATAAAAGTCTTAGTACTTGATACAGAAGTTTATTCAAATACTGGTGGACAAGCTAGTAAAGCAACTAAAAAAGGTGCAGTTGCTCAGTTTGCTAATATGGGTAAAGATACTATTAAAAAAGATTTATTTAAAATAGCATCTTGCGCACCAAACTGTTATGTTGCTAGTATTTCACTTGGAGCAAGTCCTATGCAAACAGTTAAAGCATTTAAAGAAGCTGAAACTCATAATGGACCTGCAATAATAATAGCTTACTCACCATGTATTGAACATGGAATAAAGTCAGGTATGCTTAATAGTTTAGATGAACAAAAACTTGCAGTAGATTCTGGTTATACACTTTTAATGCGTTACAATCCAACTGAAGAAAAATTATATTTAGATTCTAAAGAACCTAACTTTGAAAAATATTTAGATTTCTTAAAAAATGAATCAAGATTTAATGCGTTATTTATTAAAAATGAAGAGCTTGCAACTAAACTTTTTGAAGAACAAAAAGAAGCTGCAATAAAAAGATATAATTCTTATAAAAAACAAAATGAAGAAAAATAATTCTTCATTTTTGTTTGACATAATAATAAATTAATATATAATGGTACTAGAAAGAGGAAATATGAAAAGTATTAAATATATTTATCAAAATTATTATAATTGTTATGATGATGAAATATTAGTAAAATCATATGTAAATGAATTTAATGCATATGAATTTTTAACTCAGTCAAAAATTGTTTATAAGTATATAGTTAATAACAATATAATTTCTAAAAATAATTTTAATGATGTACTTAAAGATATTTTTGATTATCCAAAAACATTTAAACTAATAGATGATAATGGTTTTACTAAAAGACAAATAAAAGAGTTTGATCGATTAAAAAACAAATGCTTAAACAATGATAAAATAAAACCAATTTGTTTAGGTGATAATTTATGGCAAACATATAATGAATTTGATAATGAAAATGACTTTTTAACAAATACATTAGGCGCGTTAGAAGATTATGCGAGAATAGGTTTTTATTATCCATTTGAAATTGGAAGTGATCATAGTCATCATCATAATATAGAAGCAGTATTTAGCGAAGCTTATGATTACCCAGAAAGTTTTTATATAAAAGATGATGATAAAGAATATTATACTAATAGTGAACTAGAATTTATATATAAAATTAAAGAAGTGGCACTTAAAAATGGTTTAAAAGATATTAGAAAATGTATAAAAAATGCAGGAAAAGAAAATAAAAAAGAATATGATAAAAGAGGTTTAAGAAATTTTAAATGGAATTATACTCCTAAAATAATAAAAGTTACAAAAGAAAGTTTAAAAATGTTTAATGAAGTTTTTAATATATATGATAAAAGTATAGTAAATAAAGAAAGTAATCATGAAGGTTATATTTATTATTCTGATGAAAAAAGAAATATATATTATTATGCTTATTATAATGTAATAAGTAAAACTGAAATTGAAATAAAACTTGAAAAAGATAAATACTGTGATGAAAGTTTAAATATAAATAATTTTTTAACAGCGTTAAAAAAGTTTTTAAATGATATTAAAATTATAAGAATAAGTATTCCTGAAAATATAAATATTAACTTTGGAAAGTTAATATATTTAAAAGAAAAAGAAGATTATATATTTAAAAATGAAGAAAAATAATTCTTCATTTTTTATTGTAAAAAAAACGAGGCTAACGTTATGTTAGCCTCAAAGAATAAAAAGGGGTTGACTAGTGTGATACTAGCACCAATTCTCCTTCGTAAAGTGAATTGGTGCTTTATATACTAAAGGATAAAGAGCAATTTGTCAATAGTTTTTCAAAAAAAAGTTTGTATTTTTCAAATATAGTAATTATAATTAGAAAATA
>CAYJNS010000030.1:7459-13146 GCA_964371745.1 uncultured Muribaculaceae bacterium
TAATTGGTGATATATATACTAAACGACTTGAGGGTATTTGTCAACACTTTTTAACAAACTTTTTATAAAAAATGTTATAATGTATCTAGGAGGTTACATGAATATAAAAAACATCAAATCAGTAGGTCCAAAGACAGAAAAAATATTTAATAATTTAAACATATTTTCTAAAGAAGATTTACTAACATATTATCCATATAGGTATAATTTTATAAAACTATATACACTTGATAATTATCCAGAAGAAGAAAGTTTTTATCTTTTAAGTGAAGTAGTTGATAATGCTAAAATATTTTATATTAAAAGAAATTTAAATAGACTATCTTTTAAAGTTGTAGTTCAAAATATAATTTTAAATGTTAGTATTTTTAATCGTGGTTTTTTAAAACAAAATATAACTCCAGGAAAAAAAATAATTTTGTTTGGAAAATATAATAAATTAAAAAATACATTTACAGCAAGTGATATAAAATTTAATTTAGAAGATAACTCTATTGAAGCCATATATCACTTAACAGATGGCTTAAAGTTATTAACAGTAAAAAAAATAATGAATAATCTTTTAGAAGAAGATTATGATGTTTATGATAAGGTTCCAAAATATATAAATGAAAAATATAATTTTATTTCAAAAAATGATGCAGTTAAATTTATTCACAAGCCTAATTCAATTGAAGAAATAAAAAAATCTAAATTAAAACTTATATATGAAGAGTTATTTGAATTTATGTTTAAGATAAATTTCTTAAAAGAAAAAAAACAATTATCTGGTGGAATAAAAAGAAATATTGATAATAGTTTAATAACAAATTATTTAAATAATTTACCATTTGAACCTACTAAAGATCAGTTTAAAGCATTTGAAGAAATTAATAGTGATATGACAACTTCTAAAAAAATGAATAGACTGGTTTTAGGAGATGTAGGAAGTGGTAAAACATTAGTAGCTGTATACGCTATATATATAAACTTTTTAAGTGAATATCAAACTGCTTTTATGGCTCCAACAGAAATCTTAGCAGTACAACATTATAAAAGTATATTAAAGTATTTAAAAGGATTAAAAATTAGTGTAGAGCTTATTACAGGTAAATTAACTAAAAAAGAAAAAGATAATATTAAAAAAAGATTACTTTCTGGTGAAATAGATTTACTTATTGGAACTCATGCTTTAATAAGTGAAGATGTAATATTTAAAAACTTAGGATTAGTTATTACAGATGAGCAACATAGATTTGGAGTTATTCAAAGAAAGAATTTAGAGAATAAAGGAATAAACCCAGATGTTCTTTATTTATCTGCTACACCTATACCAAGAACATATGCGTTAGTATTATACGGAGATTCTGATGTATCAATTATAAAAACTAAACCAGTAGGTAGAAAAGAAATAATTACATCAATTGTTAAAAATGAAGATATAAAAATATTACTTCAAAAAATGTATGAAGAGATAAAAAATAATAAACAAATATTTGTAGTATCACCATTAATTGAAGAAAGTGAAGATAGTGATTTAGTAAGTGTTACTAAACTTTTAGAAAAATTTAAGTTAGCATTTAAAGATAAAGCAAGTGTAAAAGTTATTCATGGAGCTATGAAACAAGATGAAAAAGATTCAATAATGAATGAATACTTAGAAAATAAAATTAATATATTAATATCAACAACAGTTATTGAAGTTGGTATTGATGTACCTAATGCAACAGTAATGGCAATATTTGATGCTCAAAGATTTGGTCTTGCTACACTTCATCAGCTTAGAGGTAGAGTAGGAAGAGGTGATTCACAGTCATATTGCTTTTTAGTATCAGATCATGATAATAAAAGATTAAAAGTAATGGAAGAAAGTAATGATGGTTTTTATATAACTGAAAAAGACTTTGAAAATAGAAGAGAAGGTGATCTTTTTGGAACTAAACAAAGTGGTGATATGGTATTTAAACTAGCAGATTTGAAAAAAGATATTAAAATTGTTATGCAAGCTCAAAAAGATGCTGAAGAGTTTGTTAATAATAAATTATATGAAAATGAAATATATTATAAAAATATTGTTGATAATATAAATAAATTAACTTAGAAGGAGGAAATAAAATGTTATTAGTTAATACAGAAAATTTAGGGAAAGAATATGAGGTTTTAGAACTTGTTAGTGGTAGTACTATTCAAAGTAAAAATGCTATAAAAGATATAGGTCAAAGCTTTAAAACGATTGTTGGAGGGGAATTAAAATCATATACTAAAATGATGGAAGAAGCAAGAAATATTGCTACTAAAAGAATGATAGAAAAAGCAGAAAGCCTTAATGCAGATGCTATAATAAATGTAAGGTTTACTTCATCAACTGTAACAGTAGGGGCTGCAGAAATATTAGTTTATGGTACTGCTGTTAAAATAGTTAAATAAGTGTAAAGGAAAATTAAATTTGTAAACAACTTATTTAATCTAAGTTGACAAACTATAGTATATATTATAAACTGAATATAGCATGATAGATATCATGCTTATAATTGATTAATCTTTACGATCTAATTGTGAGGTTAATCAACCAAAACCCCCTGAAGAGGATAACGAAAGTTATCCTCGTTTTTTTGATTTTATATAAGATAATTATTGAAATATATTTTTATTTATTAAATAGCATAATTACATTAAATAATGTATATATATATGGTTATTGAAAATAGATTTGAGTCTATTTTTCTCTTTTTAAAATATAGTTCAGATTGATTTCTAATTGTTTTCATGAGATATATTTTTTTATAAAAATATATTATAAAGTTCTATTTTTTTAATTAAATAGTCGAATTTGCAAATAAAATGCAAAAATAGCATTTAATTTCATTAAAATGGTTGATTTTTAATTGAAATCTGCATATAATAGTATCAGAGGAGCTGATATTATGCTTATAGAATTTAGTGTGACAAATTTTTTGTCATTTAAAAATAAAAATACTTTTACCATGCTTGCATCATCTGATAATGAACTTGAGGATAATTACATAAAAATAGGAAAGGATAAAATCCTAAAAATGACTGCCATTTATGGGGCTAATGCATCTGGAAAAACAAATCTATTTAAAATATTAACTATAATTAGTAGTATGATTAAACACTCTAATTATTTTACACCTAATGTTTTACTTTCAACTGTACCATTTAAACTAGATAAAGATACAATAAGTAAGCCAAGTGAGTTTGAAATAAAATTTATAATAGATGGAATTAGATATTTATACGGATTTAAAGCTGATAGAAAAAATGTGTATGAGGAATATTTAACCTATTATCCAAATGGTAGACCTGTAAAAATTTTCTCTCGCGATAATATAGATAATTATTCTTTTAATTTAACTGACGAAAAGTTTCTTAACGATATAAAAAGAAAAAACACTCCAAACAAATTTTTTATTGCAACTGCTACTAACTGGAATTATGATAAAACAAAATCAGCATTTGAATTTTTAACAGAGAAAATAGGTGTTGTTATGTCACACGAACAACTTAATTCGTATTCTTATAATATGTATTATAACGATCATGAAAAAATATTAGAAAATTTTGCATTAAATTTTTTAAAAAAAGCAGATTTTAACATCAAAGGATATAATATTGTTGAAGAAAAAATGACTGATGAAAAACTAATGTCTTTTCCAGAAGTTGTTAAAAATTTAATTCCAATAGATAGTCCAATATATAAAGTTAATACTAAACATATAATTAATGATGAAGAATATGAATTCGACATTTCAGAGGAATCTTTAGGAACACAAGTTATATTTTCCTTTATTCCAGTTATCAAAGATGTACTTGATAATGGAAAATTGTTAATTATTGATGAATTTGATAAAAGCTTGCATCCTTATATAGTAAAGTATATAATAGAAATATTTAACAATATAGAAATTAATAAAAAAGGTTCGCAATTGATTTTTAATACACATGATACTAATTTGTTAGACCTTGAATTGTTACGTAGAGATCAAATATGGTTTACAGAGAAAAATTCAGAAGATGAATCTTCTATAATATATCCGCTAGATGATTTCTCTGTAAGAAAAACTGAAAATATTGAAAAAGGATATTTATTAGGTAGATATGGAGCTATTCCATTTTTAGAAAATAATTTAGATTTTTAAGTGAATATTATGAGTCAAGATAGAAAGAGAAATATTGGTAAACGTAAAACCAAAAGAATAATATTAGTATCATTTGAAGGTAGTAATAAAACCGAAAAGAATTATTTGAATAATTTTTCAAAAAGAGATAATGATTATATAATAAAGTATGTTCCAGGCAATGAAACCGACCCAGTTAGTTTAGTTAAACAAACTATTAAAAAATCGAACATTCTGGAATTAGATTTATTAGAAGATGATATAGCATATTGTTTATTTGATACAGATATTAAAGTAGAAAAAAATATGCAAATTGATGCTGCAATTAAATTAGCAGAAGAAAATAATATTAATCCTATAGTATCATCGCCGTGTATAGAGTTATGGTTTTTGCTGCATTACTATTATTCAACAGCTACGGTTAATAATTATGAAGTAATTGAAAAATTAAGAACTTATTATCCAAAATATGAAAAAAATTGTGACATATACCCAAATATTGAAGATAAATTAAAAACAGCTATAACTAATTCAAAAAAACTTGAAAAATATCAATTGCAAAATAATAAAAAACTTCAAAAAGTAGAAGCAAACCCTTATACTGAAATGTATAAAGTAATAGAAGAATTTATTAAATAAAAATACATTTCATTTTTACAAAAAAGCATAAATAATTAAACGATAATAAAGAGTTTAATATTAAAACTGATATTTCGATTAGATTGAAATATCAGTTTTTTTACATTCTCATTAATACTTTTGAATTTCCTTTTTCACATATTTTTTTTATTTCACCATTATGTATTTTATAACAGTCACCATATATTATTAATTCATTTTCATCTAATTCAATAAATGATCCATCATTTAAACTATATATAGGATGTTTATAACTATCAGGAAGAATAATATCTTCTTTTATTTTTAATCTATTTATTTCTTCAATTATATATTCTTTATAATGTGGTAACACATTTATTGAAGTTATTCCTAAACCATCTATCCATTTTTGATAGTTTTCATCTAGAAAATCACTTTCATCTTCTTGTGGAGAATAAACAGTACTAGCACAGTTCATAGATCCAGCGCTCATTCCAATTAATACGCCATCATAACTTTTTAATAATTCTTTAAGTTTTATTTCTTTAAACCATTTGTTTTGTGTAGGAACATGTCCTCCACCTAATATAATTAAATCAGCATTAGCAATAATATTTTTTATATTATCTTTATTTCTATTTAAAAGCTTCAATATTAATCTTATGAAAAAAATCATTTCTTTCAAAATCACTCGGATCACTTACTATAATTACTAATTTATTTTGTTTTAATAATGAAGAGTTTATTCTTTCAATCATATTATTTGTATTATCCATTTTACATGGTATTTTTTCACCATCAACTTTAATACTAGTACCCATAGAACTAGTTAAAAATATTTTTCTCATATCTTCACCTCATATATGTATAATAACATAAAATAATACGAATTGTTATTAATTTAAAATATGTTATAATAATTATAAGAAAAGACGAGGTGTGTATAATGATTGAGGTTATAAAAAAAAT